>CAYRVP010000137.1:0-11754 GCA_964427845.1 uncultured Caldilineaceae bacterium
AAGTGCGCCGGGCATTGCCATGTGCAATGCCCGGCGCACGCTGCCGCCCCCACCCCCGCAGGACTTCCATGGCCTCATCATCCTCTCCGGCCCCGCGACGCAGCGAAGGCTCAATCTTCCAGGATACGCGTGTCATCCACCTGTTGATGCAGGCGGCTGTGGTCGCGCTGCTGGTGATGGCGGTGGCCTTCTTTGCACGCAATATCGTCACCAATCTGCGCAGCAGCAACATTCCTCTGGGCTGGAATTTCCTCACACAGTCTGCCGGCTTCCGCATTGCCGAAGGGCCACCGTTTGACCCGCAGCAGAGCTACGGACGTGCGTTCGTCGTGGGCGTCATCAACACGCTGCGCGTGGTGGTGGCGGGGATTGTGCTTGCCACAATTCTGGGGCTGGTCGTTGGCATTGCGCGCCTCTCCACCAACTGGATGGTGCGCAATCTCGCCGGCGCCTATATCAACATCATTCGCAACACGCCGCTGCTGGTGCAACTCTTCTTCTGGTACACCGCCGTCATTTTGCAGCTGCCCGATATCAAGGCGCATCTGGGGCTGGGCAACGCAGTCATTCTCAGCAACCGCGGCATGGTGATGGGCTGGCTCCATGTTTCGGAGACGGGTGGCGCGCTTACCTGGTGGTTAGGTGCGGCCATCGTGGCGGGGTGGCTCGCCAGGCGGCTGCGCCGGCGCGCGCTGGTGCGGGCGGGACGACTCGAAAGCGGCTGGCTTGTAGGAGGCTTCGTCTTCGCTGCCGTGCTTTTGTTTGGCTATGTGCTTACTGATCTCACAGCCGGCCTGCCCGCCAACGTGACCTACGAGATCAAGCGCGGCGATCGCGGCACACTCTTCGCGGATGTCAACAATGACGGCGCCTATGACGCCAACCTGGGTGACCAACCCATCCGCTATGCACCCGTTACCCTCTATGGCGCAGACGGCGCCGTGCTGGGCGAGGAGTTGACCGAGAAGGACGGCGGCTTCCGCTACTATGACCTGCCCGCAGAGGGCACGTCGCTGACGTGGATTGCGCCCGCGCCGCTGGTCTACAGTGCCCCCGAGTTCCAGGGCTTCAACGTGCGCGGCGGGCGCACCTTCTCGCCCGAGTACACGGCGCTGCTGCTGGGGCTGGTGCTCTACACCGGCGCGTTCATCGCCGAGATTGTGCGTGCAGGCATCAACGCCGTGCCCAAGGGGCAGTGGGAGGCGAGCAAGGCCGTCGGCCTCTCCAACGGGGCCACACTGCGGCTGATTGTGCTGCCGCAGGCGCTGCGCGTCATCATCCCGCCTCTCACCAGCCAGTATCTTAATCTTACCAAGAATTCGAGCCTTGCCATCGCGATTGCCTATCCGGACCTCTTCAATGTCTCGCTGACAATCATGAACCAATCGGGCGCCACTGTGCAGATGTTCCTGCTCATCATGGCCACCTACCTCTCCTTCAGCCTCATCACCTCGCTGCTCATGAACATCTACAATAAGCGCATGGCGTTGGTGGAGCGCTAAGCCATGGCCCTCAACCCCATGCCCGGCGATGCAACCGGCGGAAGCGATGTGTCGACCTGGGTGAACACCACCCACCCCAGCGCTGCGCGCCCCGCCCCCGTGCGCACCACAGGCGTTGTGGGTTGGATGCGTGCCAACCTCTTCAGCGGCTTCTTCAACAGCCTGCTGACGCTACTGGCCGCAATCGCGCTCTACCATATCGTCACCGGGCTGCTGCGCTGGGTCTTCATCGAGGCTTACTGGGAGCCGGTGTGGGTGAACCGCAAACTCTTCACGGTGGGCCTTTACCCCTGGGAGCGCATTTGGCAGGTGGTGTTCGTGCTCTGGATTGTGAGCGCGCTGCTGGGGCTGAGCGCAGGTCAATGGGGCCGTTTCATGCGCACGCTGGGTGTGGGGCTGACTGCGCTTCAACTCGCGCTGGCATTGCTGCCGCTGGATCCGACGGCGCGCATCGCCCTCTTTGTGGGCGCAGGGCTGGTGGTGGGCGGCTATTTGCTGGGGCGCTTTGCCCAGTTTCAAGCCAGCCTGCTGGTTTGGGCGTGGATTCTCTCGCTCCCCATCTCCATTTGGTTGCTGCGCGGCGGCATTTCGCTGCCCGTGGTGGGCACAATCTGGACCTTTGGCGGCAACCTCATTCCCTACAGCGTGATTGGCGGCCTGACGCTGACCATGCTGCTGGCGGTGGTGGGCATTACCATGAGCTTTCCGATTGGCGTACTATTGGCGCTGGGGCGGCGATCCAGACTGCCCGTGATCAAAGGCGTTTGCGTGGCTTATATCGAACTCATCCGCGGCGTACCGCTGGTGACGCTGCTCTTTATGGCAATGATCGCGTTGCCGCTGGTGCTGCCATCCAACGCGACGTCGCCGGAGAACGCCGTGCGTGCGATGGTGGCGATTACACTCTTTGCCGCTGCCTACCTGGCCGAGAATGTGCGCGGCGGCCTGCAGGCCGTGCCCAGGGGACAGTACGAGGCAGCCGACGCCGTGGGGCTGAGCGGCATCCAGAAGCTGCGGCTGATTGTGCTGCCGCAAGCACTGCGCGCTGTCATCCCTGCAATTGTGGGCCAGTTCATCGGCCTCTTCAAGGATACGTCACTCGTCTCGCTGGTCGGCCTGCTCGAACTGCTGGGCATTGCGCGCGTGGTCATCCAGCAGGCCGAGTGGGTGCAGGTGCAGGGCGGCGTGACGCGTGAGGTCTACGTCTTTGTGGCGTTCGTCTACTTCCTCTTCAGCTACGGCATGAGCTACGCCAGCCGCCGCCTTGAGGTGCAGTTGGCGGTGGGGCAGAGGTAGAATGGGAAGATTGAAGATTGACGATTGATGATTGACGACGTCCAATCATCAATCATCAATCGTCAGTATTGTTGTTAGAGTGACCGCATCAAATCGTACAGACAGGATCCACTCATGGCCGGACACGCGGAAAACAGTGACATCATCACCTGCACCAAGGTGAACAAGTGGTATGGCGACTTTCACGCGCTGCGTGATGTAAGCATCAATGTGCGCAAGCGCGAGGTGCTCGTCGTCATCGGCCCCTCAGGGTCGGGCAAATCCACCCTCATTCGCTGCATCAACCGCCTCGAGGAGCACCAGAGCGGTGAGATTGTGGTGGACAACATTCCCCTCAACCGCAACCTCAAGAATATCGAGGCTGTGCGCATGGAGACGGGGATGGTCTTCCAGCAATTCAATCTCTTCCCTCACCTCACGGTGCAGCAGAACATTACGCTGGCCCCCATGCAGGTGCGCAAGAAGAGCCGCAAGGAGGCCGACGAGACCGCCATGCAGTTGCTCGAGCGCGTAGGCATCCCCGAGCAGGCGGCCAAGTTTCCCGGTCAGCTTTCGGGCGGGCAGCAACAACGCGTGGCCATTGCGCGCGCACTGGCCATGCAGCCCAAGGTGATGCTCTTTGACGAGCCCACCTCGGCGCTGGACCCCGAGATGATCAAGGAAGTGCTTCAGGTGATGGAGGAGTTGGCGGCGTCGGGCATGACGATGCTTGTCGTCACCCACGAAATGGGCTTTGCCAAGGAAGTGGCCGACCGCGTGGTCTTCATGGACGCAGGCGAGGTGGTGGAAACGGGCACGCCCGCGCACTTCTTCACCGACCCACAGCATGAGCGCACGAAGCTGTTCCTGCGGCAGATTCTGTAACGAACCATGCAGCGGAGAACGGGCGGGGGTCAACAATTGTTGACCCCCGCCCGTTCTCCGCTGCATGAAGTGATAGCGGAATGAAACCAACAGATGTTTGCGGGAGCGGGGAACCGGGCGAAATTCGGCCTGGACCGCCACTGCCGGGCCACCTTCACGGGGCCAGCGCCGAATCTTGCGGACCGTGGTGGTACTGCACACCTCGGCCCTACGTGCCACATGGCAGCGAACGGCAGTGAGATTGACGAGGATCGGTTCGATCAATGCCGACACCAGGCGGGATGGGCCAGCATGGACATCCCACCTGGTGTCGGCCTTTGGCTACTGGACTTCAGCGAACCGAACCGTGGCGCTTCCGTTCTTGGGGGTCAGCAACGAGACCACCACCAATGTGAGAAAACTCAAGGGAATCGAGACGATCCCAGGGTTGCTGAGCGGGAAGGGTGCGTCTAACGGGTTCAGCCCGCGAAAGGCGTACAATTCCGGCGAGAGAGCGATCAAACCTAGAGAGGCAACGATGCCGACGACAATGGAGGCGGTGATGCCTTTGCCGGTGGTTCGCTTCCAGAAGAGCAACATAATGATGGCCGGCAGATTGGCCGACGCGGCCACGGCGAATGCCAGCCCCACCAAGAAGGAGACATTCATCCCTTTAAAGTAGATGCCCATCAAAATGGCAATACCGCCGACGACGAACGCCGAAATCTTGCCGGCGCGTACTTTCCCGCGGTCAGTCATCTTGACCTGCAAGAAGCGATCCATCAGATCATGGGCCACCGCGCCGGAGGCCGCCACGATTAAGCCACTGACCGTCCCGAGCACGGTGGCGAAGGCTATCGCAGAAATGATTGCAAAGAGCAACTCGCCAAACGAGCGCGCGAGCAGTGGCGCGGACATGTTGCTGTCCGCCGGGTTGACGACGGCGCTGACCATGGCGCCCAAGCCCATGAACAGCGTCAAGATGTAGAAGAAGCCAATCGTCGCAATCGCAACAACGGTGGACTTGCGCGCGCTCGACGGGCTGGAAACCGTGTAATAGCGGATCAGGATGTGCGGAAGCGCAGCAGTACCCAAGAACAGCGCCAACATCAGCGAGAGAAAATCGAGCCTCTCCACCAATGTGCCCTCCACCTTGAACTTCAGGCCAGGGCGCATGACGCGGTCGCCGCTCACGTCGTTAAAATAGTACACGCTGACCGACTGCCCCGCGCCACTGGTGAATTTGGCGGTTTTCCAAGTGCGCACCGTGGTGTCTCGATCGGTCATGATCGACAGGAACTTGATGGGCGAGACGCTGCCCTTTTCGATTTCCGCCGCGCCCTGAATCTGCTCAAGGTTGCCTACCTGACGCAGTTGGTTGTCTGCAGAGGCGGGAGCACCATTAATCCAACTGCCGTCGGCACCGACCACCACCGACTGCGATTCTTGCAGGACGAGTGCACCCTCTGATTCGACGGCGCGCCACCAGGTCTCCTTGCCATCGTTGGCCAATAGCACAAACAGCAGCCCACCATTGACTGGAACCTCTTCCACGACTTCCCAGCCCGCTTCGGAAATCTGAATCTGCTCACCTGATCGGGTCGCTTCCAGCTCTGCATAGGTGTGGAATGGTACATTGCCTCCCTGGTCAGGCTGGGTGGAAAGCCCACGCATGAGCACCGCGCCAACGAGAACGGTCGAGAACAAGATTAACAGGCCACCTTTCAGGAACTGCACATAGGTGGTCGACGCCATGCCGGCAGTGGCGACAATTGTGATCACCACGGCGCCCACCATGATCACTCCCCAGGCTTGCGGGATTCCCAGCAACGGTTCGACCAGCACGCCGGCGCCCACCATCTGCGGGATGAGATAGCAGATGGAGACGACCAGGGTGCTGATGGCCGCCGCAAGCTTGATGCCACGCGAGTCGTAGTTCGCGTCCACGGCGTCGGTGAAGGTGAACTTGCCCAGCCGTTTGAGTGGTTCTGCGACCACGAAAAGGGCCACGATCCACCCAGCCAGGAAGCCGATGGAATAGAGAAAACCGTCGTAGCCGACCGTGGAAATCAGGCCGCATATGCCGAGGAAAGAGGCCGCCGAGAGATAATCGCCGGCGAACGCGACGCCATTCACGCTCCAATGAATGTGGCCACCTGCCGCAAAGTAGCCGCTGGATGTTTTGACTTTGGTGCCTAAATAGATTGACAGTCCGACTACAAAGACAACAATCATAAGGAAGGCTGTGATTGCCATAAGATCAGCGCGTTCCTTCCCGATTGGGGTTGGTCGCATCGCTGTTTTCGGATTCCAGAAGGGCAAACTCCGCTTCCTTCTTGCGGCACATGCCATCGTAAACCAGGGCTTGGATGAACGCAGCGATGATCAGCGCAAAGCCATAGACCGTTGCCAGATTCAGCCCAAACAAGACAATCGACCCCATTGTCAGGGGCCAGATCAAGTTGATTCCCACGAACCCGGCATAGAATATTGTGTAGTAAAGGAACATCCAAAGGCCCAGTCGCATCTTGTATGGCCCAGCAGGGTCTTTTGCGGAGGGTGTGGCAGGTCCGTGTAACATACTGTCTCCTAATTCTTTTTGGGTGATTCACGAGCTTGATTGAACGAGAAACATGCGCTGCAACAATGCAGTCAGATTCGGTCACAGCAAGGAAGGCAAAAACTGCATATCAGACGACGCAGGAGCGTTCGTCTGCCCCTTCACACTCGCCCGCGACGAAGAAGAAGGTATGCCCGATCTGTTTGAGATCGGCTACCTTCCGGGATTCTTCGAGCGAAACACTATCGAAACTGGACAAACGAGTGGAAACGAAGGCGAAGGGAAATTGCGGGGCACAATCTCCTCCAATTAGGGTGTGGGCTGCAGACTGGCCCGACCTTTATGTTTGACTGCGTTCAGTATAGCGCAAATGGGCCCGAAGTGATATGAATAGACACGCCAGCTCGGTGAGCAACGGCAGTCAGAGTGTTCCCGGAATGAAACCCACAGTCTGCTTGAAGTAAACGGGGATCAGAGAACACCCGTGCGCTGAAACGGTTCCCCGTTCCCCGTTCGCTTATTGAGGCGTGCGGGTTTTGTTGTGGCGTCCCTTTAGTTGCTCACGCTGGCCGCCTGCAGCAGATGATCGCCCACCCATGCGCGGTAGAGGCGGATCAACTCGGGCTTGCCCAGTACGTGCAGCGCGGCCAGGAAGTCATTCTCGTTGACGATGCCGTACCTGTGCGCCACGAGGTAGGTTTGCAGGAAGCGTCGGAAGGCGCGCTCACCCAGATCCTCGCGCAGCGCGTTGAAGAAGAGCGCCCCCTTGCCGTAAACCACCGCCTCATACTGCGTGCCATTCTTGTAGCTTGCCACGGCGCCGCCAATCGCGGCGTCGTTGCCGCGCGCCTTGAGTATTTCCAGCGGCGCTTCCCACCGCTGGTATTGGAGCAGGTCGGCCTTGGGGGAGCCGTTCATGGCCTCGGTGTAGAGCTTGACGGAGTATTCGGCCAGCCCTTCATCAAGCCAGGGGGTATTGACGGGGTCGTTGTGAACCGCCTGATACCACCACTGATGCGCCATTTCGTGCGCCACCAGGAACTCGAGGTTTACCCGTTGGCGGTCATAGAGGTCTACACCCAGGAGCATGGCGGCCGTGTATTCCATGCCGCGAAAGCCCAGCGGCGCAGGGGCAATGTGCATGTCGCGCAGCGGGTACATGCCATAAATGTCGCTGTAGGCGCGCAACGAAGCAACCCCATAGCGCAGCGCCGCCCGCCCGGCTGACTCCTCGCCCGGCAGCCAGTAACTTGTGATGCGTGTGCCGAAGGCCTCTTCCGAAGCCTGCGCAAAGAGCGGGCTCATGTGTAACATGAACTCGCGCGCCGGGCCTGTGACCCACGTGTACTGCGTCTCGGTAGGGGAGACGCTGGTGGTCACCACCTGCGTGCCCGAGGTGACAGGCACCATGTCGCTGGGCAGCACGGCGTTGACGGCAAAGAGTGCGATGGGCCCAAAGGCGGCATCGCCGCGAATGCTGCCCAGTTCGCGCCACCACGCACCCGTGCCCACGGCTGCGCCATCCGTAAAGACGGCCAGTGAGGGGTAGAAGAGGGGCAGGCTGGTCATCTGCTGGCTGCGCCCAAAGAGGACGTAGACCGAATGGTCATCCACGTAGGTGGGGTAGAGAAGCGACCAGTGCATGCGCACAGTCACCCTGTCGCCGGGGAGCAGCGGCTTGGGCAGCAGCACGCGCAGCGAGGTGTTCTCGTCCTCATAGGTGAAGGTGGTGGGGCGGCCGTCGAGCGCAATGTTCTGGACGAGCATGTCGCCGCCATATTGCTCGAGGTTTGGGTAAAGGCGGAAGACGATCTGGTTCCACGGTTCGCGGCTGTTGTTGGTGACGAGCACGTCGCCCGAGCCCGTGAGTGTGCGGCTGATGACGTCAACCGTCACGTCCAGCGTATAGCGGGGGGCGTTGCGGACGACCTCCAGCGCAAGGTCGCCGCGGTTCTCTATTTTGACGGCCGGGTAGTAACGCTCGAGCGCGTCTTCAACGGGTGCGGCCGCCTTGTTGCGCGCGCTGGGAAAGAAGCGCGCAAAGGGGCCGCTGGGTGCGCTGCCGATTTCGGCAGGCGGAGCCGGCGTAGAGGAGGCTGCGGGCGTCTCTGCCTTATCGTCGCCGCAGGCGGCCAGGAGCAGCCCACCCAGCAGCAGCGGCAACGCGAGCGCCAACAGCACGCGCACATGCCGCGCGCTGCGCGGCTGAGAATGTGATGGAAACGCCATAGGCTTGTTCTTCATGCCGCGCAGTGTGGAGCGCAATGAAAGTCGCGATGTGCGATGAGGCAGGCAGCGATGACGGCGGTGCAGGTCGATTGCAACGCAAGTATAGCACGGTTGGCACAGCGGCGAAAGAGGGAGTGCCCGGATTTTTCGCGCCGCCGCTGTCAGCGCGTCATCAATGCGGGCGACAGGTGGGCGACGCGGTTGCTGTAGCGCAGGACGCGGAAACCGTCACTCGTGAACTCCACGCGCGTAATACCGGTATTGGCGTGAAAGAAATACATTGGTGCTTCGGCGGGCACGCCCAGCAGCACGCGCAGCAACTGGTTGAGGAAGGTGCCGTGCGACACAAACGCGAGGCGGGTCTCGGGTGCATCGGCGGCAAGGGCGGTCAGCCGCTCGGCCACAGCCACGGCGCGCAGCTCGGCTTCGGGATACTCCTCATAGCCGCCCCGCCACCAGCCCTGCTCCGTCACCGTGTCGGGCAGCACAAGCTCGCCGAAGCGCGCCACCATCTCGGCGCGCTTGAGGCCGGGATAGCTGCGCACACCCGCCGCATCGGACGGGTCACCTTCAAAGAGCCCCCCTTGTTCGTGTATGTCCGGCCAGACCTCGAGCGGCAGCCCCAGCGCGGCGGCGCTGGGGGCAGCCGTTTGCAGCGTGCGCACCATGGGGCTGCAGACAATGCGCGTGAAGCCGTAGCCCTGCGGCTGCGCGTGCCCCTTGCGGATGAACTCGGGGTGCTTGCTCGAGGCCACGTGCGCCGCCAGCGCCGCGGCCTGCAGTTCGCCCGTGTCGGTGATCTCAGGGTCAAACGAGCGCGTGGCGATGAAGTCGGCGTAGTCGCGGCTCTCGGCAATGCGGTTGTTCACGGATTCGGCGTGGCGAATGAGGAATACATTCATGGGCTATCCAGAGTGTTGTGTGGCATGGCGTGGCAAGGCGTGGCGATTACGCGACCTGTACAATAACATCAGCCGCGCCGACTGGCAACGCAGCGAGGCTTTCGGAACCGGAAGCCTCGCTGCGAGCCTGTTCATAATTGGAGAGCGGCTGACCGCTAACGCGGCGCAACCTGCTACACTCGAATGACGAACTGCTATCACGCCATTCAAGCCGGCACACCGAGGACAGGAACAAAACCGATGAAGTTGATTCCCGAAAGCTACAAGGATCTCTTTGCCAAGCGCGCCTTTGCGCACATTGGCACCGTCGACGAGGATGGCATGCCGCAGGTGACGCCCGTATGGGTGGCCTATGACGGCACGCACCTGCTCGTTAACAGCGCACGCGGCCGCAAGAAAGATCGCAACCTGCGCGAACGCCCCTGCGTGGCTCTCAGCATTCAGGATCCCGACGACCCCTACCGCTATCTGGGCATCCAGGGCATCGTGAGCGAAATCACCGAGGAAGGGGCGGAGGAGTTGATCAACGACCTGTCGCACCGCTACTTCGGGCGCGACTATACGTACAGCGCGGGCGAGGTGCGCGTCACCTACAAGATCACCCCCACAAACGTCTGGTCGATGAAGTAAGCAGCGCAGGTACGCAGTTTCCACCCTGAAAATGTCGCACGTTGCGTAGCGGAAGGCCTCCCGGCCTTCACTTTGCGGGCGCCACAATGAAGGCCGGGAGGCCTTCCGCTACGCAATGCGCGACATTTTCATCCTGCGGTGTGCCAACAACTGGCATGACAGTCTGCGTACGTGCGCTTCTACTCGAGGGCAGGCACGATCCTGGCCAGGCGATCAATGGTGCGCTCAAGGTCGTGCATGTGGGTGGCAATGGAAAAACGCACGTGCCCTTCGCCTGCCGCGCCAAAGGCAATGCCCGGCGTGGTGGCGATCAGCGCCTTGTCAAGGAGTCGCGAGGAGATCTCCAGGCTGTTCAGGCGCGTTTGCGTGAAGCGCGGGAAGACATAGAACGCGCCCTCGATGGGCGGGCACTCGATGCCGGGGATCTCCTCGAGCGCGTCAAGCATGAAGCGGCGGCGTGCGTCGTAGGCCGCCGTCATCGCATGGACACACTCCTGCGGCCCGTTGAGCGCCGCCACCCCCGCCGCCATGGTGAAGGAGGCTGCCGAAGTGACACTTTGCGTTTGGTAGGTGCGCGCCAGTTTGGCAATTGCGGGCGGCGCGGCCAGCCAGCCCAGCCGCCAACCCGTCATTGCATAGGCCTTGCTGAAGCCGTTGACGGTGATCGTGCGCTCGGCCATCCCCGGCTGCGCCGCCAGTGAAACGTGTTTGCTCCCCTGAAAGACAATGTGCTCGTAGATTTCGTCGCTCAACACGTAGAGATCGTGCTCGATGGCGAAGTCCACCAACGCCGCGATTTCGCCACTGGTCAGCACGCGCCCGCTGGGATTGTTGGGGCTGTTGACCATGATGAGCTTGGTTTGCGGCGAAACGTGTGCGCGCAACAGTGCGGGCGTAATCGCGAAGTTGTCGGTGCTCTGCAGCGCCACGCGCACGGGGATGCCGCGCTGCAACTCCACCATGGGCGCGTAACTCACCCATGAGGGGTCAAGCAGCATGACCTCGTCGCCGGGGTCCACCAGTGCGGCCAACGCGGCGTAGAGCGCCCACTTGGCGCCCGGGGTTGCCATCACCTGCGTGGGCTGCACATGCACATTGTTCTCGCGCGCCAGCTTGGCCACAATTGCGTCCAGCAATTCGGGCGTGCCGAAGCTGGGCGGGTAATGGGTGTCGCCCGCCTGGATGGCCGCATAGCCCGCCTCGATGATGTGGGGTGGGGTGGCAAAGTCGGGCTCGCCCCCTGCCAGGTTGATGACCTCCACACCGGCGCGCGCCAGGTCGCGCCCCTTCTGCATCATCATGGCCGTCACCGACGGCGCAATTGAACTGACCAGCGACGATAGCGGCTTCATGTGGGGATTCCTTCCAGGCAGAAAGACAGAATTCCAGTACGCAGGAAGGACGGGAATGGCGGTAACAACATGAAAGACAACTCTGTCCTCTCTTCTTCCGTTGTTTCTTCCGCTGTTTCGGTCTGCTCTGCGTACGGGCTTGTTATGTAAACTTAAACTCGGGCGGGATGGGCGCGCTGTAGAGCACCGGCTCGCGTTCATAGCGGCGCGGCAGCCAGATCTCGGCGGCGTGCAGCATCAGGCGCGGCGCCGACGCCGCGTCGCCGTAGTAGCGGTCCCCCAGAATCGGCGCGCCCATGTGCGCGAGGTGGACGCGCAACTGGTGCGTGCGCCCCGTCTCGGGCCACAGATGCACAAGCTGCCTGTCGCTGTGACCGTGGGCGCCGGGCCCGGTGTTGGGGGGGATCTTTGCCGCATGGCCCTCCGGACGCGCCCCACTC
>CAYRVP010000138.1:0-11527 GCA_964427845.1 uncultured Caldilineaceae bacterium
CCTTGATGCGCGGCACGTTGACGAAGCCCGCCGCGCAGCCGATCAGCGCGCCGCCGGGAAAGAAGAGTTTCGGCACCGATTGACAGCCGCCTTCCGTAATCGCGCGACCCACCTCTACGGTCAGGCCCTCCTTGGCCCAGTCCACCTGTTCCCTGGCGCCGGGGGCCAGCGACTCATCCACCGTGTAGAGCGCAGCCGGCGCAGGCAGTACGTCGCTGATCTTGGGTGCGCTCACCGTGACCTGGCGGTTGGGGCGCGTGCCATAGAAGTTGAAGGTGGCCACGCCGTTGGCCAGGTCCACCACCGGCTCAATCAGCAGGTAGGCGTCTGTGTCGTTGCGGAACTTGAAGTCGACGCTGGGCGTGAAGATCGTAGCGTCCAGTCCGGGGTCGCCGTACCAGCCCACCACGTAGCCGTGATTGTAGCGCTCCACAATCGGGAAGCCCCCTTCGTAGGCAGTGCGGAAGACGGTGGTGCTGATTTGGCAAACGCCGCCGCCCACACCCACGGCTGTGCGGTCGCCCCAAATGACGAGCGAGTCCTCGAAGCCGTTGGCAGCGCTGACATCCTCCACAATCTTGTTGAAACTGAAGATGCCGTTGGGCGGGATGACGACGCCGTCGAACTTCTCGGCGGCGACTTCGATGTTGGCCATGCGGTCGGCGCTGCTGCCTGCAAAGTAAGTGGAACTCGAGGCGACCATTTCGCGAATGCCCATTTCTGCCACGCGCCGGCTGTCGACGTCAGGCACGACCTCGGTCATGACGAGCGGGGCTTGCGTCGCGCCTGAGCCGACGGCCTGCTGCACCGACGCGACGGTCCCGTCCACGTCCAGTTTGCGCCCAACCAGGCTCTCCTGGATGATCGTGACGCCGCCTGTGGCGGAATTGAAGCGCAGGCGCGCATCGCGCGCGGGCATGTCAACCTGCGTGGCCATTTGCCCCAGCCATGCGCGCAGGCGCACGTCATCCAGCCGCACGGGGTTAACGGCAACGATCATGGAAGAGAGCAGCGCCGGGTCCAACGCAAGCTCGACATCGCTGACATCGCTCCGCAGGATGAAGGGTGCGGAGAAGAGGGGCGCGTCCTTGGGCTTGACGCGCGGGCCTGCCATTGGGTCGGGCGCCTTCTCATCAACCACCAGCGTGACGTTGAGGGGCTGTCCTGCCGGCGCGCGGTCAAGTGCGGTTGTCAGCGCGGCGAGCGATGCCGCTTCATTGACGGTGAGGGCGGGCTCGGCGCGCGTGGCAATGACGCCTACCTGGCTGGCCGCCCTGCCGGCAGTGTTGACGCCTGTGGCCACGCCCGCGATTGCCTGCTCAAGCAACTCGGTGCTGTAGATGCGGCGCGGCGTGACGCGTGCGCCGTTGAGGAGCGCACTTGCCTGCGCCACAACCCGCTCGCCCAGGGCGCCCGTGCGCCCCACGACAAAGGCCTGATTGACGGCGTCGAGCAGGTCCACACGTGCGCGCACCTCCAGGGGGTCAATCGCAAAGCGTTGGCTGCCGTAGATGAGGTTGACGGGCGGCAGCGGGTAGGCGCCGAGTTCCTTCTGCAAGCGGGCGTGCGCCAGCGTGCGTGAGAGGCCGCCCACCGGCACGCCCGCCACCGAGACGCCCGAGTAGACGCGATCGGTGTGCCAGAGTGCGTAGAGTGGGACAGTGGTGAGCGCCGCCAGCGCCGCCAGCAGGAGCATCATCGCCACATAGTCGAGTGCGTTACGGTGCAGTCCGCGCGCGGCGGGCTGCTGGGGCATGGGTGCGCCTGGGCGGGCGTGGCGAGGCATCGGTGTAAGCGCCATGGGTTACCTCAAGGGAACAAGAACAGGTGGAGCGATGGGGCACAGGACTTCGCTAGTGCGCCAGTTGGGGGCCAATATACCAGAAAGGGACCAAAAGGTTCAACATGAAGAGAAGCAGGAAAGGCATGGCCCAGGAGACGAAGCGCGCACCCTGCATGACGCGCGGCATGACGCCGCGTGCGGCAAGCGGGCCAAAGCGCGCCTCGATGCGCCGCCAGGGATAGGGGTAATCGGTGCCCACAAGCAGCAGCGGTTGCAGCAGGAGGAAGAGCGCGAAGGCGCAGGCAATCAGTAGCGTCCACTTGTCGAAGGGGCCGCCCGGCTGCGAGATGAAGTAGCCCAGCAGAAGCGACCCTGCCAGCACCGCGGCAATCAACCCCGTAATCGCGCCCTGGAGCGGGTGCAGCACCTCGCGCCAGCCCAGCGCCACCACCGTGCCAATGGCAAGCATGCCCCAGAAGAAGTAGCGCCCCTGATGCTGCACGAACTTGAGGTTGTACCAGACAAAACTGAGCACCACAGCAACCAGCAGCAGGCCCAGGATGACAATCACCGTCGTCTGGAACTGGTCCATGTCGGTGTCGGGCGGGCCGGAGATAAGGCGCATGCTGGCCCAGAGCAGCCCCAGGAAGAGCACGCCCGCAAAGAAGAGCGCGGCGACGTAAATGGACTCATTCATGGCCACGCCCATCCAGCCGAAGACGCCCCAGAACGAGCGGAAGGTGAGGCTGAAGGCGCGCTCGAAGTAGTCGAGCGACCCATTGGCGGCAATCCATGCCTGGGTTGTGGGCTGCCCGGCCACCACCTGATCATGCCAGTGCAGCCCCAGGAAATCCCAGCGGCCGTAGAGCGCAACGTTGCGCGCCCAGAGCGGCGCGGCCAGCAGCAGCGCGGGGGCGACCATCTGTAGGCTCAATCGTATGCCGGCGCCCAGGGCAGCCCAGGTGCGGCGGTCGTGCCATACCGTCCACAGGATTACGCCGGCGAACATGGGCAACACTGCGTAGGCGTAGATCTTGGTGAGCATGCCCAGGCCCAGGAGCGCGCCCAGCAGCAGGAGATGGCGCCGGTCGTGGTGGGCTGTTGCACTGGGTGTCAGCAGCCGCCAGGGATTGGGCGCAATCGAGCCAGCGGCGTAATAGGGGCGCATCCAGCGGAAGAGCACGAGCGCCGAGCCCATCATCAACATCTCGGCCATGACGTCGTTGTTGAGCGCGGCCGTCACTGCCACATGCATGGGCAGCAGCGCCGCAAAGGCCGTTGCCCCCAGCGTGATGAGGGGCTTGTTGGGAAAGACCGTTTCGAGGCTGAGGTAAAGGAGAATGAGCGAGACGAGGCCAAGGAAGACGTTGTAGAAGCGCAGGGCGCGCAAACTGTCGCCACTGGCCCAACTGACAGCCGCCGCAGTCAAGTAGTAAAGGGGCGGCTGGTAGGCTTCGTAGCGCAGGGACTCAATGCCGCGGCTGGGGTCAAAGCGGGAGGCCAGCAGGCGCGCCAGCGTCTCCTGGTTGTAGTCGCCCATGCGCAATGTGGGCAGCGTGCCGGTGTGGGCAATGTGGGTGATGTAGTTGTAGTGCGCGGGCTCATCGGGCGCCTGCCACGCGGGCGTAACGATCGCGTAGAACGACGCACAGAGCAGGTACGCGGCCAGAACCACCAGCAGCCAGCGGCGCGGGCGCTGAACGTAGAGCAGGTCAAATCCCGAGGCCAGGGCGGGCCGGGCCGCGTTGCGCGGAGCCAGCGCGCGCATACGCGGCGTTTGCGCCGGCGCATCAGTCTGATGCACTGGGTTCAACTTCCTCGCCCGTCCACTTGGCCAACATGGCGTCATCCAGCTTTGTGAAAAGTGCGGCCGGCTCGCGCAGCGCCTGACCTGCAGGCAGCACGCCCGCTTCCCAGACGCCGCCGGCGCCCGTGCCATCATAGCGCAGCACAAGGTGGCTGCCGCGTGCGTCCTCGACAACCTGGGTGTACTGTTTGCCGAAGAGAGGCGCGTCGTAACCGAGCATGGCATGCACCTTCTCGGCGCTGTGGGGCAGGATCGACCCCCACATGAGGTTGAGCCAGTCGATGGCCTGGAGCGCGACATAGACGGTGCGCGCCGCGCCGTCGGGGTCCGTGGCAATGGCCTTCCAGGGAGCGTGATCGTTGAGATACTGGTTTACACGCTGGCTTAGGCGGCGCGTCTCCAGCAGCGCGGCTTTGAGCTTGACGGCGTCATAGAGCGCGCCCACGCTGGCAAAGCCCGCCTTGATCTCTTCGAGAAAGGCCACATCGTCAGCGCCTAGTTCGCCGGGGTCTGGCACCTGGCCGTCAAAGCGCTTCCAGGCAAAGCCCAGCATGCGGTTGACGAGGTTGCCCCAGTTGGCCACAAGCTCGTTGTTGACGCGGTCCATGAAATCCTGCCAGGTGAACTCAACGTCGGCGGTTTCGGGCGCAAGCGCCGTCAGCACATAGCGCACAGCGTCGGCCTGGAAGTCCTCCAGTATCGAGTTGAAGCCGATGACGTTGCCGCGGCTGGTGCTGAACTTTGACGCGCCCAGGTTCAAATACTCGTTGGCGGGCACGTCCCAGGGCAGATTCAGGTGTGTGGCCCCGGCGTTGTAGCCCATCAGCATCCCCGGCCAGATGATGGTGTGGAAGACGATGTTGTCCTTGCCGATGAAGTTGTAGATGTGGGCCGATGGATTGACGTCGGCGTCCCACCACATGCGCCATGCCTCGGCGTTTCCGGCAATTTGGGCCCATTCCACGGCCGCGCTCAGATAGCCGATGACGGCGTCGTACCAAACATAGATGCGCTTGTCGGGATAATCGCCCATAGGGATGGTGACGCCCCAATCGAGGTCGCGCGTAATGGGCCGCCCGCGCAATTCGCGCAGTTCAAGCTGGCCGCGCGTCGAGTTGAGCACATGGGGCCGCCAGTGCTCCTTGTCTGTGGCAATCCACTCAAGCAAAGGGCCATTCATCTTCGCCATGTCAAGGAAGAAATGCTGGGTGGCGCGCACCTCCAGGTCGGTGCTGCCCGTGATCTTAGAGCGCGGGTTGATCAGTTCGAGAGCATCGTAGAGGCGACCGCAGTTGTCGCACTGGTCGCCACGCGCGCCCTCGAAGCCGCAGTGGGGGCAGATGCCTTCCACGTAGCGGTCGGCCAGAAAGCGCCCGGCGATGGGGTCATAAAGCTGCTTCTGCTCATCCTTGTAGATGTAGCCGGTTTCGAAGTGGCGCAGAAACATCTGCTGCGTCACGTCCCAGTGATTCTGCGTGTCGGTGTGCGTGTAAAGGTCAAAGGTGAGGCCCATGTCAAGGCAGCCCTGTACGAAGAGGCCGTGGTATTTCTCCACCACGGCTGCGGGCGTAATGCCCTCGGCTTCGGCTTTGAGCATGATGGGCGTGCCGTGCGTGTCGGAGCCGCTGACCATGAGCACGTCGTTGCCGATCAGGCGCTGGTAGCGCGCGAAGATGTCGGGCGGAAGGTAAGCGCCCGCAATCTGGCCGATATGCTTTTCGCCGTTGACATACGGCCACGCGACACCCACAAGAATCTTTTGCTTCGGCATAGGTCCCACGATCATTGAAGATTGACAATTGAAGATAGAAAACTGGCCCGACGCAACCGGCGTTTCGTAGCGGCGGCTTGAGCCGCCGTAGCTGTGGATCGCGTCGCGCGCTCGAGCTCGGCGGCTATTGATTGTTACCAAAATGGTTCGGCATGCGGAGCCGACTGCGACCTCACCCCCGGCCCCTCTCCAGTCTGGAGAGGGGAGAAAAACAACTGCGTCACGTCGGAGACGTGACCTACGAAGGATGCGCCTGTCTCCCCTCTCCGGACTGGAGAGGGGCCGGCGGTGAGGTTGCAGTTGGCGCTGATGACGCCATGCCGCCCTATTCCGGCAATCCGCATCAGCCGCCGCTACGAATAGTCCCGGTTCGCCCAAATGCCCAGCAGCGAAACCAGCCCGTAGAGCAGCAGGAAGAAGACGAGCGCACCCGTCATGCAGAGCAGTGCGAGCAGCGCGCCGCCCGCGCCGTAGAAATGCCAAATCAGCGGCCCGCCCACGAGGTAGAGGATGACAAAGAACCCCACCACCAGCCGCACCTCCTGGCTGCGAGCGAAGCGGCGGGCGTCAAAACCAGTGCGGCGGCTCATGCGCCCATTATAGCCAGAGCGCAACGGCAGCGCCAACCCGTGGGCAACACCAAAGCGCGCACCCTGCAGCACAGGCTGCCGGATGCGCCGCCGCGCTATGCTATACTGGCCGCGTAGCACAAAGGGCCTGCACCAGCAGGCCAGAGCAAAGCACAACCGATTGAGACATCTCCCGTGAAGGCATTCCGCATCATGGGCCGCACGTTGAAGGCGGCCTACGAAGACCTCTTCCTCATTGTGGGCGTCAGCCTCGTGTGGTGGGCAGGCGCTGCGCTGATTGTGACCGCAGCGCCCGCAACGCGTGGCCTGCAGGCCGTCGCCAACCGCCTGGCCAACTACCGCCGCTCCTCGATGGACGTTTTCTGGGAGGAGGCGCGCACGCGCATTGGCGCGAGTTGGGCGCTTGCGGCGTTGATGCTCTTCGTATTTGCCATGATCCCGGTCAACATCTGGTTCTACTCGTCCGGGGGCGCGGTGGGCTGGCGGCTGATCGTGGTGGTGCTGTGGGTGTGGGCGCTGGTCATCTATCTAATGGTGAGCCAGTATCTCTTCCCGCTGCTCTGCCAGCAGGACGAGCCAAGTGTTGGCCTGGCGGTGCGCAACGCAACGCTGCTGGCCATGCGCTCGCCTCTCTACAGCCTGATGGGCGTGCTCTTTCAGTTGGTTATCATTACGCTCTGTTTCACGCTCGTCGCGCCCGTGATCTTTCTGCTTCCCGGCCTGCTGGCGCTCGCCAACAATTTCTTCCTGACGGGCTTGCTGCAGGAGATGGGGTTGGCTGACCCGCCCCCCGTGGTGGAGGCGAAGCGAAGATGAACGGGAGTGCTTCCTCTGCGCTGCCTGTCCCGCCCGATGCGCGCCTGTTGCGCGTGGCCGAAATGCAGGCGCTCGAACGCGCCGCCGACGCCGCGGGCCACAGCTACGCCGCGATGATGGAGCAGGCCGGGGCGGCGGTTGCGCGCGAAATCCTGCAGCGCCACGCGCCTCTGCTGCCCCGTCCGCTGGTGCTTGTGGGCCCCGGCAACAACGGCGGCGACGGCCTCGTGTGCGCACGCCACCTGCTGGAGGCGGGCGCTCGGCCGCGCGTATACCTGTGGAAGCGTGACCCGGCGCAGGATGATGGCAGGCTTCTCGCGCGCCTGGTGGATGCACGCGTGGACGTCGCCCATATGGAGGAGGATCCTGGCCTCGCGCAACTCGATTGCTGGCTGGAAGAAACCGACGTGTTGGTGGATGCGCTGCTGGGCACCGGCGCCAACCGCCCGATTGGTGATGATCTGGCCACCCTGCTTGACCGCTGCCGGGGCGCGCTTGACGCGCTGCCCTACCTGCGCGTCTGCGCCGTGGATTGCCCCAGCGGCCTCGACTGCGACACGGGCGCGCTTGACGCGCACGCGCTGCCTGCCAACTACACAGTGACCTTCGCCGCCGCCAAGTGGGGCCACTACCGCTTCCCTGGTGCGGCGGCTTGCGGCGCCATCGCAGTGGCGAAAATCGGTATTGACCCGGCGCTCTATCCGCCACCGCGCGTCTTTCTGCTCAACGCAGCCATGCTCGCGCCGCTGCTGCCGGTGCGCGGCAACGTCAGCCACAAAGGCTCATTCGGCAAGGTGCTGGGCGCGGTGGGCAGCGTCCCCTTTGCGGGTGCGGCTGCACTGAGCCTGGGCGCAGCCGCGCGCGTGGGCGCGGGGCTGGTCTCCGGCGCCGTTACACGCGCGACATGGGACGTCGTTGCCCCGCAGTTGCGCGAAGCGACATGGCTCATCCTGCCCACCGACAGCGAGCACGCAGAAGAGCGGGGCGCCCTGAGCCGTGATGGCGTAGAGATATTGGGCGGCGCGACCCCGGACTATGACGCGCTGCTGCTTGGCTGCGGCATCACCTTTACAGACGCATCCGTCGCGTTTGTGGAGGCGCTGCTGGAAAAAGTGGACATGCCGCCCACGCTGATTGACGCCGATGGCCTCAATTGCCTGACGCAGATTGATGACTGGGCGCAGCATCTGCCCGACCAGTGCGTGCTCACGCCGCATCCCGCCGAATTTGCGCGCCTGCTCGACTTGCCGCTGGCCGACGTGCAGGCGCACCGCTGGGAGCTTGCGCTAGAGGCAGCCGAACGCTGGCAGGTGGTCTTGCTCGTCAAGGGGCCATATACGGTGATTGCCCACCCGGACGGCCACCTGGCGATTCTGCCGGTGGCCACGCCCGCGCTTGCCACCGCCGGCACGGGCGATGTGCTCGCGGGAGCAATCACCGGGCTGATGGCGCAGGGGATTGAGGCATTTGGGGCGGCCTGCCTGGGCGCATGGCTGCACGGCGCAGCCGGGCTGCTCTGCGAGGAAGAGATTGGGCGGGCGGGTGTTGTCGCGGGCGATGTGCTGGCGCGGCTGCCGGCAGCACTGCGCGCGCTGGCCGCACGCGCGCCGCGCACGCGCGATTGAAACTAACGGCGCGCGCGAGTGTTGTAATCTCAGGTACGTCGTAGCGGCGGCTTCAGCCGCCGAAGCAGCGAATCGCGCCGCGCCCCATAACCACCGGCGGCTGAAGCCGCCGCTACGAATGCGCCCGTTGTCTCCCGCGGTATCCGTGTAGAGTTTCCAAACAGTTGCGCTCCCACTGGAGCAAGGTATAGAGCATGAATATTGCGTTGGATGTGATGGGTGGCGATCATGCGCCCCACGAGGTTGTGCTGGGGGCTATCGCTGCCGCACGCGACTATGGCGTCACTGTCTCCATGGTGGGCAAGCCCGACGTCATTCGCAAGGAGCTTGCCAAGCACAAGACAGAGGGCCTGCGCCTGCCAATTGTGCCCGCCAGCGAAGTGATTGAAATGGACGACAAGCCCGCCAACGCCGTGCGCTCCAAGCCCGACAACTCGATGTCGGTGGGCTGCAAACTGGTGCGCGCCGGCGAGGCACATGCCTTTGTAACGGCGGGCAACACGGGTGGCGCGCTGGCTGCGGGCATCCTGCACGTGGGGCGCGTCAAGGGTGTGATGCGCCCGGCGCTGATCACGCCTGTTCCCACCATGGCAGGCTTCTGCGTCGTGCTGGATGTGGGCGCCAACGCAGACTGCCGGGCCGAATACTTTCCCCAGTTTGCCATTATGGGTACGCTCTACGCACGAGAGGTTTTCGGCATTGCCAACCCGAGTGTGCGGCTGCTGAGCAACGGCGAGGAAGAGGGCAAGGGCAATCAGTTGATGATAAACGCCGCGCACATGCTTGTCGATACACCAGGCATCAATTTTCTGGGCAATGTGGAGAGCAAGGACGTCTTCAAGGGCACAGTCGACGTGGTGGTGACCGACGGCTTCACCGGCAACATTTTCCTCAAGACGGCGGAGTCGGCGTCGCGCTTGCTGCAGGACGTGATGAGCGAGGAGATTCGCCGCCGCCTCAACAGCATGGCGGGCGGGCTGCTCATCAGGGGCGCACTCAAGCGCGTGAAGGCGCGCATGGATGACAGCGAGTACGGCGGCGCTGTGCTGCTGGGCCTTTCGGGCATTGTGGTCGTGGCGCACGGCAAGAGCAAGTCCAACGCGATTCGCAACGCGATCCGCGTGGCCAAACAGGGTGTGGAGAGTGACGTACCAGGCAAGATCGAGGCTGCAATTGCGCAGGACAAGGTGCACGCGCCGTTGACGGTTGCCGTTAGCAGGTGAAGGTGCGTTAACGGGTCTTGTCGTCAGCCCGGCGTGTGCGCGGGTACAAGGATGATAGGCAGGCGGGTGCGCTCCATCACCTGCGGCGCGACGCTGCCCGACCAGAAGGCATCCATGTGTGATTTGGGGTGCGTCGCCATGACGACGATGTGGGCGGCGCGTTCCTCCGCCTCCAGTGCGATCATGCTCACCGGCTCGCCCCTCTTGACACTGGCGGTGACGGGCAGATCGGCCAGGGCATCGCCCTTTACCAGTCCGGCCAGATAGGCGGCGGCGCTCTCCTGCGAAATGTCGAGCGCGGCGCGTGTGGTCGCGGGCAGCAGGCGCGCGGTCACGGAGCCTTTGAGCGGCAGCGTGCCCAGCGTCGGGATGACCACCAGCAGGTCCAGCGCCGCGCCGCAGGCGCGTGCGACCTCGGCCGCGGCCTCCAGCCCCGCCTCGTGCTCGGGATCGCCATCCAGCGGCACGAGAATGCGTGCGCACGCGTAGGCTGGGGCTCGCTGCAGGGCGTCATCAGCGGTGGGGTGCACGACCATGATTGGGATGTGCCTCTGTGCAATCACCTGCTGGGCGATGGTGCCGAAGAGCCAGCGGCGCAGGCTGCTGCGGCCATGCGTGCAGAGAACGATCAAGTCCACGCCAAACTCGTCGGCATGCTCCGCAATGCTGCGCGCCACGTCGTCTTCGGGGTTGGGGTGGGCGTGCAACTCCACGGTCGCGCTGGTGGAAAGAGCGGCTGTCAACCCTTGCAGGTAGGTGTAGGCATTCTCCAGCGAAGTGAGGTGCGGCTCGCCGTGGATCTCCTCGGGCGGATCATGCTCCATGACATGCAACAGGGTGACGCGCGCACCAAGCGCCTGCGCCAGATAGAGCGCAGGCTGCAGCGCCGACTCGGCCATGCGCGAGCCGTCCAGCGGGACGAGCAGGTGCCTGAACATGGTCTAGCCTCCCAGCACCAGTTGGTAGATGAGGTAGAGATTGAGCACCACAATCAGCCCGGCCACCAGTGAGGCCGCGACGGTTGTGGAGCGCCGATTGACGAGATTCCCCATAATATCACGCCGCCGCGTGAAGAGCACGAGGGGAATTACGGCAAAGGGCAGGCCAAAGCTCAGGAGCACCTGGCTCCAGATCAGCGTCCACGTCGGGTCAAAGCCCAACCAGATGACAATCAGCGAGGGCGCCATGGTGATGGAGCGCCGCACCCAGGGCGGAATGTGATAGTGCAGGAAGCCCTGCATGACCACCTGCCCGGCCATGGTGCCCACAGTTGCCGAAGAGAGCCCCGCTGCCAGCAGCGAGATGGCGAAAATGGTGCTGGCGGCGGCGCCCAGCAGCGGCTCCAGCGTCTTGTGTGCCGACTCAATGCTCGCAATGTCGGTCAAACCTTTGTCGAAGAAGGTGGAAGCAGCCATAATGAGCATGGCCATGTTGATGAAGCTGGCCAGCCCCATGGCAACCAGCACGTCGATGATCTCGAAGCGGTAGAGACGCTGCTTGTGCACATCGTCCTTGACGGTGATGCGATTCTGCATGAGCGCCGAGTGCAGGAAGATGGCGTGCGGCATGACGGTTGCGCCCAGGATGCCTGTGGCCAGGACAATGCTCTGGGGGCCGGCGAACTGCGGCACAACCGAGTGAAAGAGCACAAGGCCCCAGTCCGGCTTGTCGAGGATGGTTTCGGCGACATAGGCAACGGCGACCACCGCGATCATCACCGTGATGACGATTTCAATCATGCGGAAGCCGTAGCGCTTGTTGGTGCGGTCGATGAGCTTGCTGATGGCGGTAAACAGGCCGGCCAACCAGAGGGGAATGCCGAAGAGCAGGTTGAAGCACATCGCCGCACCAAGGAAATCGGCGAGGTCGGTGGCCATGACGGCGATTTCCATAACGGCACACATGAACCACG
>CAYRVP010000139.1:0-11395 GCA_964427845.1 uncultured Caldilineaceae bacterium
TACCAGTGGAGAACCTCTTCTGTAAAATCTCACTGACAACTCGTGCACGCACCCCTGGCAGTCGCCTCGTTGCACAAAGAGGCGCTTTCCACTACAATCGAGCAGAAGAAATTTGTTGCGTACCAATTGCCGCCCACATCGCTGCCCACACCGCCGCTAAAGGATTCCGCCACCATGAAGCCCCGAACCGAGAGCACCCGTTTGCCCATGTTTCGATTTCGCACCGTGCGCCCCCTTTTCCTGGTGACTCTGATTGGCCTGCTCGCTCTGCTTGTTACCGCCTGCCAACCCCTTGGGAACGCTACCGCGCCCACCGTGCTAACGCAGCCTACGCTGCGCCCTGAAGAAGTGGTGCCACCATTGCCCGCCACGGGCGTCGCGGCCGCGACGCCTGTGCGCCTTGAAATTCCCGCCATCCAGCTCGATGTGCCTGTTGTCCCCATGGGCTGGCAGGTTGCTGGTGACGATGGCCCCGGCGTTGCCTGGGTGCTGCCCACCGACGCCGCCGGCTGGCATGTCACAAGCGCCCCTGCCGGTGGGCCGGGCAACACCGTCATCTCCGGCAGCCAGTTCAAGGACGCGGCCGTCTTCGCACCCCTGGCGCTGGGTGACACCGCAATCGGCCAGGAGGTCATCCTGACCGACAGCGCAGGCATCACCTTCACCTATCAGATTACACAGGTGCTCGAACCGCTGCCCATACGCGGGGCCACTGCAGGTGCTGATGCCACCGCCAGGGCGCTGGTTGAGCAGGCCGGCGTTACGCGACTCACCATGATCACAGGCTGGCCTGCCTTCACAACGACGCACCGCCAATTTGTGGTTGCAGAGCTTGTGGGAGAGTAACCATAGGCACGCCTCCTCTTTGGACCGACCCAGATGCGCCGGCGCCCACCGCAGGCGAGGCGGCGCTGCTGCTCTGCTCAGTCATCATTCCAGTCTATAACGGGGCAGGCTTTCTTGCGCGCGCCCTCGATGCGCTCGCCGCGCAGACCATCGCGCCCTCGGCGTTTGAGATCATCCTCGTGGATGATGGCTCCACCGACGACACATTGCAGGTTGTGCGCAACTGGCAAAGCACCCACCCGGCCCATGCACTGCGCGTTCTCTCGCAGCGCAATCGTGGCCAGGGGGCGGCGCGCAACCACGGCGCGCACGTAGCTAGTGCGCCCATCCTGCTCTTTACCGATGCCGACTGCGTGCCCGTGCAAGGCTGGGCCGCGGCCTTCCTCGACGCTTTCCGCCGCCCCGACGCGCCCGATGCCGCCATGGGTGCATATATCTCGCATCAAACGTGGGCCGCACCGCGCTTTGCCCAGCTTGAGTTTGAGGAGCGTTACGCGCGCATGGCGCGCCATGGCGCAATTGACCTGATTGCCACCTACTCGGCAGCTTACAAGCGCGACCTCTTCCTGGAGGCAGGGGGCTTTGACGAGCGCCTGGCCGAAAACGAAGATGTGGAGTTCTCCTACCGTCTTGCCGAGGCGGGCAAACGCCTTGTCTTCGTGCCCGGCGCACAGGTGGCACACGAGCACGACCCAACCTGGATTGACTACGCTACCACCAAAATGGGGCGCGGCTACTGGCGCACGATCGTCTACCGCCGCCACCCCGGCAAAGCCGGAAGCGACAGCTATACGCCTCAGGTGCTCAAGCTGCAGGTGCTGCTGGCGCCCTTTGCGGCGTTGGCGTTGCTGGCAGCGCTCTTTACGCGCAACCCGCGCCGCTTGGGATCGGCGCTGCCCTTCCTGCTCACAACGCTGCCCATGGTGCGTTTTGGCGCACGGCGACGATCGGACGCGACGCCCTGGGTGCCCGTGGGCAGCCTTGTGCGCGCGCTGGCCTTTGGCGCAGGCATCGCCAGGGCGCTGCTGGTGCGTCCGCCGGTCAAGTCAGAGGAGTATGAGGAGGCAGCGTGATCAAGCCGGCACGCGCCACAGGTTATTTGGCGGCGCTCTTTGTGCTGGACATTGTGGTGCTGCAGGTGGCCGTGCCATTGGCCATGCGGCTGCGCTACACGTTGCCCATTGGGCGCGTTGTGCTGCCCGAGTGGGCGGCGCAGCTCTTCTATGCGCCCACCTTCTGGATGCACGTCACCGTATTTGTCCTATGGGTTGTGAGCCTGACGATGGCCTCGGTGTACACGCCGCGCCGGGTTGCGCTTTGGGGTGACGAAGTCCAGCGGCTGCTTCTGGGCCACGCCGCGGCGGCGCTCTTCCTCGCCGGCGTGCTCTACCTTGCCAAGGTTGAACTGCCCCGCCTCACCTTTGCCTACTTCGTTCTGCTTTCGCTGGCGCTGATGGTGCTGCTGCGCGTGGCGCTGCGCCTGTTGTATCGCGTGCGCGGCAAAGCCGCGGTGCAGACGCTGCGCCTGCTGATTGCGGGTGATGGCGCACCCGCTGCGTCGATCATTGCGCAGTTGCGCCGACACGCCGGGCCGGGGCTGGAGATCGTGGGGCGCATTGGTGACTGCGTGCCAACATCAGACGCTGATGCAGCAGCCTTGCCCCACCTGGGCGCGCTTGCCGAAGCCGAGGCGGCCATCGCACGCGTGGGGGCCGACGCCGTGCTGATTGCCCTGCCGCGCGATGCCCACGATGCGCTCGCCATGCTTGTTGCACGCCTCAATGCGCTGCCCGTGCGCCTCTACATTGTGCCCGATTACTTTGACCTGGCCTACTTCGATGCGACCATCGAGCGGTTGGGCGTTGTGCCCGTGATTGGCCTGCGCGACCCGGCCATCGACGGCCTGCAACGCATCCTCAAACGCGTGATGGACATTTTGATTGCAGGCGCAGGGCTCGTATTCCTCTCGCCCATCTTCCTGCTCATCAGCGTCGCCATCAAGCTGGAGGATGGCAGCCCTGTGCTTTACCGCACGCCGCGCATGGGTGAAAACGGGCGCGTCTTCCAGATGCTCAAGTTTCGCTCGATGGTGGTGAATGCCGAACAGCTACAAGGAGGCATGAACGGCAGCGACGACGCGGGCAATGTGATTCACAAGCGCGCCGATGACCCGCGCGTCACACGCGTGGGCCGGATTCTGCGCCGCACCAGCGCCGACGAACTGCCGCAACTCCTCAACGTGCTGCGCGGCGACATGAGCCTGGTGGGCCCCCGCCCCGAGCAGCCCTGGCTCATGGATCGCTACTCCCCCTGGCAGCAGAAGCGCTTTGCCGTGCCCCAGGGCATGACCGGCTGGTGGCAGGTCAACAGCCGCGAGGAGAGCCCGCTGCTCTATCTGCACAGCGAAGAAGACCTCTACTACGTACAGAACTACTCGCTCTGGCTCGACATCCAGATCCTGTGGAAGACTGTTGCGACCGTCCTGCGCGGCAAGGGCGCCTACTAAAAGCGCAAACAGCAAACCCGACGCAAAGGCGCAAAGACGCGAAGGAAACGCAAAGAACTGCAACAACAAGAACAGCGAACGCCGACTTTCTGCGTTGCCTTGCCATGCTTCCAGACTTCTTCACCGCCTGCGTGGGCCGAAAGGTGGTCAACGGTCCTTGTTTGGGGTTGCGCCGCACATGCACTTTGGGTTATCTTTGCCGTGTACGCACGGCATACAGGCATGCTACACGCGTGCTACGAACGCCATGCGCCTGCACACATTGTCCTTGAACAATTGAACAATTGACCACCCTGACCGATTCCGTATGCCATAACCCGTGCGATGCCCGGAAAGCGCATCGCGCATCGTCGCCACGGATCCATACGACCACTCGCAAGTGAGGGAGACCATGCAAACAAACCATCCCCCTGCGCCCCGTACAACACGGACGCGCATCGCGCTTCTCTTCTGGGTTGCGTTGACGATGGCGCTGCTCATTCTTGCCATGGGCGCGCCGGCCTGGGCATCTTCAGGACCCGGTGACTGGCAGCAAGGCACCGTGCCACTGCCACCGCCGGATCCGGGCGGCGGTGGCGGCGGTGGAGGCAATAGCAACGCGTCCGCAACGGCCACACCCGCCCCTGCAGTTGCTCCTACAGCCCCAATTACAAGCGCAACCGCCGTGACCGTGGATGTGCCCGCCAATGAGACGGGTATCGTGCTGGCCCCGCGCCTCAACATGCGCAGCGGCGCAGGCGTCAGTTTCCCGGTCGTTGGTCGCGTCGTGCAGAGCCAGACAGTCACCATCCAGTTCCGCAATGCTGCGGGCGACTGGTGGTACACCTGCTGCACGGCGGGCACAACCACCAGCGGCTGGGTGAGCGCGCTCTTTGTGCGCCCCACCTCGTTTGACCCGGCCGACGCCAGCAGTGTGCTGCCCGTGGCCGGCAACGTGCCCGTACTGGCGCCGGCAGCGCCCGCAGTCGTGGCGCCCAGTGGCGGGCTGAGCGGCACGATATCGGCGGCGCGCCTCAATTTGCGTGAGGAGCCCTCCACCAAGGGCGCCATCCTGGGCAAACTGCTGCAAGGGCAGGTGGTGCGCGTCAATGCGCGCAACGAAGACGGCACGTGGTGGTACATTTGCTGCCTCGCCAGCGACACCATTCTTGATACCTCGGGCTGGGTGAGCGCCGGCTTCATTACGCCGAATTTTGCCCGTGCGGACGCGGCTACGCTGATTCCCGTCTTCGAGCAGGTGAGCGTTGTGCTGCCCACGCCAACGCCGCGCCCTGGCACCGTGCCCGCGCTTGCCGCAGCAGTTGAGGCCACAACCACCCTCCAACTGGAGATTGTGCAGCAGCCGGAATTCGCAGTGCCCGGTGCGTTGCTGACCCTGCAGTATGTGATTACAAACACGGGCAGCGCGCCCGCGGCCATGGTTGAATTGCGCAATGAGTTGACGCCCACCCTCGCACTTGTGGGCGGCGAAGCCAGCGCAAACGGCCTCCTGCGTCAGAGCAAGACGCCCGAGGGACGCACCGTTGTCGCCGCTATCTGGCCCGTTCTCGAAAGCGGAGAGGTGGTAACGGCCACAATCGCCCTGTCGGTGGCCCCGGATGTGGGCGTTGGCGACGTGATTGACAACATCGCTGCGGTCTCGGCCCAGAACGCTGCGGCGCAGACTGCGGGCGTGCGCGTGGGCATGCCACCCGCCTCCTTGCCCGATTTCCAGTAGCGCCGAGCCCGCGCGCATGACGAAAAGGATTGAGAGCCGTCGCGGCCGCCGTGCCGCGGCGGCTTCTGTTTCCTCCAAAGCGGTTGCGCCACCCGAGCCGATGGCAGCCGGCGCAGTTGCCCCGGCGCGGGGACCGCTTGTTGCCACCGCGCTGGGCACGTCAGCGGCGGCCTTTGTGCTCTACATGATGAGCCTTGCCCCCGGCCTCACCTGGGCGCATGATGGCGCCGACGGTGGCGAACTGCTTGCCGCGGCCGTCAGCAATGGCGTGCCCCACCCGCCGGGCTATCCGCTCTATACACTGCTGCTGCGTGGCTGGCTGGCGCTGCTGGGCTTGATTGCGCCCGCGACCGACATTGCCTGGCGCGGCAACCTGCTCAGCGCACTCATGGCGGCTGCGGCGGTGGCGCTGACCGTGGTAACGATCCCCGCCGTGCTGCCTGCAAGCGCGCGCCGCGTGCTGTGGGCAGGTGTGGCAGGGCTCGCACTGGGCCTTTCGCCCCTGCTCTGGAGCCAGGCGATCATCACCGAGGTTTACGCGCTGCATATGCTCTTTGTGGCGCTGCTTGGCTGGGCAACGCTGGTCGGCGCGCGCCGCGGCCTCTGGTGGCTGGCGCTGCCCGTTGCGCTGGGCGCAGCACACCACCTTACGTTGCTATTGCTCCTGCCGGCCGTGCTCTACTACACGTGGCGCGAGGCGCGCACCAGCGGCAGCGCTCTGCGCAGCACGGCGCTGGCGCTGCTGTGGATGGGTGTGGGGCTGGCGGTTGGCGCGCTCATCTACCTGCGCATTCCCCTGGCTGCGCGCCAGGTCCCGCCCATCAACTGGGGCTATGCCGATTCGTGGGACGGCCTCTGGTGGCTGGTGAGCGGCGCCGCCTACCGCGCCAACGTTTTCGCCACGCCGCCCGACACAATCCTGCAGCAACTGGGAACGTGGGCAGCCACACTCATGCACCAGTTTACGGCCGTGGGCCTTGTGCTGGCCATCATCGGCCTGGCGGCGTGGGATCAGCAGCAGCCGCGCCTGCGCAATCTGGCGCTGCTGTGGATTACGCCCGTGAGCATCTATGCAATCGGCTACTACACGCGCGATAGTTACATCTATCTGCTGTCGGTGGCATGGATGATGACACTCTGGCTGGCGGCGGGTTTGGCGCAGGTGGATGCGTGGCTGCGGCCTCGCTGGGGTGTGCGTGCCGCGCCCGTGGTGGCTGCCCTCTGTGCTGTGGGGCTGGCCGGCGCAACAGTGTGGAACTGGCCCTCGGTGGCGCTGCGGGGTGACCACGCCGCGCGCGATTTCCTGCGCGGCGCCGCGGGCGTGCTGGAGCCAAAGAGCATTGTTGTGAGCCGAAGTGACGCTGAAACCTTTGCCCTGTGGTATGGTACGTGGGCGGACGGCTCGTTGGCGGCGGCCGCTCCCAATGTGATACCTGTGAACGACGCGCTCTATCAGTTTGCGTGGTACAAGCGTCTCCAGTTTGACCTGAATCCCGGCGTGGCGGGTGTGGGCGAATCGGTGCCGGCGCTGATAGAGGCCAACGCGGGCGAACGGCCCATCTACTTTGCCGAAAAGCTGTCGATTGTGCCGGCGGAAGCGCTTGAACCCGCGCCGCCATTGTGGCGGTACGTGGCGGGTGAGTAGCGGTAGCCCCGACCCCGCGCCACCCCCATCATCAATCATCAGTTATCAACCCTTGCACAGCCGGTCAACCAGTCAACCAATCAACCCTCACCCGTGACCCACACCGAAATCACCTCGTCTCCACAAAATGCACCCGCAGCCACGCGCACGCGCCGGCAGATTGTGCGCGGTATCCTGCTGGCGCTCGCGCTGCTTCTCATCCTCGCGCTGGGCTTTGTGATTGCGCGCGTGGTGATTCCCGGTTACCAGGGCTATCGTGCGGCGCAGTCGCTGCGCACCATCGCCGCAGATGGCCTCGACCTCGCTGATGCGCCGCAACTCGAGGCGGCCATCGCGCAAATTGATGCGTCCGTGCAGGAAATGGCGGGGGGCACACGGCCGCTTTATCCCCTGCTGCGCGCGCTGCGCGGCGTAACCGCCTATGGGGGCACGCTGGCCGAAACGCCCGAACTGCTGGCCTTTGGGCGCGCCTACACCGCGCTGGCCAACGAGGTGGCGCCACTTGTGGGCAGCGCACTGGGCGACGGCACGACGCTTGAACGAGGTGCTGCGCTGGCAGCCGCGCTGGGCAGCGACGCCGAGCGCCTCGCACGTATGGTGACCCACGCCGAGGCGGGCGCAGCCGCCTACGCGCAGATTGACCCCGCCGGCCTGCATCCAGCCATTGCCGAGCGCTTTGTGAGCGCCGGGCCGCTGGTTGAGGCGCTCCCCAGGCTGCTGCCCGCACTCCCCGGCCTGCCCACCCTGTTGGGCATGGAGGGACCGCACACTCTGCTTGTGCTTGTGCAAAACAACGACGAACTGCGCCCCACCGGCGGCTTCATTACGTCAGTGGGTCGTGTGACGCTCGACAAGGGGCAGATTGTCGAGATGGATTTCCAGGACAGCTACGCGGTCTTTCGCCTCGACGCCATCCGCGACTATCCCACCGCGCCGCCGCCGCTGCAGAAGTACATGGAGATTCCGTATATTTCTTTCCGCGACAGCAACTGGTCGCCCGATTTGCCCACCACCGCCACCATTGCGCGCGCCATCTACAACGCCGACACGGGCAGCAGTTTTGACGATATCGTGACGATTGACCTTGACGCCGCGCAGATCTTGATTGCTGCGCTCAGCCCCCTCGAGTTGGCGGGCGTGAAGGAACCAATCACCGGCGATAACATCATCGAGATCATGCGCGAACTCTGGGCGCAGCCGCTCGATTCCGAAGAGAGAATTACCGAGAACCTGGGCAAATGGTGGTTGGAGCGCAAGGACTTCATCCCCAAGCTCGCACAGGCCCTGCTCGACAAGGTGCTCATGGGGCAGGCCGATCCGATCGCACTGGGCGTTGCCGCGCTGCAAACGCTTGACCAGCGCAGCATCCAGCTCTCCGTCCAGGATGAGGCGCTGGGCGCTGTGCTGGCCGCACAGGGCTGGGACGGCGCGCTGACGCCGCTGCCCGACGCCGATTTTGTGGCCGTGGTGGATACAAACATGGGCTACAACAAGGTGGATGTGATGATTGAACGAGGGCTGGCCTATACGGTCACCTGGCCCACGACGGCAGATGAAACGCCCCTTGCCGTGGCGAGCGTCACCTACACACACACATTCGAGGGGCCGCCCAACCTGTGCGTGCCCAAGCCCATCTATGGCGACACCTACGACGCCATGATCGAGCGCTGTTATTTTGACTACGTGCGTCTCTTTGTGCCCGCGGGCAGCACGCTTGAGGACATTGCGGGCGTCGCCGATGACTCAATCGGCAGCCAGCGCGGCGAGAAGGGGACGCAGATATTCAGCGGCTACTTCGTGTTGGAGCCGGGCGAAAGCAAGACGGTGACTTTTACCTATCGCCTGCCCGCGACGCTTGCGCCCGAGAATTATGCGCTGCGCATTCAGCGTCAGTCGGGTACGGGTCCGCTGCCCGTGCAACTTGACGCAGGCGGCGTGCGCGCTGCCTTTCTGCTGCGCGATGGGCGCGTGGATTGGTCACTTCCCCAGTAGCGCGCGCCCTCGCATGACCCCAATTTCCCCGTTTTCAGTTATTTCACTCTTGACTTGGGAACATATGTTCTAATATGATGTGCACAGGGAGCATCGGCTCCTTGCGCTCTCCCCTCTGCGCCGCCCGTTGCGGCACAGACCCCGGCGCATCCGCCTTCACCCCCCGTGAATGCACATGCCGCCAGACAAACGCCACACCCTCCAGAGCACCATTGCCGCCATTCAGCAAGAACATGGCGCACGCGCGATTCGCCCGCTGCGCGAGCTTGTAGCCGCCCTCCCGCCCGCCATCTCCACCGGCTTTATCGCGCTCGACGCCATCACCGGCTGCGCGGGCATTCCGCGCGGCGCCATTACCCTCTTCAGTGGCCCCAGCACCTCGGGCAAGAGCACCATTGCCTACAAAACGCTGGTCAATGCACAGGCGGGCGGCGCCACTGCCGTTCTGCTGGATCTGACACACACGGCCGATCCCGGCTATATGCAGCGCTGCGGCGTGGCCCCCGAGCGGCTGCTGATTGCCCGCCCCCAGCGTGCAGAGGATCGCGTGGCGCTGCTGCTCGACGTGGTGCAGAGCGGCCGCGCGCGCATGGTGCTGGTGGATGGAGTGAGCGAACTCACGGCAGAGCGCACGCTGGCGCGCTCCTTCAACGGCGCGCTGGGGCGGCTGCGCCAACTCGCGCGCACGGCCGGCTGCGCTGTACTGCTGATCGACGAGCGCGCGGCCCTCTGGCAGCGCTGGCTGAATGTGGACCCCGCGGCGGCGCTGCGCCAGGCGGCCGCGCTGCATGTGGATCTGCGCCGCGAGCAATGGGTGGCGCGCGACGGCGTGGTGGTGGGCTATACGGCGCGCGCCCAGGTGGTGCGCAGCCTCTGGCGCGGCGGCGCACCGCAGGCCGCTGTCGCCATCGTTTTCAATGGCACAGTGCAGGCGCGCGCCACATGGTGATGCCATGAGCGTTCTCTTCTGCCGTATTCCCGAATTTTTGATTGCGCCCGTGCTGCGCGCCCAACCTACTTTGGCCCATTTCCCGCTGGGGCTGGTGGGCGAGGACGAACGCATTGGCGCCGCTTCGCCCCTGGCGCGCGAGAGCGGCGTGCACGTGGGCATGCGCGCGCGGCAGGCGCGCATGCGCTGTCCCGATCTGCTGCTGCGCCCCCTGGACAACCGTGCCGGCGAGGCCGAGCAGCAGGCCTTCCTGGCGCAAATGGCGCGTTGGGAGCTCCCTATTGAGGAGCATGGCTGGGGCGCAGCCTGGGTGGACCTGCACAGCGTGACCACGCGCGCCGCCGACGTGCGCCCGCTGGCCGCCGAGTTGGGCCGCCGCGTGCGCAGCGCCATGGGCGATGACCGCCAGCCCGCGCTGGGGTGGGACTCGAGCAAGTTCACCTCGCGCGCCGCCGCCAGCATTGCTGCCGCAGGGACGATGCGCATGGTGGGCAAGGCCGAGGAGTCGCACTTTCTCTCGCCCCTGCCGGTGGCGCTGCTGCCCCTGCCCGAAGAGGCGCAGCAGCAACTGCGCTGGCTGGGCATCCGCACGCTGGGCCAATATGCCGCGCTGCCGCCCACGGCCGTTTGGCAGCGCTATGGGCAGGTGGGCAAGCTTGCCCAGCGCTGGGCGCAGGGCAAGGACAACCGCCCCGTCGCCAACACGGCGCGCACGCTGCCCGCCCCCATCACGCTTGACTTTGACCCACCCGCCGACCAGATTGGGCGCGTGCTGGCCGACCTCATGCGCGCACTGGCTGCGCCGCTCCAGCAACTGGGGGCGCAGCTTGCGGGCGTGCGCCGGCTGCGGCTGACGCTCCACTTCTGGGCCACGACCCCACGTCTGCTGGATGTGACCTTTATTGAGCCCGCCAGCCAGCCGGCGCGCGTGCAGGCGGCGCTGGCGCAGCATTTGCAGACGCTGGTTTGGCCGGGCGATCTGGAGCGGTTGGATCTGGATTTTGTGGATGTGGGCGAACTGGTGGCTGGACAGCTCTCGCTCTTTGGCGCCACGCTGGAGGGTGAAGGTGGCGCGGATGAGGTCGAGAGCCTGCCGCTGGCCGAACTGGCCCATCGCTGGACGGCGCGTTATGGCCGCGTCTTCTTCTATGGGCAAATCCATGATGCGCTGCACCCTGTGCACGAGCGCGTCTATCGCCTGCAGGCGGTATAAAACTAACCCCGACGCAAAGGCGCAAAGACGCAAAGGAACGCAAAGAACTGCAGCAGCAAGAACAACAAACAATTTAGTTTTCCTTGTAGTTGCAGTTCTTTGCGTTTCCTTTGCGCCTTTGCGTCGGGGTTGGCTGTTTTTTTACTGTGTACACCATGACGCGCATTTGGGAAGAAGGAGAAATCATTCGCATGGAGACCGACAGCGCAGGCCGCCCCCTGCGCTTCTTGTGGTGCGGCCACTGGCGGCGGCTCCAGCAAATCATCCAGCGCTGGCAGGTGGACAGCGACTGGTGGAGCAGCGAGGGACGCGTCTGGCGCGACTACATGGCGGCCATCTCTACGGATGGCATCCTCTTCGTCGTCTACTACGATTACCTCAGCGCCGACTGGCGGCTGGCGCGGGTATATGACTGAATCGCTCTGGGAATGTACTTTTCAACGCAAGGGCGCAAGGTGCGCTAGGACGCAAGGGTATGGGGTTACCTGAGTTTAGTGGACAGTCGGTTAAGCAAAGGTGGCTGTCAT
>CAYRVP010000140.1:0-11175 GCA_964427845.1 uncultured Caldilineaceae bacterium
GTCAGATAGTACATTCTTGCTTATCTATCTGTCCACTAAACCCAGGCAAGACCAAAAAGCAAAAGCAGGAATAGCATCAGATTCTTCATTCTCCGCCAAAGCGCTTTGACGGGGACTGAACCGAGTTCCTGCTCTTGCTTTTCCTTGCGTCTTCTGCGCACCTTGCGTCCTTGCGTTGAAAAGTGCGCATCTCATCGGAATATCACATTTGCCGCGGGGCTTGCCGAACGCCAAAAAGCCACCGGTCGCGTGACCGGTGGCTTCTTTCTGCTCAATTGAGAAGACGCGCCTAGGCGGCGGCTTCCTTCTGCGCCTTGGCCAGCGCCCGCATGAGGCGGCTCTTGCGGCGTGAGGCGTTGTTCTTGTGGATGATGTTCTTGTTGGCGGCGCGATCCAGTGCGCGCAGCGCCATGAGAACCGCATCCTGGCTGCCATCAAGATCACCCGAGGCAATGGTCGTGCGTGCGCGGCGCACGGCCGTGCGCGAACCGCCCAGCATCACTCGGTTCTCTGTCTGACGCTTCAGGGACTGACGCGCTGCCTTTTTGGCAGATTTGGTATTGGCCATGTGTTTCTTCTCCCGACGGCTCCAGCCGGTGGCAATGTGCGCGCACGCGGGTGGCGCTTGATGGTCATTCCCAGGCAATGCGCCCGGTGGCGCGCGACAACCTGCACGCCGTCACAAGCCTGTACTCTAGCGTAGACGGGCGATTCTGTCCAATTCCAGGGGCGGCGTGTGGCCGCACGAGCAATGGCTTGTTATGCCTACTGACCCTCGTCAATCTCCCAGTAGCTGAAGTTGTCGAAAGAGACCTCCAGTCCCGGCTCGGTGAAGGTGCCCGCAGCAAGGCCGATTTGGCCGGTTGCGAAGGAGTCATCCTCGACTGTGGTCAACGGCGTGTTGTTGGCGAAGAGCGTGATCGACGCGCCTTCGGCCAGCACGCCCAGGCGGTTGAGCGCGGCTTCGCCCACATTGAGCACTTCGCTCTGCGTCCACGGCGCCAGCGTCTGCCACTGCCCGTCCTGCCGTTTGAAGAGGCTGAAGTAGCCGTCTCCGCTGGTAACGTACAGGTAGAGGTTGTTATCATCCACATAGCGGAAGGCTATGCCGAATTCCGCACCGATTGGGCCGGCAACGTAGGCGGCGTCGACCTCGGCAAAGAAGTCGCTCGCTTGAATCTCCTGGTTCCTGGTCCAGCTCACCCAATCATCCCGGTCTACAGTGATGTGGAATGCGCGGCGTGTATAGGCATGGGTTACATCCTCTTCGGCGTCAATGCTCCAGGTGCCATTGTCACGGCGGAAGTCCGAGGTGGTGGTCGGTTGGGTGGCGCGCACCTCGTCGAGGCGAGCCAGCGCATCGTCCATGGCCGGTGGCAGATCGCTCTGTGGCGTTACTTCCGGCTCAGGCGTGATCTCAGGCTCAGGCGTCACCTCGATTTCAGGCGTCACTTCCGGCTCAGGCGTGATCTCAAGTTCAGGTGTCACTTCGGGCTCGGGCGTAGGACCAACAGTCGGCTCTTCTGAGAGCACCCACAGGTCGACGTTGTCGACAAGCACCACGACGTTGCCTTCTTCAAAGGTGCCCACCGCCAGCCCCACAAGCCCCGCCGCAAAGGTGTCATCCTGCGCCTGGCCAACGACCTCGTCGTTAATCAGCAGCGAGAATGTGTCGCCCTCGGCCAATACACTCAAGCGGTTGATGGCCGCTTCCGTGGTATCGAGCGCGTCACTGTCCGCCCAGGGCAGAACCTCAGCCCACTGGTTATCCGCCAGTTTCCAGAGGCTGAAACTGCCGTCACCCGAGACGGCAAAGTAGTAGAAGTTGTTCTCGTCCTGGTAGCGGAAAATGATGCCCGACTCGGTGGCCGGTGCACCATTGTCGAGGCTGAAGTCGGCCTCCATGAGCAGGTTGGCCGCCTGGACGTCCTGGAGCGTGCTCCAGCCCAGCCAGTTGGCGTCAATGATGTTCATCTTGAGGGTGCGCCGCGCGATTGCGATGTTCGACGAGCCGTCATCACCCAATTCCCAGGCGCCGGAATCGCGGCTGAAGGTCTCGCTCAGCGTCGCGGATTGCTCGCGCACTGTGTTGACGTTGTCGTGGATGGCGGCAGCGTCCTCATCAGAGAGGGTGGCGGGTTCAGCAGTTGGCTCGACGCTAGGCTCGAGGGTCGGCTCGAGGGTAGGTTCGTCCAGCGGTTCGTCAGTCGGCTCAACTGTGGGCTCGTCAGACAGCGGCAGAGTGGGTACGTTCAGCGCGCCGAACTCGTCAATGTCCCACAGGGCGATGTCGTCGAAGGCAATCTCGACGCCGCCCTCGTCAAAACTGCCGGCGGACAGCGCAATCCCGCCTGCACTGAAACTTTCGTCATCAATCTGGTTCACCACGGTGTCGTTGATGAGAAGTACGAGCGTGACGCCGTCGGCGTAGACGCCTAACAGGTTGGACGCGCCATCGCTCTGGTCAACGGCGTCGCTGGCCGTCCAGGGAATGATCTCGCTCCATTCGCCATCCACCATCGCGCGCAAAATGTAGTAGCCGTCGGAACTCGCCATGAAGGCGTAGAAATTGTCGGCGTCTACATGGCGGAAGACGATGCCGAATTCGTTGTTAAGGGGGCCCGCGACCCTGTCGACGTAGACTTCGACATAGAAGTTGCTCGCCTCAACCGGCGACATGCCCCAGACGAAAAGGTTCGGGTCAACCGCGTCTACATGATAGGTGCGCCCTTCGATGCGCAACGATGAGTCGGTCGACTCGAGGTCGGTCTCCCAGTCGGCATTGTCGGTGCGGAAGCTGTCGCTGTAGGTGGGGTCGTTGTCGCGCAAATCGGTGAGCTGCGCGACGAAGTCAGCGGCGCTTACGTCGCCGCTGGATTGCGCGAATGCAGGCAGCGCCGGCAGCAGCAGGGCGCAGAGAAGAATCAGACCTGCAAACAGAGTCTTGGTGGTGCGTGTTGCGTGGCGGTTCATCGCATCTCTCCTTCGGTCGAGGGCGCACCTCGAGAGTTTTGTCGAACGGCTGTCGATTGTGGTGTGGGGAAGCGCCTACAGTATGCACCAGCGCCGGGCGCAATGCAACACCGTTCGCGCAACCGCTACTCGTGTGCGCACCATGCCGGACGGCTCAGGCCGTCTTCGTCATCTGCGACGCTTGCGTCTTGCTGCGCTGCTCTTCTTCGGCAAGCACATCGTTCATGGCATCGTGCACGTAGGGATAGGCCCACCAAACGGCGGCGATACCGAAGATGCTGCCGGTAATCGTGCGCAGCAGCCAGTTGCTCTCGCGCAGGCCAATCAATTGGGAGCCGCCATCAAGCGCAATGGGAATCATCGCCATGAGGAACCACTTGCCTGGGAGCGGGCGCAGCCAGGAGCGCACAAGCGCGAAGACGATGCCGGCCAGAAAGACGCCGCCGTAGATGGCCACATCGCGCTGGCAGAGCGCCGCCTTCCAGCCAATCTCGTCGTTGCCGATGAACTGTCGCTCAATGAGCAGGTTGGGTGTCGCGGGCATTCCCGCCGCTACAAGTTGTTCGGCATGGGGTGCATGCCACGGCCCAAAGAGAAAGTAGCTGTGGTCTGGCAATTGGTGGCAGGTGAAGGAATAGAGGAAGTAGATGGCGCGCGCCGGGCCCTCCCATCCCCAATGGATGAAGAGAGGTGCAAGGAAGGGGACGAAGGCGTAGGCCGCCCAGGCAATGTTGAAGCATGCGAGCCAGTGGCGCGCAATCCACTGCACCACGGCCGAGGCGCCGCGCGCAATGCGCGAATTGTCGGCAGGGGGCGGCGTGCGTGCAACTTCGGCGGTGGGGGCTTCAGTCGGTGGTTGTGTCATGAGCTTTGCCTTCGACCAGCCGCGCGTTGTGCAGGGCGCTCCATAGCACGCCAAGTTCATGCGGCGGGTAGAGCAGCGGGCCGCCGCTCACATCCACAACGGGGATGAGGTAGCGAAACCGGGCAAAGAGTGCAGGGTCGTCGAGGATATTGCGTTCTTCGAGCGTGAAGCCGAAGACGATCTGCAGCGCCAGCAGGTCGACCTTGCACGCATCGCAGAGTGTGCAATCGGGCTTGCTGTAGAGCGTAACCCGCATGGAGTTTAGTTGCCTGCGCCCTTCGCATCGCGGCTGCTGCCTACGGCCGTGCCCGTAAGAAAGCCAATGTAGGCGGGGACGAGCGGCAGCACGCACGGGCTGATGAAGCTGATGATGCCCGCGAAGAGGGCCAGCGGTGCGGCGCTCCAGATCGAAACGTTGACAATGTCGTTGCCCGTGCCCGAAACGAGCCCCATCCAGTCTTCCAGATTCAGCACGAGGCTGTTGAGCCCCGAGAATTGTGTGGTCAGCGTGGCCAGTTTGTCGAACCAGAGCAGCCACGCGACGTAAAGGAGAAAGATGCCGCTGATGATGCTCACCATGCCGGCGTGGCGGTTAAGGCGGCGCAACGCAGGGACCATGCGGTCAAAGGCCAGCCCGGTGATGAGAAAGGGAATGCCGAGCCCCAGGCTGTAGATGAAGAGCAGTCCGGCGCCCTGCGCCACCGTGGCGCTGTCGCTGGCCAGGAAGAAAATGCTCGCCAGGATCGGGCCCACGCATGGCACCCAGCCCGCGCTGAAACTCACGCCCAGCAGAAAGCTGCTGGCAAAGCCCCAGCCGCGATTTACCTCGTGCATGTCGGTCACGCGTCGTTCGGTGTAGAGGAGCGCGTTGAACCAGTCGAGGATGCCCACAAGTGCGGCGGCCGCCGGGTTGGTGTTGATGTCGGTCCTGGTACGCACCCATGCGGAAAGGCGACTGAAGACGCCGAAGGTAATCAGCGCAAAGATCAACAGCAGAATCGCGCCGAACTTTTGCACAATGGGCATGTACTGGTTGAGACTGCGCCCCATGAGCCCAAAGGCCGACCCAAGCAGTGTGAAAACCACCGTGAAGCCCAGCACAAAGGCCAGCGCGTGGCTGAAGGTGGAGAGTCGACTTGCCCTGGGGCGCGGCGCCGGGCGCGGTGAAATCGTGCTTGCTGCCGGGCCGCCCGATGGTTGTACAGATTGTGTCATTGTGAGTTTGCTCCCAGCCTCGAAAACCTGCCGCGTTGGCAAAACGCCTGACGCACACTCTGCGCAGCGCAACTGTGCGCACCAGGCAAGTCTATGCGATGCCGCGCGGCCTGTCTGTGGCGCGCGCCACGCATGCGCGCCCGGCCTTGCCTGCAGTGATACCGAAGTAAGACACGCGTTACTGGTACACCATGAGGTGCGCTTGCAGTCTAGGCCTTCTCCGCCCGCGTGCCCGAGCGCTGCTCCTGCAGCGCCTCCTCAAGGCCCAGCAATTCCTGCTCCAGCTTGCCCTGGCGCAACGCCATGAAGACGACATAAATCGAGACCAGTAGCCAGACCGCGATGAAGCCGGCCGCCAAATAGTTCATATTAGTCCAGGTCCTCTCGAATTTCCTCCAGCCGATCCTGCAGGCGCAGTTGGCGGAAGCGCAGAATCAACAATGAACTAAAGAGCAATACGAAACTGATTGCCGCAACTTCCAGCGTCGTGATCATGGTCGAGCCGACGCCAAAGCCGCCCTCTGCGTCGGCGTTGTCGCCGCCGAAGACAACCGGGTGGATGGTGCGGAACCAGCGCGCACTGTAGTAGGTGAGCGGCAGGCTGAGAAAGGCAAAGAGCGCGTAGATGCTGCCGAAGCGGGCGCGCGTTTGCCGGTTGTCAATGCCGTTGCGGAAGAGCAGATAGGCCACGTAGATGAGCACGGTAATTGTCACCGTGGTCAGGCGCGGATCCCACGTCCAGTAGGTGTTCCAGGTGGGCTTTGCCCAAATGGAGCCGGTGATGGTGGTGCCCAGCCCGAAGACGAGGCCAACCTCAATGCTGGCCTGCGTCAGCCGGTCCCAATCCAGCCTGCGGGTGACGAGATAGCCGATGCTGGCGACGAGCGAGATCAAGAATGCGCCCAAGGCAGCAAAGTTGCAGCCCATATGGACGTAAAAGATGCGCTGCGCGGCCTGCTCAACGCCCTCCAGGTTGGCGGCCGGCTTCGCATAGACAAGGGCCACCCACATCATCGCGGCCATGGCCACCACGCCCAGGACGGCCAACACAAGGTGGGTGAGGTGCAGCCCGCGGTGGGCGCTCAGGGTAGTGGATTGGGGCGCAGTGGCGGTGGTCATAGGCGGCTCAGGCTTCCTCCCAAATCATGTCAAAAACGAGATAGGCAATCGTCAAGAAGAGCAAGTCATAGCCGGCAATCATCAGCAGCCAGCGTGCCACGGCATCCATGGTGCGGCCATCAACCAGCGCGGAACTGAGGCCAACGCCCGCCACAAAGACCGGCACCATCACGGGCAGCAGCAAGATCGGCAGCATGCTTTCGCGGGCACGGGTATTGGCAGTAAGGGCGGCGAAGAGGGTGCCCACCGCCACGTAGCCCAGCGTGCCTAGAAAGATGCCAAGCAGGTTAAGCGGTTGGAAGAGGTTGACATCAAAGATGACCAGAATGACGGGTAGCACCAGTACATCGACGATGAGCATGAAGATGAAGCCGGCCAGCAGTTTGCCGAAGTAGATGGCGCTGCGGTCCATGGGCGCCAGCAGCAGCGCCGCCAACGAACCGCGGTCGGCCTCGGCGCCAAAGGCGCGGTTGAGCCCCAGTACGCCACCAAAGAGCACCGTGACCCAGAAGACCCCCGGCGCGACCATGGCTGAGTCGGGCACGCGCAGGTCAAAGGCCAGACCAAAGACGATAACGGCCAGGATGCTGAAGGCCGCCATGGTGAGCACAATTTCCTTGGCGCGGAACTCGGCGCGCAGATCCTTGAGGGTGATCGCCCAGACCTTGCGCAGATAGGCGCCTGCGCCTCCGCCTGTGCGCATAGCGACCGCTGCGGGCGCGATCTGCTCGGTCGATGTAGCCACGGCGCGTGCGGCCTCGGTTACGCTCACAGCGCCGCCGCTTCGGCTGACGCGCCGATTGTGCGCGCACCGGCAGGGGCCAACGCGCGGGCGCCCACCATGGACTGCAATGTGGCAGTGTTGAGTGCGGCGGTGGGTTGCTGGTGCACGATTGTACCATTCTGCAGGACGCAAACCCAATCAGCCCAGGCCAGGGCACGGTCCAGGTTATGCGTGGTGAGGAGAATGGCGCGGTCGGCCGCACCCAGGCTGCGGATGAGCTGCTGGAGCATCTCTGCGCTGGCGGGGTCGAGTCCGGTGTCGGGCTCATCGAGCAGCAGCACGGGCGGGTTGTGCAGGATGGCGCGGCCAATTGCCAGTCGCTGGATCATGCCGCGGCTGTAGGTGCGCACGGCGTCATTGCGGCGCGCCCACAGGTCCACGTCGTGGAGCACCTGGTCGATGCGCGTTGCTGGATCTGCAAGGTCGTAGAGGCGTGCGAAAAAGTCGAGATTCTCCCACGCGCTAAGGCTGTCATAGAGCAGCGGCAGATGGCTGACGAGGCCGATGTAGCGGCGCAGTTCATGCAGACTACGCGCCATGGGCACGCCGCCCAGCGTAATGCTGCCGCGATCAGGGCGCGAGAGACCGGAGATCATGCGCATGAGCGTCGTCTTGCCTGCACCGTTCGCGCCCAGCAAGGCAGTCACCTGCCCGGCCTCCACCGTCAGGCTGACGCCACGCAACACCGGCTTGCGGCCATAGCGCTTGTAGACTTCGGAGACTTCAATCAATGCAGCCATAGGGCACGCAGGCACAAAAAGACCGCGCACTGCTCATCGCAATCGCGCAGTGGACGAGTCACAAATCGCAACGCCAGGACGCATCAGGTGCACAGAAGAGGGGGCCGGCGGCATCACACCAACGCACATACCGGCGCTGCGCGACTTGCGTCAGGCTGCGTCCGCGCCGGCGTCAGCCGCCACGTCCTCGTCGAGCAGATCATCATCGACGGCGTCACCCTCGAGGATCTCAATCGCGCGGACGGCAAGAGCTGCGGGCACAAGCACATCGGCAGCCGCCAGCCCACCCATGGTGAGCCCGTAGATTTGCCCCAGCGCCTCGCTGCGAATGATGGCCGGTATGCCTTCGGCCTCGAGGCGGCTCTTGACTATCTCCGCCTCCATCACGTTGGCGGCCTCCCACACCACCACAGGCTCCTGATCCAGTTTGCCGCCGGTTGTTGTACCGGAAGATCCTCCCTGGCCCATCAGTCGCCTTCGGATCCACTCTGGAAAACCATTCGCTGCTGTCGTCATTGTGCTCGCAAATTTACCATACTGTGAAGCGCCTCACAAGATGAGTACGGACTACGCTGCGGCCTGCCACGCGGGCGGCAGCGCAAACGCGCCGTCGACGCTGCGCGGAAAGGAGACTGCCTCCACCACGGCGCTGCGGTTGAGCGGCCCGTAGATGTGCGGAAAGTGTGTGTCGCCCACGGCATCCCAGCGCACAGGAGCATCCACCGCCCCCTCGTTGATGACCAATATCAGCCAGTCACCCGGTTGGTCGCGATAGAAGCTGTTGCCTACCGCCAGCAGGCGCGCGGTGTCGCCCGAGCAGTGGATGAAGCCCTCGGCCTCGAGCGATGCGGCGCGGTAGAGGGCGTCGGGCGGCGTCGCGGCCCAGTCGGTTGCGGGCAGCATGTGGTAGATCATGTTGGTCTCCGAAGGGGTTTCGAGAACAAAGAGAATTGACAATTGATGATTGATTCTTGATTACCGAATAGTCAATCATCATTTATCAATTGAGTCATTCGCCCCCGCGCCCACATACGGGTTGTTCTCCCGCTCAAAGCCAATCTGCGTGGCGGGACCGTGGCCGGGGTAGACGGCGTAATCGTCGGGCAGGGTAAGCAGTTGCTCGCGAATGCTGCGCAGGAGTGTGGGGCCGTCGGCGCCGGGCAGATCATAGCGTCCAATGCTGCCCTGGAAGAGCGTGTCGCCCGCGAAGACCTGACGCCCTTCGTGGTGGACAAAGACCACATGGCCGGGCGCGTGACCTGGCGTGAAGCGCACCTCGAGTTCCTCATCGCCCACGCTGATGATTTGCCCATGCTCGAGGAAGCCGTCGGGGTCGTCCAGTGGGTCGATATCAGTGTCGAGCCAGAGGCGCACGCGTGCGGGCAGCTCGCGCAGAATGGGCAGGTCGTCCCTGTGGAGGTAGAAGGGCGCGCCGGTGGCTGCTTTGATGCCGGCGACGGCCATCACGTGGTCAAAATGCGCGTGTGTATTGATAATCTTTTCGATGCGCAGCCCCGCCTGCTGCGCCATGCGCAGGAGGCCGCGGGCGTTGTCGCCGGGATCGATAATCACAGCCGTGCCCGTGCGCCTGCAGCCAAAGAGATAGCAATTCTCCTGGAGCAGCCCCACAGTCATGCCCTTGACCACGGCATTGACGGCTGGTTGCGCTGCGGGCGCGTTGCGAGCGCCGCCGGTCTCTGCGCTAGCCTGTGCCATATGGAGGGGTCCCTATCAAGTTCGCGTGTACTTCTTCGGGGACGGCGCAGAGCCACATGCGGCTCCAGCTCGTCAGTTCGCGGATAACGCCGCTGAGGTGGCTGCCCATGTCCGTCAGCCTGTAAACTACATGGGGCGGCATTGCGCTCAACTGCTCGCGCGCCACAATGCCCTCTTCCTCAAGCTTCTTGAGGCGCGCACTCAGGGTGCTGGGATTGACGCCTCCCAGCGCGTCCTGCAGCACACAGAAGCGGCACTCGCCAAAGTCCATGAGCACGTTGACGATCTGCAGCGTCCACTTCTGGCCCACAATGCGCGCCGCTTCTTCCACGGAGCAGAGATAGCGCTCGTCAAAGCGCTGTGCGCCGGGCAGCGTGGTGCAATCCTCGTCAAGCGTCAACGCCTGCAGTGAGACTTCGTTCAATGTTTGATTCATGGTGCGACTCCTTCACTCATATGTCGCTCCATACTACAACAAATATAGCGCCTCGTCAAAGCTAGCGGCGTGCCCCGCAATGAGGCGGCGCGCAGAGGCGCGCGTGATGATTTTTGACGAAGTGTTTCGGCAGTGGCGGCACTCAAGCGCTACCGAACGATTATCGAAACATCTATAATGCGCTGCCGGCGCGCACCACCCTCGAGGACGATGTGTCATACCCGGGGCTAATATACGGAGCGTGATCAATACGCATCACAGTAAAAATGCTCCGTATAGAAATATACAAGCTATGCACCTTCGCCGTTAACTGCCAGCAGATTGCTCGTTGCCTGCGCCATCAGTACGCCATCGGCGCTGTGCAGCGTGCAACTGATGCTGACCACGCGCCGCCCCATGCGCAAGAGGTGCGCACGCGCGCTGACGACATCTCCAATCTGCCCCGCCGCCAGGTAATTGACGTTGAGGTTGACCGACGCGTGGTAGCGACCCCTGCTGAAGACATAGACCGTCATCCCCATGACCTCGTCCAGCAGCGCCGCAATCACGCCGCCGTGCAGCACTTTGGCGGCATTGGTCATCTCCGGACGCACTGTGCAAGTCACTGTCAGCCCGTCGTCATCAACCGCTGTCAGGGTCACGCCCAGCCAGCGCGCCAGGGCGGAGGGGCTGTCGTCCAGTGGCTTGTTCAGGTGCGCCTGCAGCCAGGTGCGATACGGGTCTGGCGTGGCTGCGGAGTGCGGCTCGGTCATCTGCATTGAGTCCTTTGTTGTGGTTTTGGCGCCATCAATCGCGCACTACACCACCAAGAATGACCTATCACGCGCCCGCCGTCAACTGTGCCAACCTGTGGCGATTCGCTGCGATCCCGGATGAGGATGATGGTGCGTCGACCTCATTGGTGCTGCCTCAAATTTGATGGCCAAGCCGCCCTGCTGTATACTCCATTTCTGCTGTCGGGGAGTAGCGCAGCTTGGTAGCGCGCGTCGTTCGGGTCGACGAGGTCGGAGGTTCAAATCCTCTCTCCCCGACCAAGCCAGGGCCAGTCGACTCGACTGGCCTTGTCTGTTTCATGGCAATCGCACGAATGTGCCGCAAATGACCTCTCGTTCAATCTTGTGACAACGCAGAAACCTGCACACCGTCCCTCAACGCTCTCCTCCCTGCCCTGGCGGCGCTCCGATATTCTGCCGCTGGCGCTGGTGATTGGCGCGGCGCCCGCTGCGTGCCAGTGGCCGTGGCGTCCAGGCCTCCCCAACACCACCCATTTGTTGTGGAGCGTCTAACCCACCACCGAGCTCGCGGGAGGCTTGGCGGACGGGTACCC
>CAYRVP010000141.1:0-11156 GCA_964427845.1 uncultured Caldilineaceae bacterium
GTCAGATAGTACATTCTTGCTTATCTATCTGTCCACTAAACCCAGGCAAGACCAGGACGCAAAGAACAGCAACAACAGGAAAGACAATCCCTGTTGTTGCTGTTCTTTGCGTCCCTTTGCGGCTTTGCGGCTTTGCGTCGAGGTTCCGTCTTTGCGGCTTTTCTTATTGGCGGGGCAGCACGGGACGGAACTTGAAGCCGTAGATGATTTGCCCTTCGTCGCCATCCTCGCGCAGCTTGCGCGTCACCATCTCCACGCGCAGCCCAATCGAGACGTCGGCCGGGTCCACATCGGTCAGTTGGGCAGTCACCATGGGGCCATCGTCGAGGCGGATGAGCGCAACCGTGTAGGGTCCCTGCTCCTCATAGCCGCGTGGCACGTTGTACATGGTGGTGAAGCTGTAAATTTCGCCGTGTCCGCTGAGCGTACGGGGTATGCCCCCCGCCAACGCCGCCGCATGTGCGGCAGCCACTTTACCCGCTTCGCTCTGCGCCGGCGCGTTCTCGATCATGCTCGTGTCATTTGCCATTGGAAGCTTCTCCTGCGCCCGGTCAGCCGAGGGACGCAAAACCCGTGAGGGCGATTCCCTATGGTAACACAAACCCATACACGGGCCTCCGTGTATGGGTCAATTGTCAATCAATTGGCGCCCGGCGGCCTGCGCCCGTTGCGGGGCGGCCGTCAGTCGTCGCCGGTGGCGGCAACAAGCATGGGCATGGCTGGCGTGGGCAGGGCATAGATAAATTCACGCCCCTGCGTCGCTTGAGGCTGCGCGGGTGCACCATCCGTCAGGACATTCTGCGTGCGCATAGGTGTCTTGCAGTAGGGGCAAACGGCACGCGGCGGGAAGACCGCATTGCTGCAGTGGGTGCAGGTCTCGGCCTGCAAACTGTATCGCTGTTTCTGCGTGCGCCACATAACGGGGACTGCCATAGCGAGTGCTCTCTCCAGAATCGGTTGGACTGTACGATATGCGGCAATGCTGCGAAGTCATCACGTTACGCAGCGCGCCGCCTGTCGGTCTCGGTCGTGTACATCCTTGCACAACAATTGTACGATGCGCACTGTATCATGATTGGACTCCCAATTCCTATCGAGCAGCCTATCAAGAGGAATTGACAGCTTTTGAGAGCAAATATGAGCGCGACTGGTCGCTCAAACGACGCTTTAACAGTAGACAAATACTGTACAGCCATCTATCCATTCTTTCATTCATAGGCACATGACGACCGCATGCGGTGGGTGATTGCGCGCAACCACACTTATGCTGGTATGGTGGCTGCTTCTTGTGGCGAAATCCCGCGCAACGACGCGGGCAATGTCAACGCACGAGCGCGCGTATCTGCTCAGGCTCTGCGTCGAGGCTTCCTCCATGGAAGATCAGGCCGAGAGTGTGGCCGTCATGTAGTGGGGGCCGGCGGCGAAGCCGCGCGTCGCGTAGTAACCCTGCGTGCCCGTGGCGGCAATCACGCTGATCTGCTTGAAGCCTGCGTCCAGGGCAAGGCTGCGCGCAGCGTCCAGCAGGCGCGTGCCCAGCCCGGCATGCTGCGGGTCGCTACCCGGCTCATCGGTGAAGTCGAGTGCCGGGCCGTAGACATGCAGTTCGCGGATCAGCGCACAGCCTGCCAGCTCCGGCAGAAAGGTGCGGCTGTCGAGTGCGTCGCCCGGCGCGTGCAGCGGCAGGCTGAGGCGCAGAAAGGCCGCGGTCTGCGGGGATGCGGCGGCGGCGTCTACGCCGCTCTCTTTGCCTGCGTCTGCGCGGGTCATGAACTCCACAAAGTGCTCACGCGTCAGGTTGGTGTCATAGGTCGTCACGCGCAGCGTCAGCGCATCTGCATCCACCGCACGCCGCTTGATTTCGCGGCAGCGGATGCAGCCGCACTCTACGCCGCGGCGCTCCAGTTCGCGCGCCACAATCTCGCGCAGGTTGCCGGCGCGCACCCCCGCCTCAATGTGGTGCGCGGGGATGTCGCGAAAGAGGCGGCTGATGCGCACGTAGGGCGGCACACCGGGCTTGATGTCCGCCAGCAGCGCCACAAGCTCATCCTGCGTGTAGGGCGTGTAGGCGCCCGCCAGCCAGCGATCGTAGAGTTCGGTGCCCGCAATGAGCGAGCAGGGGTAGATTTTCAGTTCATCAGGGCGCAGCGCGGCGTCGTCGAAGAAGCGCGCAAAGTCGACGCGGTCGCTCGCAGGCGTCGCGCCGTCGAGGTTGGGCATCCAGTGCAGGTGGATCTTGAAGCCGGCTGTGCGCAGGAGGCCCACGGCGCGCCGCACCGCGTCGACATCGTGGCCGCGCCCATTGCGTGCGAGGATGGCATCGTCGAGGCTCTGCACGCCCAACTGCACCTTGGTGACGCCCAGCGTGCGCAAGTGCACCACCTCGTCGGGGGTCACCCAGTCGGGACGCGTTTCAACCACCAGCCCCACGTTGCGGTGGGCTGCAGTGACATTGCGCGCCTGCGCCTCGGCCAGCGATGCCGACGTGGCGTGCGCGTCATGGCCGGATGCGTTCATGGCGTCAAAGCAGCGCTGGACGAACCAGGTGCGATAGTCGCGGCTGTAGGCGCTCCAGGTGCCGCCCAGGATGAGCAACTCCACCTTGGCGGCGGCGTGGCCGATGTTCTCGAAGGCGCGAATGCGGTTGAGGGTCTGCAGGAAGGGGTCAAAGCCGTCGCGTTCGGCGCGCTGGCAGCCCGGCTCATCAAAGATGTAGCTCTTGGGCATGCGCACATCGTCGGGGCAGAAGATGCAGTGCGCCGGGCAGCCCGCCGGCGCGGTGAGCACGGTGACGGGGGCGACACCGCTTTGCGTGCGCGTGGGCTTCTTGCGAATGCGGCGCAGGATGAGGGGGTCCGGCGCAAGTGCGCCCTGGGCCACCAGGTCATGGTAGCCCGCGACGAGGTTGGCTTTGGAGTACGGCCCCTTGCCCGCACGTGCAAAGCGGTTGATCATGCGCTGGAGCGTCACCGGCTCCACCCACTGGCCTTCGGGTACGGCCTGGACAGCCTGCAGCACCTCGAGCAGTGCGGCACGGTGGATGGTGGCATCAAAGTTGCTGCGCTCGGCATGCCAGCGGGCGCTGCGTTCGAGCACCTCGTGGGGAATCTCGTCGGTTGGGATGATGCGGCGCATGAGCAATCCTCGGCCGCGCCCCGTCGTGCATGCGGGCGCAGCGAGCCACAGTATACCATGTACCGGGTTGGGGACTGCGACGCTGCTGTGCAGGGCAGCAACGTGACGGTCACGCAGCACGCACACTGCTGTGCTACACTGGGGGAGCAATGCCACAAGGCAGCATAGCTGCTGCCGGAAAGGAGCAACGCATGGTGCGCACGCACCCCGCCCGCCTGCTGGAGCCGCTCTCCGACTCGCTTGCCGATACACTCCTCTTTGAGGTGCGCGCGCCGACGCTGGAGGAGTACATCGAACTCTGCGCCGCCGTTGGCTGGAACGAAACGATCAATTTTGCCGCCGCCCCTGTCTCCCTTGCGCGCTCGCTGACCAGCATTGTGGTGCTCGACCGCGGCCGTTCCGTCACCCGCCCCGTGGGCATGGGGCGCATTGTGGGAGACGGCGCGCTCTTCTTCTACCTGCAGGACATCATTGTGCGCCCCGAGTATCAAGGTCTGGGGCTGGGCCGCCGTATTGTGGAGCGGCTCATGGGCTGGCTGCAGGCGCATGCGCCCGAGCGCGCGTTCGTAGGCCTCTTCGCCGCCGAGGGCAAGGATTCGTTCTATGCCCACTTCGGCTTCATGCGCCACCCTGCGCTGACGGGCATGTTTCTTGTGATGCCGCGCTTGCAGGAGGAGTATGAGTGAGGTGACTGGTGGACTGGTGGACTGGTGGACTGGTTGACTGGTGGATTGGTTGGCTGGTGCGGCGTGCTCTGCGATCTCAGCAAACGCGGGGATCGTGTTTCATCCCGAGCGCCGGCCCGTGGCCGGCGCCTACATTAGCAATTTCCTGTCGGATTGACGGCGATCGTCTTGAGCGGCGCAAAATGCAGTTTCACCCCGTGTCCCTCCGGCCTCGATAAGAGAGAGATACGAAGCCTCATGCCAAGGGCCACCGCAATCAACCAGTCAACCAGTCAACAAGTCAACCAGATTGCTACACCACCAAATCTCCAGGATCACCCCATGCCTCCATCCGTTGCACTTGAATCCACCGTTATCTCCCACGGGCTGCCCTACCCGCAGAACCTGCAGCTTGCACGCCGCATGGAAGAAATTGTGCGCGCAGGCGGGGCCGAGCCGCGCACCGTGGCCATCCTTGCAGGCGAGTTGCGCGCGGGCATCACGCCGGCGGAGTTGGAGCACCTGGCCACCGCGCACGACGTACGCAAGGTGAGCCGGCGCGACCTGCCGATTGTGGTGGCGCGCAAGCTGGACGGCGCGACGACCGTGGCCACCACCATGTGGGTGGCGCAGCGCTTCGGCATTCAGGTATTTGCCACGGGCGGCATTGGCGGTGTGCATCGGGGCGCCGGCGGTGCGGTGAGCAACGACATCAGCGCCGACCTGCAGGAACTGGCCGAGACCCCCGTGATTGTTGTCTGCGCCGGGGCCAAGGCCATTCTCGATCTCCCCGCCACGCTCGAGTATCTGGAAACCCACGGCGTGACGGTGGTCGGCTGGCAGACGGACACCTTCCCGGCCTTCTACAGTCGCTCGAGCGGGCTGGCGGTGGATGTGCGTTGCGACAGCGCCGCCGAGGTGGCCGCACTCTGGCGCGCCAAGCGCGCGCTGGGGTTACCGGGCGGATTGCTGGTGGCCGCGCCAATTCCCGCCGCGGACGAAATCCCTGCCGCCGAGATTGAGCCCACGATTCTGCAGGCAATCGACGAGGCTGCGGCGCGCGGCCTGCGCTCGGCCGAAGTCACACCTTTCCTGCTTGGCCGCCTGGCCGAGTTGACGGGCGAGCGCAGCCTGCGTGCCAACCTCGCGCTGCTTGAGAACAACGCCCGCATTGCCGCACAGATTGCAGTGGCGGTGAGGGAGTAATGACAACACCTGTACGCAGATTGCACAGACAAAAAGAACAGATCACAGCGGATAGAACTGCTTTCTCCGCTGCGATCTGTTCTTTCATCTGCAAAACCTGTGTACAGCCGTTGCTGTCAGTCCCCCACGGCCACCACAGGGGCGGGGGGCGCGGCGACTAGCGGACCGTTGAAGATGGCGAGGAACTCCTGGCGGTCGAGCACTTCTTTGGCCAGCAGCGCTTCGGCCACCTCCACAAGACGGTCCTTGCGCGTGGTGAGGATTTCGCGTGCTCGTGCATAACCCGTCTCGATGATGCGGCGCACTTCCTGGTCAACCTTGCGGGCGATGTCCTCACTGTAGGTGCGCTGCGCGCCTAGTTCCATGCCCAGGAATGGGTTGGCATCTCCGCTGCTCAGTTGCAGCGGCCCGATGATGTCGCTCATGCCATAGCGGGTGACCATGGCCTTGGCCGTCTTGGTCACGCGCTCCAGGTCGTCGGCGGCGCTGGTGGATGCTTCCTGGAAGACAATCTCCTCGGCCACGCGCCCGGCCAGCAGTCCGGCAATCGAATCCTCGTACTGTGCACGGCTGCGCAACATGCGGTCTTCCTGCGGCAGCGGCATCACATAGCCCAAAGCCTGCCCGCGGCTGACGATGGTGATCTTGCCCACGCCGTCGGTGTTCTCGAGTGTCTCCATGACAATTGCGTGGCCTGCCTCATGATAGGCCACAGTGCGGCGATCAGCGGCGCTGAGCACGCGGCTGCGGCGCGACGGCCCCGCCATGACGCGCTCGATCGACTCGACCATCTCTTCCATACTGATGGCGCGCTTGTTGCGGCGCGCTGCGAGGATGGCCGCTTCATTGACCAGGTTCTCAAGGTCGGCTCCCACCATGCCGGGCGTTTGCGCGGCGATGACGTCGAGGTCAATGTCCGACTGCAAGGGCTTGCCGCGCGTGTGCACGCGCAGGATGGCCTCGCGGCCACGCCGGTCCGGGCGATCGACAACCACCTTGCGGTCGAAGCGGCCGGGGCGCAGCAGCGCGGGGTCCAGGATGTCGGGGCGGTTGGTGGCGGCGATGATGATGATGTTCGTGTCGGTGTCGAAGCCATCCATCTCCACCAAAATCTGGTTGAGTGTCTGTTCGCGTTCGTCATTGCCGCCGCCCATGCCTGCGCCGCGGTGGCGACCCACGGCATCGATTTCGTCAATGAAGATGATGCAGGGCGAATTCTTCTTGGCCTGCTCAAAAAGGTCGCGCACGCGGCTGGCGCCCACGCCCACAAACATTTCCACAAATTCCGAGCCGGAGCTGCTGAAGAAGGGAACCCCAGCCTCGCCGGCCACGGCCTTGGCGAGCAGCGTTTTGCCCGTGCCCGGCGCGCCGACCATGAGCACACCCTTGGGGATGCGCGCCCCCAGCGCCGCGAACTTCTGTGGCTCCTTGAGGAATTCAACCACTTCCTCAAGCTCCTGTTTGGCCTCGTCGGAGCCGGCCACGTCGCTAAAGGTAATCGACGGGCGGTCAGCCGTGTCAAGCTTGCGTGCGCGGCTGCGGCCAAACTGCATCGCGCGGTTCTGCCCGCCCCCGCCTGCCGAGCGCATGATGAACATGAAGAAGCCGAAGATGAGGATCATCGGCAGCAGCATGAGCACCCAACTGAGGATGGCGCTCGAGTTGGGCGCGTTCTCCACACGGATGGGCAACGAATCAAGCTTTTCCTGCGGCACACCCATGCGACCCAGCGTGGCCACAAGGCTCTCGGTGCCCTCCTTGCGGCTGCGCACCGTTTGACCTGCCTTCGGGTCGATGATAATCGCTTCTCCCTGCACGACAATCTCGTCCACCTGATCCTGCTTGACCATGCTGGCGACTTCGTCCAGGCCGATCATGCCGGTCGTCTCGACCTGGCCGCCAAAGAGAAAGCGCGAGCCAAAGAGGATAGCCACAGCGAGAATGATCCAGAACCAGGTGCGGCTGAAGAAACCGCCCATGTTGCCACTGGGATCCTTGTCGCCGGGCTTTGGGGGCCGGTTGGGCGTCGGGTTGGGTGTTTTCTTGGGTGGTTCGTTTGACATTGCTTGTTGGTTGTCCTCAAGTACCGCAACGAGGCGGCCGCACCGCATTGCCTGCTTCTTGCGCGTACTCCATTGTCGCGCCGATTTGCTCTACGCACCGAAGCGAGGCTTCCAAAGTCAGCGGCCTCGCTTCATAGTGCGCACCTACGCAATCGCGTCCAGCGCCTCGCTCAAATCAACACCCACGCGGTGGGTTGTGGCGCGGTGAATCGGCGGATAGTCGGCGGTAAAGCCTTTGCTGGGGGCCGACGCCTCGTCGGGCTTGTCGCTCAGGCAAAGCAGGAAGCAGCCGCGCTGCTTGAGCCACGCCGCCACCTGCCACACTTCCTCGTTCAACGTAATCTCGTTGCTCAGGAGATCCTTCACAGGGACGTCGTCCGCCATGCAGCCCATATGCTCCACCGTGCAGACGAACTCCTGACGGCGGAAACGCTTGAAGGGCGTGGGGTCGCCGGCGCGCACGCTGCTCAGCACCGCTTCGTGCACCTCAAGCAGCGTTTCACTGCCCGAGTCATTGATCATCATGCGGCTGTCAACCCAGCGGATGAACTGGTCGAAGTTCTCCATGCTGCTGCTCTCAACTTCGGCCATCAGCTCGTTGAAGCTCACCATGCCGGTGTTGAGCACAAGGCAAATGTAGGTGAGGTAATCCTGGTTGTCGGCGGTGAGAAAGTGGTATTTGGCGCGGTTGAGCTCATTGTAGTGCTCGATGAAGAGCGGTTTCTTGAAGCCCTCCTCACCCAGCACAGCGGTCATTGTGCGGAAGATGCCTTCGAGGCGCGCACGGTCAATGACATGATCGTTGCGCCCCTTGGCCCCCAGCGCCGTCTTGTCGATGTCGACAACGACAGCTGTGCGCTCATCCAGTTGCAGTCCGCTCGCGGCCACACCTGCAAGCCACGGGGCCAGCGCGGCCCAGCGATTGGCGTTGTAGATGAGCCCGTTTTCCTCCATGCTGAAGGCGGGTTCGTGCTCGATGCGGTCGGCGCCAATGAAGCACGCGCCACGCCAGGAGGTGACGGAGGCCATGTTGACAAAAGCCCGCCCGTCATTGAAGAGCGTGTCACCCAGAAAGAGCAATTCGGCTGTTGCGCGGCGTTGGCCGCGCACGCCCTGCGCTTTCTCGATGATCCATGTGGCTGCCTTGGCGTACGCAATCTCCTGCTTGCGCGGAATATGGTCGTCGCTGATGCCCATGTGGTAGGACGCGTTCTTGAAGCCGGGCACGCGCCGGTCCAGCGGCTCCAAATTGCGGTAGACAACCCAGTCGTCAAAGAGATCGGATAGGGCGGCGCGTCCGTGATTCGAGATCGCCGGGGTGGCAAACGATTCCAACGGCATGGCTTCGGCACGCAGACTCTGCATCGAAAATCCTCTCCAGCACGCACGGAGTGCGGAAACAACATCAACCAGTCGTGTCAGAACAGCTCAATCCAGGTGCAACGGTGCGCGGTGCACGCGCCGATCAGGCAATTTGCAGGTGGCGCGCCCAGGCTTGCGCCTCCACACCCAGGTAACCTTGCGCAACCAGCAACTCAGCGTTGAGCAGGCTGCCCCCCGCTGCGCCACGGATTGTATTATGCCCCAGCGCCAGAAACTTGAAGTGAAAGAGCGGGTCGGGGCGCAGACGGCCCACAACCGTGGCCATGCCGGGCACACTGCCCGCCAGCCGGTCGACGCGAGGCTGCGGGCGGTCGGCGCGTTCATCATAGATGATGGCGGGCTGGGGCGCGCTGGGCAAGCCCAACTGCTGCGCCAGCGGCTTGTAGTCGCGCCATGCCTCCACAATCTGCGCTTCGCTGGGCTTGTCGGCAAACTCAACGCTCATGGCGATCAGGTGGCCGTTGCGTACGGGCACGCGGTTGCAGTGAGCGCTCACCACCAAATCGGCATAGGTAATCCCCTCGCCGTTGAAGCGCCCAAGCAGTTTGTGCGGCTCCTTGACCTCCATCTTCTCTTCTTCACCGCTGATATAGGGCACCACATTGTCCATGATGTCCATGCTGCTCACGCCCGGGTAGCCCGCGCCGCTCACAGCCTGCATGGTGACGACAAAGCATTTGGTTACGCCAAAGCGCTCGTGCAGCGGGTGCAGCGCGCTGACCATGTGCGTGGTGCTGCAGTTGGGGTTGGTGGTAATGTAGCCGGTCCAGCCGCGCTTGCGCTTTTGTACGTCAATCAGCTTGAGGTGTTCGGGGTTCACCTCGGGAATGAGCAGCGGCACGTCGGCGTCATAACGATGGTTGCGCGCGTTGCTGCACACAATGTGGCCCGCGGCGGCAAAGGCCTCCTCGGTTTCGCCCGCCGTCTCGGAGGGCAGCGCGCTGAAGACAATGGCTACATCGTCGCCCGGCACGCAATCCTTCACGCGCACGTTGCGCAGGTGCGCGGGCATGTCACCGCGCAGGTTCCACTTGCATGCGTCGGCGTAGCACTTGCCCGCGCTCCGCTCGGACGCGTAAAGCTCGGTCAGTTCAAACCAGGGGTGGCCCGCAAGCAGTTGCACAAAGCGCTGGCCCACGGCGCCTGTGGCCCCCAGTACGCCTACCTTGATTTTGTTGGATGCCATCTCTGCAAACTCCGTTGTGCGTATGTAATGCAGGGCGACTTAGGCAACTTATGATTGAAGACTGATGACTGGCAATTCGTGAGTTATGGCGCAGGCACGAGGGTATGACACCTATGGCTACGCAGCCAGCTACCATTTGCCAATGATCAACGATCATTTATCAATCATTCCATCCACCTAACCCCTGCCACGTGATCGTCAGTTGGTGAAACCCAATTCTACAATGTCGCTGAGCACGCCGGCGGCGGTGGCGTCGGCCCCGGCCCCGCGCCCCTGGATAACGAGCGGGGCGGGCGCATACCAGCGTGTGTGGAACTCGATCAGATTGTCGGCGCCGGCCAGCCGCCCCAGTGGGCTGCTTGCGGGCACAACCACGGGCCCTACACGACAACGACCATCCTCCACCACCGCGGCATAGCGCAGCACACTGTCGTGAGCGGCGGCGGTGCGCACCTGCTCGGCAAAGGCTCCGTCAAGTTGCGGCAGGGCGTCCAGGAAGGCGGCGACCGAGAGGTCGGCCATCTCCTGCGGGTAGAGCCCCTCGACCTCGATGTCGGCAAGCTCCATCTGCCAGCCCAGGCCACGCGCCAGAATGAGCGCCTTGCGGGCCACGTCCAGCCCGCCCAGGTCATCGCGCGGGTCCGGCTCGGTGTAGCCCAGGCGATGCGCCTCGCGCACCACGGCGCTCAGCGGGCGGCCCTCCTGCAGGCCGGTCATCACATATCCCAGCGTGCCGCTGAGGGCGCCGGCGATCTTGTGCACGGGGTCGCCGCACATCATCAGCCGGTTGAGCGTGCCGATGACGGGCAACCCCGCGCCGCAGGTAGTCTCCCAGCGCACGCGACCCAGCGCCAGCGGCGCGTCAACGCCCGTGGCGCCGGCTCGGGTGAGCCGGTTGTATACCTCCTGTTGCGCTGTCAAGGGCTTCTTGTTGGCGAGGACCACCTTGCAGCCCGCATCCACGGCTATGAGCAGCGCGGGGATGGTGGCATCGGTGGCGGTGCAATCGACCACAACGGTGTGCGGATTGAGGCGATTGGCAAGCAGGCGCAGCGCGTTTTCCGGCTGTACCACGGGCTGTGCGGCCGCGAGCGACGCGAGTTTGGCGCCTCGCTCCTTGGCTTCCAGCGCGCTGCACAGAGCGGCCTCATCCAACAGCAGTCGGCTGCCCGCCGGCGCCAGCAGCGCCGACGAATCGGCCAGTGCGACCACGTTGAGAGCAAGGCCGTATCGTGCGGCCACCGTGGCGCGCTGCCCCAGCAATTGGTGCAGCAGCGAACGGCCCACGCCGCCCAGCCCCAGGAGGATGACCTCAAGGGCTTCGGCGTCGGCTGGGTTGTCCGCGTGCGGCATGCTGCTCATACTCGCTCACTCGTCGGGAGACACAATGTTGCAGTCTGCCGGACGATTATAGCACAGCGGGGAAAACAACAGGCAGTGGGGAGGGGGCAGTGGGCAGTGGGAAGTGGGCAGCGGTGGGTGGGGAGTGGGGAGTGGGTCGGGGGGGCGGCGTAGGGGTAA
>CAYRVP010000142.1:0-11054 GCA_964427845.1 uncultured Caldilineaceae bacterium
TTGGTTGCCTGGTTGACTGTGTGCGATGATGGCACGTTCCTAGTCCACCGGTCCACCAGGCCACCAGTCAACCAGTCCACCAGTCAACCAGTCCACCAGTCCCCCAGTCCACCAGTCCACCAGTCAACCAGTCCACCAGTCAACCATCAATCCTCTCCAATACATTTCCCTCAGGCGTATCGATAATGCGCCAGCCGGCGGCTTCGATCTGCGCGCGCAGGTCGTCGGCGGCGGCCCAGTTGCGCTGCGCGCGCGCCGTGGCGCGCGCGCCGGCGAGCGCGGCGACGTCTTGCGGTACCACCGCGGCCTCGGGCTGCTCGGTGTGCGCGGCCAGGGCTGTACTCTGCCGCTCCAGCGCCTCCTGCCAAAGCCCGGCAGGAATGCCTTCACCCCTGTGCGGCAGGCGGAATTCACCCAACTCTTCAAGTGCAAAGTGCGCGCCGTGGGCATAGTGGTGCTCGCGTCCGTGACGCATCACCGTGACGCCGCCGGCCCCCACCACTTCGGCGCGCGCCGTCGCAAAATCCAGGCAAAGCGCCGTCTTTTCGTCGATGCCCAGGAGCGTGCGCCGCGGGTCGGGCGGCAGCAGTTCGAGCAGAGCGCTAAAGCGATCCAGGCCGATGTAGCAGCGGCTGGTGTCGAGCGCAGCACCGCCGTCGTTGTTGTTCCAGTGGGAGACGACCAGCAGCGACAGTCCGAAGTCGGCGAATAGATTGAGGCCATCCTGCCAGTGCAGATCGGCGCCCACTTTGTAAAGTTCATAGACGGGGAGTGTGAAAGTGCTGGCGGCCAGCGTCATCGCGCTCGAGAGCATCAGCCCCGCGCCCAGGCGGTTGCGGGCGCGCATGGCGTTCCAGGTGAGGCTGTCGCGCAGGTGGCGCACGGCGTAGGTGGGGCTGCCCGGCCCGGCCATGATCACATCCGCATCCCAAAGCGGCGCGACCACGGTGGGATTGTCCGTGCTCATGGCAGCGTCGGCCGGGTCGCGGCGACGGCCGGCCACAAGCGCAACCTGCGGCGAGAAATTGACCAGACGTTTCCCGATGTAGTCCGCAACGTCGCGTGCCACGGCCTCGGCGTTGGGCTGGAAACCGGCGGGCGTTTCGAGTATGGCAACCGTGACGGGTGGCTCGAAGTGGCGATAGAGCCACGTGTACACCCGCTGCACATTGGCCGCCGTCTCGCCCGAGCCTAGCAGCACAATCGGGCCGGGTGTCTGCGGCGCTGTCCTGCGTACATCGTTCATGGCACCGTATCCCCGCTCCATATGCCGTGCACCCGCTCATTAACGAATAGCGAAGCCAGTTCAACCGGTCGATGGACGTGAATGTCGTGCGCGGTGTCGCGGAACCACTGCGCCTTGCTGTTTGCCAGATAGGTTTGCGCCGAGTCCACCATGCGGTGCTTGGCGATGGTCCACACCGCATTGCCGTCGTCGGCGGCGCAGATAAGCACAGGCTCGTGCACACGCGGGTAGAGCTCGCCCGGGCGATGCTCCCACAGCGCGCGCAGGATGCGCATATGGCGCTCGAGCGTGAGCCACGGCCGCACAGTGCCGTCAGGCAGCGTCTCGAAGTTGCCCAGCGTCGCCTCAACGCCCGCCTCATCCCAGCCTGGGTTGTGTTGCGCGATCATTTGCTTGATCGCGGCACGAGGGGTTCCGGCCAGTGCAGGCGGGCGCATTGCCTCGGCAATGCTTTCCCACTCTGCCCCGGATGGGTGCTCCTGCAGATCAAGAATGCCGCCATCCACAAAGGCAAGGCCGCGCGCGCGCCCGGGGTAGCGCGCACCGAACTCGAGCACGACATTGCCTCCCCAGGACTGCCCCACAACGATGGCATCCTCGAGCGCCAGCGTATCCAGCAGGTGCAGCAGGTCCTCGCAGATCGTGGCGAAGTCGTAGCCTGCGTCGGGCTTGTCGCTCAGACCGTGGCCGCGTTGGTCTACGGCCAGCACCCGGTAGCCGGCGCCTGCCAACGCGCTGCCCACACCAATCCATGTGCGTGCGTTGCTTGCCAGGCCGTGCAGCAGCACGAAGGGCGCACCCGCACCCGGCCACTCGAGCACGTGCAGGTGCAGGCCGCCGCTCTCCGGTCGAACGTCCACATACCGGTCGACAGGCGCGGCTGCGGCGGTTTCGAGTGCGGGCGCTGTTGATTCCATGTTGGCTCCTGGTTCTTGCGCAGTGGTTTTGATGCAGTCTACCTCGCACCTTTGCGCGCTACAGCGGGATGTGTTCCAATTTGGTGCAATTCATTTGCAACTGCAAATTGGAGGTTGCGCACCTTGAGCAAAGAGGAGAGCCCATGTTTGACCAGGAGATGCTTGTCAACCGGCTGCGCGCACGGGGCATCCGCGTGACACCGCAGCGCGCCACAATTCTTCATGCCATCGAGACCATGCCGGGCCACCTGACCGCCGAAGAACTTTATGCGGCGGTCAGGGCGGAAAGCCCCTATGTGAATCTTGCCACGGTCTACAGGACGCTTGACCTGCTAAAGACTCTGGATCTTGTCACAGACACAGATATGGGCACGGGCGCTGCGCACTACGCCCTGCGTTCACACGCCGATCACCACCACGCGATCTGCCGCGTTTGCCACCATTCGGTTGAGTTTCCCGATCACCTGCTCGATTCGCTGATCACTAACCTGCACAAGGGCTACGGCTTTGAGGCGCAAGCCAACCATATTGTGGTCTTCGGCATCTGCGCGGCCTGCACAGCGGGAGTTCCGACAGGCGTGACGCATTCGTAACCGCGATCACATGCGAGTACTTGCAACTGCGCGATGATGCTCCCTTGCACAGTATGGAGCCGCATGCGCCCAGTTTGGACTTGCCACCGGGCGCGGTGCGACCAGTCCAGGGAGCAATGCATGTCATTTGTGAAGAGGATTGCGGCAATCTGCGCGGTTTTAGTTGTGCTGGCAGGCTGCGCCGCGACCCGGGCCCCGGCGGATTCATCGACGGTACAGAGGCTGCATGTTGTCACCACTGTCTCGCCCATCACGAACATCGCCTACAACATCGGCGGCGACCTGGTGGAGATTAGAGGCATTGTGCCCGAGGGCGTCAACTCGCACACCTTTGAGCCGGCCCCGTCGGACGCGCGCCTGCTGGCGAACGCCGACATCATCTTCGTCAACGGCCTCAAGCTGGAAGAGCCAACCCTCGAATTGGCTGAAGCCAACAAGAAGGCCGGCGCCGAAATCATCCTGTTGGGCGACCAGACCATCCAGCCCGACGCGTATCTCTACGACTTCTCCTTCCCCAAGGAGGGCGGCAGCCCCAATCCGCACCTCTGGCCCAATCCCATCCTGGCGCTGCGCTACGCCGAAATCGTGCGCGACACGCTGGCCAGGGCAGACCCTGCCAACGCGGCGGTCTACGCCGCCAACTATGATGCCTTCAAGACGCGCATTGATCAACTCGATGTGGCAATTCAGTCCACCGTCGACAGCATCCCCGCAGAAAACCGCAAGCTTCTCACCTATCACGATTCATGGGCCTACTTTGCGCCCCGGTACGGCATGACGGTCGTGGGCGCCATCCAGCCCTCCGACTTTGCCGAGCCGTCGGCGCGCGACGTGGCCGCGATCATCGAGCAGATACGCGCCGAGAAAGTGCCAGCGATATTTGGCTCCGAGGTCTTCTCGTCACCCGTGCTCGAACAGATTGCCGCCGAGACCGACGCAAAGTACATCGACAACCTGCGCGATGATGACCTGCCCGGACTGCCTGGCGAGGCAAATCACTCCTACGTGGGACTTATGGTGGAGAACCTGCGCGTCATGGCCGAGGCGCTGGGCGGTGACCCGTCGATCATTGCCCGGGTCGATCCCAGTAACGTCAACGGGGCCGACGCCGTTGTCAATCAGGCACGGTAGGACAACAGGGCGAATGCGAACCTGATGCAACCACTTGTTGATGTACGCAATGTAACGTTTGGCTACGGCGCCGTGCCAGTGCTCGAGGAGGTCTCGCTGCACCTGCACGCAGGGCAGTTCGCGGCCGTCGTAGGGCCAAGCGGCGCAGGCAAGACCAGCCTGCTCAAGCTGCTGCTGGGCGTTCTGCAGCCGGGCCACGGCGAGGTGCGCATCGATGGGCGCGTGCTCGAAGGCCGCCCCTCGTCGCGCGTAGCCTACGTTCCCCAGATTGAGACCGTGGATTGGAATTTCCCTGTCACCGCCGAGCAGGTGGTGCTGATGGGGAAGTCGCGCAGCGCGTCGCTGTGGCCGTGGCCTTCACGCGCCGACCACCGCCAGGCACAGGCAGTACTTGAGCAACTGGGCATTGGCGACTACGGTGCGCGTCACATTCGCGACCTCTCGGGCGGGCAGCAGCAGCGCGTCTTTCTGGCGCGCGCCCTTATCGCCGAACCCGAGCTGCTTGTGCTCGACGAGCCGACCAGCGGCGTGGACATGCGCACGGCAGAGAACATCCTGCATCTGCTCGCGGACCTCAACCGGCAGGGCATGACAATCCTCATGACCACGCACGACCTCAACGCGGCCGCTGCGCACCTGCCCTGGGTCATCTGCCTCAAGAACCGGGTGATTGCCGAAGGGTCTCCAGATGCAGTCTTCACAGCGGAGATCCTGCAGCGCACCTATGACGGCGAGTTTGTAGTACTGCGCGAAGGGGGCATGCTCTTTGTGCAGCAGAAGCCCCACGGCCATCACTGGCGCGACGTCGTGCCTGCGCCGGTGCTCGGCCATCCCGCTGCATATCCGGCCAATGGCGGCAACGGTACAAATGGCGCCTTCGGAGTCCATGGCGCCGGCCGCCCCGGCGGCGCGTTCACGGAGGTGCAGGATGACGTCCTTGCTCGAACCTTTCCAGTATGAATTCTTCCGCAACGGCACCATGGTGGCGGTGCTGGCGGGCATTCTGTGCGGGCTGCTGGGCGTCTACATCGTTCTGCGCGGCATGAGCTACATTGGCCACGGCCTGTCGCATGCCATCTTCGGCGGCGCGGTCGTTTCCTATGTCATGTCGTGGAACTTCTACATTGGCGCGGGCATTTGGGGTTTTCTGACGGCAGTACTTATCAACCAGACGACGCGCCGTACGCGCATTGGCGCCGATGCCGCGATTGGCGTCATCACCACGGCGAGCTTTGCGCTGGGTGTAGCGCTGATCAGCCGCTACCGCCGCTTTACGCAGAGCATTGATGCCGCCCTCTTCGGCAACATTCTGGGCGTCAAGCAGCAGGATGTATGGGTGGTGGCAGGTGTCACGCTGCTGGTGGGAGCACTTATCTTCTTCGCCTACAAACAGTTGCTCTTCACCACCTTCGACACCGACGTGGCGCAAGTCTACGGCGTGCGCACCGAGTGGGTGGACACCCTCTTTGCGCTGGCGCTGGCGGCAGCGCTGATCGCCTCCATGCAAATCCTGGGCGTTACGCTGATTGCCGCGGCGCTGGTCGTGCCCGCGATCACCGCCCGGCTGCTCACCGATTCCTTCCACCGCATGGTGCTCTATTCCATGACCATTGGCGCATTCTGCGGGCTCGTGGGGATGTACCTGAGCTACGCCATCAACGCTGCCTCGGGCGCGACGATTGTGCTCACGCAGTCGGCGGTCTTCTGCGTGGCGCTGCTCGTCAGCACGCTGCAGCGACGCGCCGTCCAGCGTCTGACCCACACGCACGTGTAGACAAAACCCGTACGCATAGAAGTACGGGAATAGCAGAAACGGCAAGAGGATCGATACAAACGGACTTCTTGCCGTTTGTGTTGTTTCCGGATCTTCTGCGTACAGGTGTTGACCCTATTCGCGCGGAATGCCCGTTATGCGTATCCCGCTGCCTTGCACCTTGTGGCGCGCATTGATGCCGATGAGCATCGCGGTGATGCCCTCGACGACGGCGGCGTTGGCCAGCGGCCCCGCGTCCACAGCGAAGAAGCCGGCAGCGCGCGCCAGTTCCATCACCTGTTGCTTCGCCTCTTTCTGATCCCCGGTCACCAGGACATCGCAGTTGGGCTCCCAGGCCAGGTCACGCAAATGGCCCGCGGCCACATTCTGGAATGCCCCTACCACGCGCACCGCCTCGCCCAATTGCGCCTGCGCCTCCTGCGCGGCAGAACCGCCGGCCGGCCGCCACGCCGTAGAGACTTTGGGCGGCATGAGCGGTACACCCACGGTGACAAAGATTTTGCCCTGGCTGCCCGCATGCACCTGGTCAATCATGCTCACCTGGCCGTCATAGGGCACGCTGAGCACGACGATATCGGCGGCGCCGGCGGCGCCGGCGTTGTCCAGCCCTTGCAGCGGTGCACCGCCGGCAGGTAGCAGCGTGCTAAATTCGGCAGCCGCTGCTGTTGCGCGTTCGGCGCTGCGGCTGCCGATGATGACCTGGTAGCCCGCGGCGGCCCAGCGAATGGCAAGGCCGGAGCCCTCTGCCCCGGTTCCGCCAATGACGGCGATGGTTGGTTTAGCCATGAGAGAATCCTCGCGTGTGTGGAAAAGGGTGGCGCGGTATTCGACGTTCTTCGCCTGCACGAATGAGATGCACTGAAAGTATCCGCTGATTCGCGCTGACGGCAAAACTGCGCCCTGAGGCGAAAGACGTGCATGTTGCGGGCACGCGCTACTGTGCGCGGGGTCTATTTCACGTTGGCGACGCGTACGGCAACCTCACCCCCCGGCCCCCTCTCCAGTTTGGCTGTACTTTACCCACAAGCAGCGTCTCGAGGTAAGCGCGTTGCCGGGGCCGCCGAGGGTTGAAACCCCCGGCGGCTCCGACGCACCGAGTCGCCATTGCCGCAACAATTCGACAACATGCATGAGGCCCAGGCGGTGCCCGCGGCAAGTAATCCAATGCGGCAACTTGTGGGTAACGTATAGCCAGTTTGGAGAGGGGGTCGGGGGGTGAGGTTGTCGTGCGCCACAAGAATGAAATGCACCCCTGCGCGCCAGATCGTTGCAGCCACTTTGCGATTATGCTATACTCGCAGTCGTCGGAACATCTGTTCGGAGCAGAGTGTCTAGCCATGGCCAGCCGCAAACCAGCGCGCAAGAAGAAGACACAGCCCAGCATCGGCGAAACTATTGTCGATGTGTTGACGCGCCCCGGATTTGTCGGTTCGGTGCTCGTGCTGGTCGCCGTCTTTACGTTGCTCAGCCTTATCTCGGGCAGCCGCGGCACGCTCACGGGCGCGTGGGTGGAGACGCTGCGGGGATGGTTCGGCATGGGCGTCTGGCTTGCGCCCGTGGCGCTGGGCATCATCGGTCTGTGGCTCGTCTTTGCGGCCATGGAGCAGATTCCCACGCCTGCCTGGCGACGGCCGGTGGGCGTCTTCGTGCTCTTCATGGCTTTCATCATTGGGGCCAGCCTGCTGCTGCCCAGCAACATACGCGATCAGATCACCGCAGCAGGCAGTGCAGGCGGGCGCGTGGGCACCGCATTGGCCACGCTCCTGCAGACGACCATCACCAACGTGGGCGCATGGGCCTTCGTGGCCTTCCTTGCGGTTTCAGGCATCATCTTCCTAACCGACCGCATGCTCATCGACGGCATTACTCGCCTCATCCTCATGCTGCAATTTGGTATGGTGAGGGGGCGCGAACGTCGCGTCGAGCCCGGGCGCATCAGCCCGCAGGTGCCGCTGCCGCTGGGTGAGGTCTCGGCCTTCCAGCGCTGGCGCGACAACTGGCTGCCACGCCGCGCGTCGGACTCGCCCTTCGCTCTCCCCGCCGCCGACAACCGCGTGAGTCAACCGGTGATGGGCTCGGGCTCATCGCTGCGCCAGGTTGTGGGACAACCACAGCCGGCCGCGCCGCCGCATCGTGCGCCCAACATGCAGCCATCGCAGGCTGGGCCCACGCAGTCCGGTGTGCGCGCGCCCGCGCCCCAGGCCGGGCCACAGCCCGCCACCCAGCGCGCCCCCGATTTGCTCCACCCGCGCATCATCGGCGGCAGCCCCGTTTGGCAGTTGCCCAAGGTTGACCAGTTGCTTGACACGTGGGCGCGCGAGGCCGAGAGCGACGCCAAGCTACGCGAGAACTCCAAGCTGATTGAGACCGCGCTTCTCGACCACGGCATCCCGGCCACGGTGGAGGACGTCAATACGGCGGCCAGCGTCACCCGCTTTCTGCTGCGCCCCGACTACAAGGTGCGCGTCGTCAGGGGCGAAGAGGTGCGCAAGAAGGTCAAGGTGTCCGAGATTTCGGCGCTCTCCCGTGATCTGGCGCTGGTGCTGGCCGCCAAGAGCGTGCGCGTCGAAGCGCCTGTGCCCGGCACAAACTACGTGGGCATCGAAGTCTCCAACACAAGCAGCAACACCGTCGGCTTGCGCGAATTGCTCGAGACCGAGCGCTTCCAGACCATGCACGGCGCGCTGCGTGTGGCGCTGGGCGAAAACCTCACCGCCGAACCTGTCGTGGCGGACCTCACACGAATGCCTCATTTGCTCATTGCGGGGGCCACGGGTTCGGGCAAGTCGGTCTGCATCAATTCGATCATCACCTGCCTGCTGCTCACGCATACGCCCGACAGCCTGCGCCTGCTGATGGTTGATCCGAAGATGGTCGAATTGAGCGTCTACAACGGTGTGCCCCACCTGCTCAGTCCCGTCGTTACCGACGTGGACAAGGCGGCGGGCGTGCTCTACTGGGCCGTCAAGGAGATGGAGCGGCGCTACAGCCTCTGCAACAAGGCGGGCGCGCGCGACATCATTCGCTACAATGAATACCTCACCAAGCGCAGCGAAAAGCCGCTGCCGTACATAGTCGTCATCGTCGATGAAATGGCCGACCTGATGATGGCCGCGCCCGAAGAGGTGGAGAAGCACATCTGCCGGCTGGCGCAAATGGCGCGCGCCGTGGGCATTCACCTTATCATTGCCACACAGCGGCCCTCAGTGGATGTCATCACGGGCTTGATCAAGGCGAACTTCCCGGCCCGCATCGCATTCGCCGTCACCAGCCAGGTCGACAGCCGCGTCATTCTCGACGTGCCCGGTGCAGAGCAGTTGCTGGGGCGCGGCGACATGCTCTTCATGTCGCCCGAGGGGGGCAAGCTTGAGCGCCTGCAAGGCACCTACCTCAGCGATGACGAAATCAACCGCGTGGTGAACTACTGGAAAGGGCTGCGCACGCTGCACGCGACGCCCGGCTCATGGGAGCAGGCCGGCCTGCTTCCCAATGATCCGGATGAACCCGATAAGCAACCGACTCCCAAACCTGCTGCGAGCGGCGGCCTCTTCAGTGATGATGAGCGCGCGGACTACACCCGCTGGACAAATCCGCAGCCGGGCGCGGGCGCGCGCGCCGTTGCACCGGCCACGAACCTCGACAGCCCCCTCTCTGAGCAAATTGACGCGCTCAAGGCGGTGGACGACCGCGACGTGCTCTTCAATGACGCCGTGCGCACTGTCCAGGAAGCCAACAAGGGCAGCGTAAGTCTGCTGCAGAAGAAGTTGCGCATCGGTTATGGCCGGGCCTCGCGCCTTGTAGAGCAGATGGTTGCAGCGGGCGTGCTTGGCGCAGAGACAGGCGTGGGCGGCGTGCGCGCCGTCACCGGCGCATCGTCACAGCAGAATGCTTACGCGCCATCCTTCCATACGCCCCAGCCACCACCGCAAACAACGCCCAGGCCGCGTATCATCGGCGATGCCGATGATGATGCGGAGCCCGCACCCGCAACCCAGCCGTCCGATGACCCGGGTGCGCCTCAGTCCGCCCCAGGCGTTTGGATGTAAGAGCAAAGGCAATGCAAGAGTCAACTGTAGCACCAGCACCGGCTGTACCATCCCCGTCCGCCCAGGCCGGGGACATTTCATTCCTGCGCCTCATCGGCACCAGCACCGGCGTCAAGCTGATGGTGGACACGAGCGTGCAAATCTTCAACCCATTCCTGGCTATCATCGCCGCCGGGCTGGGGACGAGCGTGGTCACGATGGGGCGGCTCGTAAGCCTGCGCAGCATCATGGGGCTCTGCGCACCCCTCTTCGGCGCACTCTCGGACCGCGTCGGCTACCGGCGCACGATCCGCCTCGCTCTCCTCTTCACCGCTGCGGGCATCCTGACGTTGGGCCTCAGCCCCAATGTCTGGGTTGCAGCGCTCGGCATGGGTATTATGGGGCTGGGCACGGGCAGTTTTGTGCCCATGCTCCACGCCTATCTGAGCGGCAAGCTGCCCTACACGCGCCGTGCGCGCGGTCTGGGGATTGTCGAATACTCGTGGGCGCTCACCGGCATCGTAGGCCTCTCAGTCGTCGGCTGGCTGATTGCCGCCACGAACTGGCGTGTGCCCATGGTGCTGCTGGGCGGGCTGCTCCTGCTTGCGGCGTGGGTCTTCTCGCGCATGCCTGCTGCACCCCACCCGCCGCGCCCTGCGCGCAACCCGGATGCGCCCCGTCTGGGCCTGGCGGCACGCACGCGCGCCTATTTTGCCGTGGGGCCAACGGCGCTCTCCACCTACGCCACCATTGCGGCAGGGTCCCTAAACTACTTTGCGGCCATGTCGATGATGCTCATTTATGGCGCCTGGTTTGGAGATGCCTTTGGCCTGGGCGCGGCCGCGCTGGGCACAGTGGCGCTTGTCTTTGGATTGTTTGACCTGGTGTCGTCGGTCGCTGTGAGCCTCTTCACCGACAGGCTGGGCAAGCGAAACAGCGTCATGCTTGGCTGCACGGTTGCGCTCATTGGCTACGCAATGCTGCCGTGGCTCACTTTTGCGCTCGTGCCTGCCGTTTTGGGTCTGGGCGTGGCGCGCGCCGGTTTCGAGTTTGCGGTGGTGAGCAACTTCCCGCTCCTGAGCGAGCAGGCTCCCACGCAGCGTGGCAAGGTGCTGGCGCTGGGATCGGCGGCGGGGCTGGTGCTTGTCACGGTGGCGGGCTTCACTTCGCCATGGCTTTACACGCACGGGGGCATGCGCGGTGTCATCTGGACAGCGGCGGCGGCCACAGCCGTCTCGCTGCTCATCCTGATTTTCGTGGTGCGTGAGCGCGGCGGCCACTTCACCTAAAACCTCGACGCAACGCCGCAAAGGCGCAAAGGTATGGGGTTACCTGAGTTTAGTGGACAGTCGGTTAAGCAAAGGTGGC
>CAYRVP010000143.1:0-11001 GCA_964427845.1 uncultured Caldilineaceae bacterium
GTGGGGAGTGGGGAGTAGGGAGTAGGGAGTGGGGAGTGGGGAGTAGGGAGTGGGGTGTCGTAGCAAATCTTCGTATGAAGGGGGCCTTTCATGCTCGTCGTTCACGTCTTCATTCAAGTCAATCCCGCTGATATTGACGCCTTCAAGGCGGCCACGATGGAAAACGCCCGCAACAGCGTGCAGGAGCCGGGCATTGCCCGCTTCGACATCCTGCAGCAGGCGGATGACCCAACGCGCTTCGTGCTTAGCGAGGCGTACCGCTCGGTCGAGGCCACTGTGGCCCACAAGGAGACGGCGCACTACGCCACCTGGCGCGACACCGTGACCCCCATGATGGCCGTCCCCCGCACAAGCTTGAAGTACAGCAACGTTTTCCCCGAGGATGCGGGTTTCTAGCGATGACAATTGACGCGCGCCCCCTGCTCGCCATCACCCAGGGCGACCCGGCCGGCGTTGGCCCCGAGATCATTGTTAAGGCGCTGCAGGCGGAGGCGGTTTTCGCACGCTGCCGCCCACTGGTGATCGGCGATGCGCGCATCTTGGCGCGCGCCGCTGCGTGGCTGGGGCTGCCGCCGCCCCGCTTTGTGCGCGTAGAGACACCTGCCGACGGCGCTTATGCGCCGGGCACGATTCCACTCCTTGAACAGAACAACGCCGACCCGGCCGATATCGCGCCCGGCGTGCTCTCGGTCGCGGCGGGCCATGCGGCCGTTGAATCGGTCTCGCTGGCGTGCGATCTGGCGCTGGCGGGCGATGTCGACGCCATCGTCACCACACCCCTCAACAAGGAGGCAATACGCCTGGCGGGCTACCCCTACGCCGGCCACACTGAATTGCTGGCCGAACGCTCAGGGGCCGACCGCGTGAGCATGCTGCTGGTGAGCGACACACTGCGCGTGGTGCATGTGAGCACCCACGTACCCCTTGCCGAGGCCATCCTGCGGGTGACGCCCGAGCGTGTGGAAGAAGTGATCAACCTGGCCGCTAGCGCGTGCGCGGCGCTGGGGATTGTCCGACCGCGCATTGCCGTGGCGGGCCTGAATCCGCACGCCGGTGAGAGCGGCCTCTTTGGCAGCGAGGACGCGACGCAGATTCGCCCTGCCGTGGAGCGGGCGCGCGCACGCGGCCTTGATGTGAGCGATCCGCTGCCGCCCGATACTGTCTTCTTGCGCGCCATGCGCGGCGAATTCGACATCGTCGTGGCCATGTATCATGACCAGGGCCATATCCCCATGAAGCTGCTGGCCTTCGAGGATGGCGTCAACGTGAGTATTGGGTTGCCCATTATCCGCACATCCGTGGATCACGGCACCGCCTTCGACATTGCCGGCACGGGCCGGGCCAACGAGGCGAGCCTGTTGGCTGCCATGGATGTTGCCATCAAAATGGTGCGCGCCCAGCGCGGCCAATCCGCCTGAGGAGAATGACCGTGAGCCAGGATCGCACCCTCTACCATCTGCCGCTGCCCGCGCCACTGACTGTGCTCACCAAACACCCCACCGGCGGCGCGCTGCGCTACCCCGACCCTGCAGAGACTGAGCCGCTTGCTGACCTCATGCTCGACGCCTATCGCAGCAGCATTGATTACACGGGCCAAAGCACCGACGACGCGCTGGTGGAGGTTGAGGGTTTCTTTGCGGGACGCATGGGCGAGCCGCTCCTCGCCTGCTCCTGGGTCTACGAAAACAACGGCGCGCTGCTCTCGGCCTGCCTCGTGCGGCTGGATGCGGGCGTGCCGCTGGTGGCCTACGTTCTCACCATGTCGCCGTGGAAGGGGCGCGGCCTCGGCTCGTTTTTGCTGCGCCAGTCGCTTCTCAGCCTGCAGGACGCGCACTACGACGACGTGCGCACCGCGATAGCCGCCGGCGACCAGAGCACAACTGAACTCTTCGCCCACTTCGGCTTCATCCCCGTCTGATTGCGCCTGCAACACCAATGCCCCAGCGCACGCTCCTGCTTGTGGCCGATGACCTCACCGGTGCGGCCGATTGCGCCGCCTACGCGCCGGCCCTCGGCGTGCCTGCCGCCATCTACCCGCAGGCGCCGCCACTTGTCCGCACGCATGGCTTGCAGGCCTTCGCCACCAACTCGCGCGCACTGGGTCCCGATGCGGCGCGCAGCGCGTTGATGGACTCACTCACGGGGCAGCGAGACGGTCCCGCCAAAGACTGCTTCAAGAAGATTGATTCGCTGCTGCGCGGCAATGTGGGGGCAGAGGTGGAGGCGATGCTGGAGGCGCTCTCTGCGTCCGCCGCGCTGATTTGCCCGGCACTGCCTGCACAGGGACGCAGCGTCGTCGATGGCCGGCTCGCGCACGCAGCCAATGGAGCGCGCATCGCCGACGTCCTCGCGGCGCAGAGCACGCTTCCCGTGGCCCACATCGGTATTGACGCCGTGCGCGGTGCAGGGCGCGCCCTCCTGCAGGCGATGCAGGCGGCCGCCGGCGCTGCGCGCCTGGTGATTGCCGACGCGCAGACAGACGCCGACCTCGATGCGCTGGTGGCGGCGTGGCGTGCGGAGACGCCCAGCGGGCTGCTTTGCGGCAGCGCCGGCCTGGCTGCGGCGTGGTTGCGTGCACTCGCACCACCCGGCGGCGCCCCGCTGGACACGTTGAATCCGATACCGCCGGTTGACCTTGTGGTTGTGGGCAGCGCAAGCGCCATGGCCCACGCGCAAATCGCAGCTGTTGGTGCGCAGCTGGACGTACACGTGGTCGAGGTTGGCCGTGGCGCTCCGCCGGCGGTGGCGCCAGGCGCACGGCTCCTGCTGCACCTGCCCAGGCCTGCAACTTCGCCCGCGCACGATGAGTGCGCAGCGAGTGCACAGAGCCTCGCCGACGCGGCATTTGCCCACATGCAGCGTGCGCCTGTCCATCATCTGCTTGTGGCAGGCGGCGATACGGCGCAGGCGATCTGCGCGCGGCTGGGCATTGCGCGGCTGGATGTATTGCGCGCCAACCTGCCCGGCATGCCCACCTGCGCCGCACAAAGCCTACGCGCTGCGCCTCTCTGGGTCACGCTCAAGGCGGGCAACCACGGCAATGTGGATACACTGGCCCAACTTGTGCAAGAGTGAACAGCCGTACACAGCCGGTGTTCCCTTGCCGGCACGACGCAAGGCGAGAATTGGGTTCGCGGTTTGTAGCGGAAGGCCTTCCGGCCTTCGCTTTGCGCGCACCGCAATGAGGCCGGGAGGCCTTCCGCCACGAGACTATCCGATGCATGCAGAGTTGATTTCGCAAACTCGGCGCACGCGTGTATGGCTTCGTATCCCAGTATTTATCCTATACATTGTAGTTTTGTAGCGCCGTGCGGAGGCAAGAGAACGACGTCACAGCGCGCAAACGTTAACGCACACGATACAGCGCGCGAACATGGCCGGGCTATTCTGCACATGGAAGGGATCGGAAAGCGCCGCAAAACGCCGCATGTGAAGAATGCGGGCAAAGCGCGCCGCGGCTCGGCTCTTCACCACTGAGGATGGACGTGCGGGCATGCGAAGATTGTCCGCCGGCCTATCCTCGCCAACAAAAGAGGAGCGCCGGTCGCTGACCGGCGCTCATTTGCGTTGTTTGTTGTTGCCCCCGCTCGCCTTTTTCACGTTCGTGCGGCGTCTTTGCGCGTGTGCGGCGAGATTAGCGTTGTGTTGCGGTTACTCCAGCGCGGCGCGCAGGTCTGCGATCAGGTCGTCGGGGTGCTCCAGCCCCACGGAAAGGCGCAGCAGGCTGGGCGGGGCCACCGAAAAGACGCCCTCCACCGAGTAGCGATGCTCAATCAGGCTCTCTACGCCGCCCAGGCTGGTGGCGCGCGTAAAGAGGCGCACGCGCTGCGAGGCGGCCAGCGCGGCCTCAGCGCCGCCGTGCAGCTCAATGGAAAGCATGCCGCCATAGAGCGCCATCTGCTTGCGCGCAATGGCGTGTCCGGGGTGGGTGGCCAGCCCAGGATAGTTCACCCGCTCAATGGTCGGGTGGCCCACAAGCGCCTCGGCCACGGCCTGGGCGTTGGCGGTATGGGCGCGCATGCGCCAGGGCAGTGTGCGGATGGACCGGAGCAGCAGCCAGCAGTCAAAGGGAGCAGGCACGCTGCCACCGACGGTTTGCGCCAGGCGCATGCGCGCAAAAGTCTCATCGGCCTGTCCGGCAATGACTGCGCCGCCCGTCAGGTCGCTGTGACCGCCGAGGTACTTGGTGGTGGCGTAGAGTACGAAGTCGGCCCCCAGCGCCAGCGGCCGAGTGGCAAGCGAGGTGGCCCACGTGTTGTCGCACGTCACCAGCGCGCCTGCAGCGTGCGCCAGTGCAGCCACGGCCTCAATGTCCGTGATCTTGAGGCGCGGGTTGGAGGGCGTCTCGATCCACACCATGCGCGTGGTCGGTCGCAGCGCCGCTGCCACCGCCGCCAGATCGGTCATGTCCACGGCCGATGACACAAGCCCCCACGGGGCAAGCACTTCGTTCGCCAGGCGACGCGTACCAAAATAACAGTCGTCGGGCAGCAGCACGTGGTCTCCCGGACGCAGCGCGCCCAGCACCCCCGCAGCGGCGGCCTGCCCGGATGGAAAGGCAATTGCCGCCGCGCCCCCCTCCAGTGCAGTTAGACACTCTTCGAGTGCGCGCCGGTTTGGGTTGTCACTGCGCCCATAGACGAAGCCGTCGGTGTAGGCGCCGTCGGCGGCGCGCTCAAAGGTCGTGCTCAGGTGAATGGGGGGCGTGACGGCGCCGGTGGCTGGGTCAACGTGCGCCCCGGCGTGGACGGCAACGGTTTCAACCTGCGGCGTCGCATGCGTGCTCTGGGTTTGTGTTGTCATGGGGAGAAGCCTGGCTGTTGGCTGCGCTGTGCAGCGGGGAAATGATCGTCAAGCGGGCGCGGCTGGGTGGCCGCGCCCGCTGTGGTGCACGCATTGCACAAATTGCGGCGCGCTAGCGGCCGTGCACCGCAAAGATCCACCACAGGATCACCGGCAGGCTCAGCGCCATGCCGCCAAAGAGCACCCATGCCCCCATGATACCCAGCCGGTCGCCTGTGCCCAAATGCTCTTGCAGGTGTCCATTGGCCGTCTCGGTGTGGCTGGGCAGGCCACCACTCAGCGGCTTGTCGGCCTCCAGGCCAATCACAATCAGCACAATCCAGCCAACGATCACCAGGAACCACAGAAAATCCGAAATCAGCACTTCAGAACCCATACCGAACATGGTTATTCTCCTTTATCCTGTGAGGGCGGTGACTGGGAGGGCGGTGACTGTGAGGGCGCGGACTGTGAGGGCGCGGACTGGGAGGCCTGCGACGCGGCGCGTGCGGCATCTGCAGCGTGGGTCATCGCCTGGATTTGCTTGGGGGTCATCACATCACCCTCCTCGAAATCTTCCTCCTCGTCGAGTATCTCAGAGTTGATCTGTGCGTCCTCCAACTCCTCCACATCCTCTTCATCATCCTCCCACGTCACATGTGGCAGGGCGACGGGTGCGCCTGCGGCTGCCTTGCCGCGCTTATCGGCGCGCCCGTTACCGTGCCCATTGCCATGACCGTTGCCATGACCATTGCCATGACCCCTCTCGGCAGCGCTCTCTTCGCGCCAGGTCTCAAGCTGGAAGGGCACAATTGTGGCCACAACGCCGGGCAGGTCATTCAGCGCCAGGCGCTGGATGATGTGTGCGTTCTGATGCAGCGCCTGCGTGGCGGTATTGCCCGTGCGCAATTCGCCCATAATCACCTGGACATAGCTGCCTGGGTTCGCGTCAAGAATTTTTTCCACATAGGCGCGCAGTGGCCGCGTCAGGCTGCGAAAGGGCGAGCGCACGATCACAAGTTCGCCCACGCCCACGCGCTCGTCCCACTTGCGCTTGATCTCGGCAACGCGCTCCTCATTGACGGCAATGTGAAGCGCCTTCCACGGTACGTTGAGCGACATGGCAAACTCCACCAGCCGCAGCGTCTCGCGATGCACATCGCCCACCAGCACAATTGCCTCCACATGGCGCTTTTCACTGCTGAGGTGCTGGCCCGCCGTGCTCAAAATCTCGGCCACGCCCTTGTAGTGGCTATGGATGCGCGTAAAGACGAACACAAGGAAGGGAATCAGCAAGATGATGAGCCATGCGCCTTCGCGGAATTTGGTGACCATGAAGATCACTGTGACGACCGCCGTCACCGCCGCGCCGACGCCGTTCATGTACATCCTGGTGCGCCAGTGGGAATCAAAGTGCATGACGCTGCCCATGGTGGGAATGGACATGCCTGGCTTGAGTTCGCCGGTGCTCATCAGCCGGCCAATGCGGCGCGAGCGCCACGCCATGCCTGCCTGCGAGAGCGTGAAGCAGATGAAGACGCCGATGGCGTAGAGAGGGATCAGGCGGGTGACGCTACCCTGGAAGATGACCAGCAGCAGGCTGGCAAAGGCCGCCAGCAGAATGACACCCCACGAGAAGACCAGGCGGCTGCCGCGGAAGGTGAACTGCCTGGGGAGGAAACCGTCGCTCGCCTGCAGCGCGGCCAGACGCGGGAAGCCGTTAAAGGAGGTGTTGGCTGCCAGCACCAGAATCACCGTCGCTGAAATCAACACGAGCAGGCGCAAGATACCATTGCCAAAGACGACGCGCGCCACCTGCGAGATCAGCACTTCCTGGTGCGAGGGCTGCGCGCCCACCAGATAACCAAGTGTACCGAGGCCCAGGAACAGGATCATGAGCAGCGCCGCATCCCACATGAGGGTGGTGGCGGCATTCTTGGATGCGGGCGGCTTGAAGGCGGTGATGCCATTGCTGATGGCCTCGACGCCTGTGAGAGCCGTCGTGCCCGAACTGAACGCGCGCAGCATGACAAAGGCCAGCGCCATGCCCGAGAGCGTCTCTACCGGCACATCCAGCGGCGGCACGTTTTCCACAACACCCAAAGTGCCCGAGACAGCCTTGACCAGCCCCGTGCCGATCATCAGCAGCATCATCGTCACAAAAAAGTAGGTGGGGGCCGCAAAGATCGTGCCCGATTCCTTGACGCCGCGCAGGTTGATGATGGTAATGAAGAGGACAAGGATCAGCGCAATTTGCACCTTGTAGGCAAAGAGCCCGGGGAATGCGCTTGCCATCTGGTCCACTGACGACGCGATGCTCACAGCCACGGTGAGAATATAGTCGAGCAGCAGGGCTGCGCCCGCAATTTGGGCGGCCACCTCGCCAAAGTTGTCGCGCGAGACGATATATGCGCCGCCGCCCCCTGGATAGGTGTAGATTGTCTGCCTGTAGGAGAAGGTGAGGATAATCAGAAGCACCGAGATGGCCACTGTAATCGGAATGGCCGTCCAGAAGTAGCTCGTGCCCAGCACCGCCAGGATGAGCAGAATCTCACCACCGGCGTATGCCACCGACGAGAGGCTGTCGGAGGCAAATACTGCGAGTCCCACTGTCTTGTTGATTGTCTGGTGGGCGCTGTCCTTGGTGCGGATGGCCCGCCCAAAAAGCGCATTGCGAATGCTGCCCGTATTCATGGAATGAACCTCGATTAAGCCCAAAGATGAATGCTGCGCTGCTGCATGCTGCACACAAAAAAAGACCGCATCACGGTGCGGTCCCATCATAACGCGCAAGGTGGTGCTTCCGAGCCTGCGAGGTTAGCTGTCGGGTTCGGGTGGAGCACTCCCCGTCTTGCAGCGCTGCAAGATTCACCCCCGGACGTCTAGTGGGTCCCCCGCTGCCGTCTTGCGGCATTCGGCCAGATTATATTCAATACGTCCTGGAGTGTACGTCGCATTGGGAGACGCGTCAATTCGCAGGCGCACACAATCTGCGCGCGCGCAGGGAGGCTTCACGCGTCGGAAGCCTCCCTGCATCGTGCGCTCAGCTTTCGGGGTTGGCCATGGCCGCTGGGGATGTTGCCTGCAGGCGCGCGCGGCGGCGCTCGGCGAAGTACTCATAGACCGCCGGCATCACAGAGAGCAGGATGATGGCGACGACCACCAACTCGAAATTCGCCTGCACTATCGGCAGTGTGCCAAAGAAGTAGCCCAGCGCCGAGAAGAGCACGACCCACAGCACGGCGCCGATGACGTTGAAGGAGATGAAGTGACCGTAATCCATGGCGCCAATGCCCGCCACAAAGGGAGCAAATGTGCGCACAATCGGCACGAAACGGGCAAGAATGATTGTCTTGCCGCCATACTTGGCATAGAAGCGGTGCGTGCGCTCCAGATGTTCGCGCTTGAGCATCTTGAAGCGGCCATCAAAGAGCCGTTCGCCAAACCAGTGGCCGATCCAGTAGTTGACCGTGTCGCCCAGAATGGCGGCACCGATGAGTATGGGGACGAGAAGCCAAATGTTGAGCGACCCCATGGCCGCAATCGCCGCCGCAGCGAAGATCAGCGAGTCGCCCGGCAGGAACGGGGTGAAGACCAGCCCCGTCTCTGCAAAAATGATCAGAAAGAGCAGGAGGTAGGTCCAGTACTGATAGGTGGAGACGAAATTGTTCAGATGCTCATCAAAGTGAAGCAGGTAACCAAAGGCTTGTTGAATCAGGTCCACGAAAGGGCTCCTTGAGGCAGGCCGTGCCTGCCATGCGCAAGACTTACGGAGTGGCCGAGAGTGCAGGTACGCGGCGCAGTGTGCGCCACAGACTCACACCCACCGTCACTAGCGTCAGCGGCAGCACGAACCAGAGCATGGCCGTGCCGAAGGCCGCCTGCGAGGGTGATTGGGTGGCCACGAGCACAAGGTAAATTGTGTAGGCCACATAATACCCCAAAAAGAGAATGCCCTCCCAACGCGCAATCGTGTTGCCCGTAAAAAAGATGGGCAGGGATGCCACGGCCACGGCAGTCATCACGGGGATGTCAAAGCGCTGCGCCTCGGTGGCCACCTGTACGCCCGCCGGTGAGAGAAAGGTTGCCAGCCCCAGCACGGCCAGGATGTTGAAGATGTTGCTGCCCACCACATTGCCTACGGCAATGTCGCGCTCGCCGCGCAGGCTGGCAATTACCGAGGTGGCCACCTCGGGCAAGGATGTGCCTGCCGCGACAATGGTCAGCCCGATGATGAGTTCACTGATACCGAGGGACTGCGCGATGGCAACGGCGCTGTTCACCAGCCAGCGTGCGCCCAGCACCAGCAGCACCAGCCCGCCGAGCACAAAAGCCACATCGCGCGCCACTTCGAGTCCACGATTCCTGACCACGGGCGGGGCGTACTCGTCCTCATATTCTTCCTTGACGGCGCTGTTTCGCTCGCGGCGCGCCTGCCACACCTGAAAGAGCGTGTAGGCTGCAAAGGCGGCGAAGAGCAGCGCGCCTTCCGTGCGGCTGACGCGCCCGTCCAGCGCAATCAAGACGAGTGCAAAGGACACACCCACCATGATGGGCACATCCCAGCGCACAAGCTGCTGCGCCACAACCAGCGGCGCGATGAGTGCGGAAATGCCCAACACGAAGAGTACGTTGAAGATGTTGCTGCCGACCACGTTGCCCAGCGCGAGGTTGGGTTGGCCGTTGAGCGCCGAAGTGACGCTGACGGCAAGCTCGGGCGCGCTGGTGCCGAAGGCCACAACCGTGAGCCCGATGATCAGCGCGGGGATGCCCGCCAGCGCGGCCAGGCGGCTGGCGCCGCGCACGAGCCCCTCTGCGCCGATCACAAGCACGACGAGGCCAAGGATGAGGAAAGCGATGTTGGTAAGGGTCATAGTCTTCTCGGGTGGTTGGATGGCGAATTTGTGCAGGGCTTCCAGCCCTCCATTCTCGGGCGTCCGGCGCGCCACATGATTGCACAGGCGCCGCCCGGCAAAAGTGGTATGGATCACCATTGTGCGCGCCGGTTACCCGGCTGCTGCGGCCTACGCGGGCTGCTCCTGCGGCGCGTCGGCATGCGCCGGCGCGTCGTGATCGGGCAGAATATCTTCGGCATTGCGGATGACAGGAATGACGTAGCCCGCAAAGCCGACGGCTGCGCCCAGCAGCCCTGTGATCACAAAGATCAACCCCATGCCTGCGCCCGGGCCGCTGCCCACCAGCGGCTCAAAGAAGCGCGCCACGGGGCCGCTCGGATTCATCATCAGTGGTTCAAAGATGCCGTCGGCCATGTAGCCGCCCAGCAGGAAGCCAAGTGGAATCGTCACCTGAGCAAAGATGCGGCGTGCGGCAAAGACGCGCCCCTGCACATCGGGCGCAACCTTGGCTTGCCAAATGGCCTGGTTCGAGCCGTTGATGAAGGGAATGAAGAAGCCCACGAAGAAGCCTGCCGCCGCCCACAACGGCGGCGCCTGGCCAATCCCCCGCAGCGTTTGCCCCAACAGACTGATGCCGATGAAACCAAGCAGCAGTCCGTGGATGCGCCGCTGCGGGCCGCCCCACGTCGAGACCAGCAGGCCGCCCACCACACCGCCAATCCCAAGTGCCGACTGCACCAGGCCCAGCGTCGTCTCATTGTTGCCCGTGCGCGCCAGAATCATGGCGGGCAACAGAATGATGCCAATCGAACTGAAGAGGTTGCTGAAGAAAAAGGAAGCCTGCAGCCCCAGCAGGCTTGGCCGCCGCCAGATGTAGCGGAAGCCATAGGCCGCCTCGCGCCAGATGCCCGCCCCCGCCTCGGCGCCTTCGCGCGAGCGGCCAGGCTGCGGGATGTGCACCAGCAGCACCGCGATCACAGCCAGCGAGAAGGTGATGATATCAATCGTCATGATGCCGCCAATGCCAATCGCGACGAGCAGAAAGCCCGCCAGCAGCGGCGCGACAATGCCGCTTGCTGATTCGGCCAGCGAGAGGATGGCGTTGGCGCGCACATACTGCGCCTTGTTGAGCATGGTGCTGATGGAGGCGGAAAAGGCGGGAAACTGGAAGGACTCGAAAATGCCTGCAAAAGCCCCTGCCACCATGATGTGCCAAATCTGCAGGTTGCCTGTGACGTAGAGAATGAGCAGCGCAATCGTCGAAAGGCCCGCGCCCAGGTCCGAAAGCATCATCACCAGCTTGCGGTTCCAGCGGTCCACCAGCGCCCCGGCAAAGGGGGTGACGAGGATAATCGGCACGAAC
>CAYRVP010000144.1:0-10910 GCA_964427845.1 uncultured Caldilineaceae bacterium
TGCACGGCGGCGCGGACGAAACCATCATACATCTCGCAATCGATTGCCAATCAGTTGTGAAGGGACCTGAAAGACGTGACGAAGAAATCGGCCAAACGCGCATGGATGAATGCCGAACTTGCCACCGCGGCGCGCGTCAAGCTGCTGCTCGCAGAGATGACGCTTGAGGAAAAGGTGCAGCAGTTGGGCGGCGTGTGGGTCTACGAGATCCTGGACGCGGAGCAGCGTCTTGCGCCGGCCAGGGCCGCCGACCGTATCGGCAAGGGCATCGGCCAGATTACGCGCCCCGCGGGCGCATCCACGCTGCCGCCGGCCGGTGTGGCGCAACTCTGCAACGACATCCAGAAGTATCTGGTGGAAGAGACGCGGCTGGGCATCCCCGCGATGGTGCACGACGAGTGCTGTGCGGGCGTGCTGGCGCGCGGCGCCACTGTATTCCCGCAGATCATCGGCGCGGCCAGCACCTGGGAGCCTGCGCTGGTTGAGGAGATGACAGGCGTCATTCGCCAGCAAATGCGCGCGCTGGGCATCCACCACGGGTTGGCGCCTGTGCTCGACATTGCGCGCGACCCGCGCTGGGGGCGCATTGAAGAGACCTTTGGCGAGGACACCTACCTGACTGCGATAATGGGTGTGGCCTATATCCGTGGTTTGCAGGGCAAGGATTGGGCGCAGGGGGTGGTGGCCACGGGCAAGCACTTCGTGGGCTACAGCCTTCCCGAAGGTGGCCTGAACTGGGCGCCCGCACACATTATGCCCAGAGAAATGCGCGAGGTCTACTTGCTGCCCTTTGAGGCGGCCGTGCGCGAGGCGGGCCTGGGCACGATCATGAACGGCTACAACGAACTGGATGGCGTGCCCTGCGGCGCGTCCAAATGGCTGCTCACCGACCTGTTGCGCGGCGAGTGGGGCTTCGACGGCATGGTTGTCTCCGACTACTTTGCGATTGACCAGCTTGTACACTATCACGCCTATGCGCAGGACAAGGCAGAGGCCGCACAGCTCACGCTGGAAGCGGGAATGGACCTCGAGATTCCCAGCATCGACTGCTTCCGCCAACCGCTGCTCGACGCCGTGGCGCGGGGTGACCTCAAGGTGAGCCGCATTGACGAGTCGGTCACGCGCATGCTCACCTACAAATTCGCGTTTGGCATCTTCGAGAATCCCTACGTGCAGCCCGACGCCGTCGCAGCCGTGCTGGATGCGCCCGCGCACCGCGCGCTGGCGCGCACGCTGGCCGAGAAGTCGCTCGTGCTGCTCAAGAATGACGGCCTGCTGCCGCTGCCCAAATCGACCCGCAGTATCGCCGTCATCGGCCCCAATGCGGACAACATGCGCAACATGGTGGGCGACTACGCCTACCCTGCGCACATTGAAACACTCATCCACCAGAGCCAGGATGCGGGCTTCTCGGAAACCCCCACGCCCGAGCACATGGAGATGGTGGAGGAGTTTACGCCCACCGTGACCGTCTTGCAGGGCATTCGCGCTGCCCTGGGCGCCGGCGCGGAGGTGACCTACGCGCATGGCTGTGGCGTACTCGACCCCGACAGGAGCGCCATCCCAGCGGCTGTGGCCACGGCGCAAGCTGCGGATGTGGTGGTGCTGGTGGTGGGCGACAAGGCCGGCCTCACGCCCGACTGCAGCGTGGGCGAGTTCCGCGACCGCACCACATTGGGTCTGCCCGGCATCCAGGAGGAACTGGTGCGCGCCGTGCTGGAGACAGGCAAGCCCGTGGTCGTGGTGCTGGTCAATGGCCGCCCCTTCTCGATTGGCTGGATTCTGGAACAGGCGCACGCCGTGCTCGAGGCATGGCTCCCCGGCGAAGAGGGGGGTACGGCAATTGCGGGCGCGCTCTTCGGCGACGTCAACCCCGGCGGCAAGTTGCCGGTGACGGTGGTGCGCAGCGCCGGCCAGGTGCCGCTCTTTTACAACCACCGCCCGTCCGGGGCCAAGTCCTTCAACTATGGACCGTACGTGGAGGAGAGCAACACACCGCTGCTTCCCTTCGGCTTTGGCCTCAGCTACACAACCTTCAGCATCAGCAACCTGAAGCTGGACAAGAGTGTTGTGGACGCGAAGGGCAAAGTGACGGCCACGGTGGAGGTGAAAAATACCGGCAAGGTTGCGGGCGATGAGGTGGTGCAGCTCTACACGCGCACTGAAGGTGCAAGCGTGACGCGCCCGGTGAAGGAGCTGCGCGCCTTCAAACGCATAGCGCTCAAGCCGGGTCAAACCAAGACGGTTACCTTCACCCTCTCCATCCCGCAGATGGCCTACTACGACCTAAGAATGGATTTGGTGATCGAACCGGGTACGGTGCGCGTGATGGTGGGCAACTCATCGCAGCATCTGCCCGAGGCAGCCACCTTCAAGATCGAGGGCCCGGCCCTCAAGTTGCGCAGGCGCAAGGTATTCTTCAACAAGGTGAAGTAGAGACTGCCGACCAGAAAAACTTCGACACAGAGGACACAGAGAAAGACGGAGAAACACAGAGAACAGCAACGACAGAAAGCCCCTTCTGTTGTTGCTGTCCTCTGTGTTTCTCCGTCTTTCTCTGTGGCCTCTGTGTTAAGGCTGTTCTGCTCGACTGCTACTCCCCGTCTCCCGTTTCCTCGAGCACCGCATGCAGACGCGCAATCTCCTCGAGCAGGGCGCGGCGCTCGGCGGGGTAGAGGTGGTGCTGCTTCTGCTGCAGTTGCTGGAGCAGCCGCAGCGCCTTGACGGCCGTGGAGACTGCCTCGGGCACGTGCGAGGGGTTCGTCTTGCGCAGGAGCGTGTAGGCGCGCTCCAGGTCGCCCGCATTGCGCGCGCTGGCGATGGCCTGCTCCATGTCGCCCAATGCCTCCCAGAGTGTGGAGGCCTGTGCGGGATCGCCGCCATAATCTGCCAGGAATGCGCGGAAGCGCCTTACGTCTGCGTTGTCCGGCGCGTGAGCCGTCGCGAGTTCCAGGCGGTTCTCAAGATCCCACAGATGCTCATCCAGTTCAGGATAACCTGCGGCAGTGGCGAGTTGTGCGGCTGCGTGCGCCCATGTGTGGTACAGCGCAGCATCCCCTGCCAAACTGGCGAATGTTTCCTCCAGCCAGAGGCGCAGGTAGAGGGCGCTATTAGCGGTGAGCTCCGGGGCACTGAGCGCTACCTCCGCAAGCTCGAGCACCTTGCCGAGTCGCTGCGCATTCAGGTTGTCGCGGTCTGGAATGACCAGATAGCGCAACGCAAGAGTTGACGTGCGCGTGGCCTGCTCCAACGCTCCGGCCGCATCGTGGATCGCAACAACCTGGTTCAGCAGATCATAAATCTGCGGCGAATCGCTCTTATTGCCAATTGTGGCTAAATGCGCGGCCCACGCTGAGTTGGCAGCGATGGCGGCGGCGCGTGCACGCGTCAGGCGGTCGGGGGTGATGGCGCGCTCGGCTATGGCCAACGCGCGCTGCGCCGTGGCCTGCGCGTCGGCATAGTCGAGCGCAGCCAGTGCGTCTCGGCTCTGTTGCAGCAGCTTGTCAAAGAGTGTGTCCGACGCGGCGGTGAGGCGATTCAACAGCTCGTCCACACGCGCGCCATATTGCTCGCTGGGCAACTCTTCGGTCACCCCCATCAACGCCTGGAAGGCCTCCTGCGCCTCGGCCAGCGAACCAGCCTCAAGCAATGCTTCGGCATGGCGCAGCGTGAGCCGGGCAAACTGGCGGCGTGATTGCGATGCGGCATCGGGCGAGCCGGCGCGCTCGGCAATGACCGCAGCGCGCCGGTTGCGGCGCAGGGCGTCCTCAAGGCGGCCGCGGTCGGCCAAATCTTCTGCCTCGTCAAGCAGACCGCTCACCAGCTCCAGTTCGGTCATCGTGTCGGCCTGGAGGAACTCGGCAAATTCATCCCACCCCAGTGCAATGGCGTTGACGTTGCCGTCAAAATCCAGCGCGTCAAAGACGTCGGCGTCGGGCGGCTCCACAAAGACAATGCGGCTGGTGGAGCGGCTGAGGGCGACGCGCATCTGGTCAATCAGCCGGCGCGCCTCCATCTGCGGGATGATGCTGCCGTCCTCGTTCTCGGTCAACTCCACCACACGCTTGTAGACTGCGCCCAACCCGTGCACGAGGATGGTGGCGCGCTCCAGCCCCTTGATCTCGCGTGCCGCAAAGAGCACTTCGGCGAAGCTTTCGTCTTCACCGGCGGCGCTGAGCGAGCCGACAAGCTCTTCGGTGAGGTCAATTACGGCACGGCCCGGGCGCGCGGCCACTTCGGCCAGGAGCGTGCGCCAGGTCGCGGCGGCTTCGTCTGCAGCGGGGGGTGGCAGCAGGATGGCCAGCCCCGGCTCGGCGTCGAGTTCGCGCGCTGGGGCAGAGCTCGCGTCCACGGGGTTGCCCTGGCGCGCGCTGGGGCGCAATTGCTTGGGCAGCGACGCGTAGAAGCCCCATGAGGCGTCGATGAGGCTGGCCAACAGCGGCGGCGAGCGGCGCTGCTCACCAAATTCGTGGCGCTCGGGGTGCGTGTTGACTGCCTCGGCCAGCAGATCCTTGGCCACACCCCACTTGAAGCCAGTGGGCTGTACGATTTGCGATTCGTCGCCTGCGACTGTGAGCGTAAAGGGACGATCGGGCAGGCTCTTGACGCGCCTGCGCGCCATCTCGCCGATGAGTGCAATCTGGAGCAGCGTCAGGTCCTGCACCTCGTCCACGATGATGGCGTCGGTGTGCGCCAGCCAGTTGGGCAGTGCGTCGCTCCTGAGCACCTTGTCGAGCGCCTGCCCGGCAAGCACCTGGTCAATGAAGTAGCGGCCGCGCAATCGTTCGCCCAGCGCAATCGCACTCTCGGCAGCGCGCGCCTCAAGTCGCCTCATGCGCGCATAGCGCGCGACGTCGATCTCGCCGCCGCGCCGGCGCAATTGTTCGTCGCGGTGGCGGGGCAACTGGTAGCCCTGCGGAAAGGTGCGCCCAACCACCTCGGCGCGCAACTCGGTATAGAGGGTGAGGGGATAGTCGCGCCACGGCCCCACATCGCGCGGGTTGAGGCTCTCCAACTCGCGGGCAAAGGAGCGTAACTCGGCATAGGGGGTCGAGACGAGCGTTGCCGCCGCCTGTGCGCCGCCATGCTTATCGGCGAGCAGGTCCTTCACGACATCATTGAGCGTGTGTACGGTGATGTGGCGGGATATCTCCGGCCCCAGCCCGTCGAAGATTTCGCGCGCCGAACGCTTGAGGCGCTCGGTGTAGGTGATGTAGCGGACCTTGCCCATGTGTGGACGCAGGGTGAGATCGCGCGCCAGGTAGATGAGCGCGACCGACTTGCCGCTGCCCGGCATCCCCTCAATCAGGTTGAAGGTGACGCCCGGCGCGTCCGCGGCCATACCGATCTGGCTCTGCTCCTCGAAGCGAGGGTCGAGCAGTCCCACCTCCACCGGCTCGTAATCGGCCGCGGCGCCCACGTCGAGGGGCCGGTCGGTTTCGTCGTGATGGCGGATGGAGTGGACAAGGATGGCAGGCAGCAGTGCGGGCGCATGCGGCCGGGCCGCGCCGCCGTTGAAGTGGAGCGGCGTCTCCGAAGCCGGAATCCACCAGAGGTAGTAGTGGCTGCCCTGGACGGGCGTGCGCCGCCAGGCGGCGTTGAGGCCCGTGGTGGACTTGACGGTGGGCGTGCGCCCGCGCGTGCCCAGCAGCACCTGCGCCCAGGTGGCCTTGCGTTGCACGGCGAGGGGCACCTGCGCCACGAGGTTGTCATAGTCATGGCGGCGGAGGAGGCGATAGGCTGTCATGGCGCGGCCCCTGTCTCGGGCGCGGCCTCGGCGATGGCGCCCCCCTGCACGTGCAAGCGGCGCGCGCGGGTGCGCAGCGCAGGCGGAAAGTCGTCCCAATCGGTTGTAGTGAGCACGGCCTGGTTCACGCCCTCGAGCGCAGTGAGCAGCATCGCACGACGCGCGGCATCGAGCTCGCTCATCACGTCATCCAGCAGCAAAATCGGGGCGCTGCCCGTACGCTCGCGCATGGCGCGCACTTCGGCCAGCTTGAGCGCCAGCGCCGCCGAGCGCTGCTGGCCGCGGCTGCCGTAGAGGCGCAGGTCGCGCCCGTTGACGAGGAAGCGGAAGTCGTCGCGGTGCGGGCCATAGAGCGTCGTGCCCGCGTCGAGTTCGCGCATGCGGCGCTGGTGCACCTTGTGGCGGAAGTGGGTGGCAACGGTGTGCGTGCTCAATTCAGGCAGCGGGCGCGCCGCCAGGGCAAGGGCGCCGCGTTCGTCGTCAAGCCGGCCGAATTCGGCTTCGCTCAGGTGGCCGGGGTTGAACGAAGGCAGATACTGCAATTGCAGCCGTTCGTCGCCCCGGCTCAACTCGGCGTGGTGCACTGCGGCAATGGCCTCCAGTTCGCGCAGCAGCCTGTAGCGCGCGGCGACAACTGTGCTGCCCAGTGTCACGAGCTGCTCGTCCCAGAAACCCAACTGGTCTTCATTCGAGACGGGCGTGGGGGCCTCACGCTCGCGCAGCATGCGCAGCAGGCTGTTGCGCTGCTCGACGACCTTCTGATACTGGGAGAGCGCACGGCAATAGGCGCGGTCCATTTGGCAGAGGGCAATATCGAGGTAACGGCGGCGGTCGCCCGGAGAGCCGTCCACGAGGCGGATGTCCTCGGGCAAGAAGAGTACGGCGCGCAGCAGCCCCACCAGATCCATGGAGCGCCGGTTGACGCCGTTGATGCGCACCTGCTTCTTGAAACTGACGCCATCCTCGCGCGGGGTAAGGAGAATCTCCAGGTCCAGGCCGCGCCCATCAGCCAGTACATGTGCGGCGACGCGCGTATAGGGAATGGGTTCGGCGCCGGCCTGCCAGTCCACAACCTCGCGCTCGGTGAGCGCATGCACCGGCTTGCTGGTGGCCAGAAAGTAGATCGCTTCGAGCAGGTTTGTCTTGCCCTGCGCGTTCGCCCCTTGCAGGAGCGTGAGAGGGCCGTCGAAGTCAAGCTCCAGTTTACGGTAGTTGCGAAAGTGCGCCAGCGACAGATGGGCTAAATACATGCGCGCCCACCCACCACGAGCGGCCTTGACGCAAAGGCGGAACAACACCTTGACGCAAAGACGCAAAGGCGCAAAGGAACGCAAAGAACTGCAGAAACTGTAGTTCTTTGCGTTCCTTTGCGCCTTTGCGTCTTTGCGTCAAGGTTGTTCATTGTGGCCTCGCACGTTTGAGCGTGAGGTCGGCCACGAGCAGTTCAATCTCCAGCTCCGGCTCGGCCCCCGTGACCATGGCCTGGTTGGCGTCGAGCATGCGCTCCATAATATCTTCGAGGTCGCCATTGGTATAGAGGCTGGCCACACGCAGCGCCTTGGTAACGGGATATTCGCTGCGCGAGCCAATTGCCTTGGCAATGTCGCCGGCGCTGTGCAAGCCCGCTTCCTGCGCCGCCTTGACGCGCAGAATAAGCCGGTAGTTCGCGGCAATCGAACCCATGACCATGAAGGGGGTTTTGTCGTCCGCCCAAAGCTCTGCCAGGGTGCGGAAGGCCTTGGCGCTGTTGCGCTCGCTGAGGCCGTCGGTGAGCCCCCAAATGGCCTCTTCGCCCAGGTCAGCCACCATCAGGCGCACGTCGGCGTCGGTAATGGGGCGGTCGCCGGCGAAGAGAGAGAGTTTCTCCAGTTCATTGTCGATACGGCGCAAGTCGGGGCCAATGCGGTCGGTGAGCATGCGCACCACCTGCCCATGCAGCTTCATACCCTTGCCGGCGGCGTGCTGCTGAATCCACCCCTCGAGCGCCGCCTCGCGGCCGCCCAGGCGCGGCGTGGGCAAGTTGTACTGCGTCAGCACGTCAGCGGGAAGCCTTGTCAACTGCTTGATGTCCATGTCGAGGCGCTTGCCGGCTGACGCGCCCTCGTCCCCGCCGTCGCTGCTCTCACCATCCTGCGCCTTGCCCTTGGCGCTGCGGCGCGCGGGCAACTCGTCATGGAGGATGAGGCCGGTCTCGGCGGGCAGGTCGGCCAGCGTGTTGACGAAGGAACTGTACTCCAGCCAGGCCGCGCTCGTCTCGTCCTTGCTGCGCGCGATGCGCTCGCGCAACATGGCCAGGTAGCCGCGCACAATGATGAGGCGCGGCTCGGCAAAGAGGGAGACCGTCATGGCCGCGGCCATGATGTCGGGGCCGCGCGCCGTGCCGCCGTCAATCTCCACGGTGTTGGCGGCCGCGCCCGCCAGCGCCGATGCGCGCTCGTCGGCCGTGGGCTCGCGCCCCTCTTCGGCATAGGGCGCGAGCGCCTGCGCCACAAACTGTCGCTTGATGGCGGCAATTTGCTGGGAGGCAAGGAACTCGTCGCAGTTGAGGAAGAGATGAATCATTGGATGCGTAACTGACTTGTTGGTTGAAAAGGCATAATTGATGACTGATGACTGATCATTGGCTGGGTGACGCCGCCAATGATCAGTCATCAGTCATCAATTATGGTGGTTCTACTCCAACACCACGCGGCTAATCGTCAGCGGGCCCAACTTCTGCGCACGCACGCCCACCATCCAGCGATCGCCGATTTGCGCGAGCGTGGTGTAGCGCTGCAGGTAGATGCCCAGCGGCTCGGACGCGGCCAGGGCAGGCAACACAAAGAGCGTTGTACGCGCCAACTGCGAAACGGGGTCGCGCTTGTGGCCAATGCGCGCCAGCGAAGCAGCCAGCGCCGCCAGCAGCCCCGATGTCGCCAGGTTCGTGCCGCAGTGCGGGTGAATGGCCAGCGACGCCTCGCCCGCCTGCAGCCGCAGCATGGCGTCGCTCACGGCCCCCTGCACTTGTGCGGGCGTCAACTCGCCGAAGACGGTAAATCCAAAGGGATCGCTCAGCCCCACCATGCGGCGGTTGGGCAGCCGCTGCGCCAGCAGTTGCAGGGCTGCGTGTTCAATCGCGTGGTGCTGACGTGTGCGCCGCACCAGTGTGGAAAGGGTGTTGATCATTGGGGTGCCTCTATCATTAGTTGACTGGTTGACTGATAATTGATGATTGATAATGGGTGACTAGCGACGCGACTTGGTGACGTCACAATTATCAATTGTCAATCATCAGCCAACCAGTCAACCAGTCAACCAGTCAACCAGTCAACCAGTCGTCGTCACTTGCCCAGCAATCGCTGCGCGTGCGCAATTACGTTTTCGGCGGTGATACCGAATTCCTGGTAGACGCGCTCGAAGGGGGCGCTGGCGCCGAAATGGTCAATGCCGATGGTCGCGCTTTGGGCTGGGTCGTTGCCCACCCAGCGCTCCCAGCCAAAGGTCGTGCCCGCTTCAATGGAGATTTTCTTGACGCCCGCAGGCAGCACCTCGGCGCGATACGCTTCGCTCTGCTCGCTGAAGAGCAACCAGGAGGGCAGGCTCACCACGCGCACGCCCACGCCTTCACCGGCCAGTTGCCTGGCGGCCTTGAGCGCAATCTCCACTTCGCTGCCCGTAGCCACAATCACCAGGTCAAGGCCATTGGGCGCATTCTCGTAGAAGACATAGCCTCCCTTTTCCACGCCGGTCACTGCGCCGAGGCCCTCGGCCGCGCGGTCCCACGCGGGCAGATTCTGGCGGGTAAGGGCTAGCGCCGTGGGGCCACCGGTGCGCTCGAGCGCCACCTTCCACGCCCACGCGCTTTCATTGCCGTCGGCCGGGCGCATCACGTTCATGTTGGGGATGGCGCGCAGCGCGGCCAGGTGCTCGATCGGCTGGTGCGTGGGGCCGTCCTCGCCCAGGCCGATGCTGTCATGCGAGAAGACGTAGATGACGCGTATGCCCATCAAGGCGGCCAGGCGCACGCTGGGGCGCATGTAGTCGCTGAAGACCAGGAAGGTCGCGCCGTAGGGAATGACCCCGCCGTGGAGCGCCATGCCGTTGAGGATTGCGCCCATGCCGTGCTCACGCACACCAAAGTTGAAGTTGAGGCCATTGAAGTCGCCCGGCTTCACAAAAGGCTTGCCGCTGATGGTCGTCTTGTTGCTGCCTGCCAGGTCGGCGCTGCCGCCGATGAGGTTGGGGATGACGCTTGCCAGTGCGTTGATGACCTTGCCCGAAGTGTTGCGTGTGGCGTCGGCCTTGCCCACGAAACTGGGGAGCGCGTCCTGCCAGCCGTCGGGCAGCTTGCCCGCCATGATGCGGCGGTATTCGGCGGCCTCTGCGGGGTACTGCCGCGCGTAGTCGTCAAGCAGGGCGGCGGACCTGGCTTCCCAGATACCCCCCTGGGACACGGGCTTGTGGTAAAAGTCGCCCCCGTCACCGGGTACCAAAAAAGGGGGCCCAAGGGGCCAGCCCAGGTTCTCCTTGGTGAGCTTTAGCTCCTCCTCGCCCAGCGCCTCGCCGTGCACCTTGGAGGTGCCGGCATTGTTGGGGCTGCCGTAGCCAATTGTCGTGCGGCAGCCGATGAGGCTGGGGCGCGAATCGGCCTGCGCGGCTTCAATGGCTGCGGCAACGGCAGCGGTGTCCATGCCGTCAATGCGCTGCACGTGCCAGCCGTAGGCTTCAAAGCGCTTGTAGACATCTTCCGTAAAGGAGATTTCGGTCTTGCCGTCTATGGTGATGCCGTTGTCGTCGTAGAGCAGAATCAGTTTACCAAGCTGGAGGTGTCCGGCCAGGCTGGCGGCCTCGCTTGAAACGCCCTCCATCATGCAGCCGTCGCCCGCAAGTGCGTAGGTGAAGTGATTCACCAGTTCGAAGCCGGGGCGGTTGTAGCGCGCCGCCAGCCATGCTTCGGCCATGGCCATGCCCACGGCATTGCCCACGCCCTGGCCCAGCGGGCCGGTGGTCGTCTCCACGCCGGGTGTATGGTTCACTTCGGGATGGCCCGGGGTCTTGCTGCCCCACTGGCGGAAGTTGCGCAACTCCTCAACAGGGAGCGGGTAGCCGGTGAGATGCAGCAACGTATAAAGCAGCATGGAGCCGTGGCCCGCGCTGAGCACGAAACGGTCGCGGTTGTCCCAAT
>CAYRVP010000145.1:0-10859 GCA_964427845.1 uncultured Caldilineaceae bacterium
GTGGGCACGCGAGCCGGGCTGGGGGTGACGCAGTTGGGGGGCTGGTCGCTGACTGCAGGGTTGGTGTTGGGGCTCGCCATCTCGGTTGCCAGGACGGTGGTGCGACTGCGCGGTTTGGCCGACAACGGGCAGATGAACACAGTGCACGGGCGTGTGGTCGTGGGCTGGCTGGTGCTGGAAGACCTTGCCACCGTAGCCATTCTTGTGTTGCTGCCGTCGCTTGTGAATTCTGGCGGCAATGGCGCCAACATCTGGCTCGAAGTCGGCAAAGTGCTGCTGACAACCGGCGCGTTTATCGCGATCATGCTCTTTGTGGGCGCACGCGTCATGCCGTGGTTGCTCAACAAGATCGCGCTTCACCGTTCGAGCGAACCTTTCATCCTGGAAGGCCTGGCGTTGTCTTTGGGCAAAGCCTTTGCGGCTCTGGAGGTGTTCGGCATTTCGCTGGCGCTGGGCGCATTCCTCGCAGGCGTGGTGATTGGCGAGTCGGAAATCGGTCACCAGGTAGGGGCGGAGGTTCTCCCTTTCCGTGACATCTTCTCGGTGCTCTTCTTCGTCTCTGTGGGAATGCTGGTGAACCCGGTCACAGTTTGGCACAACATCGGGCAGGTGCTGGCAGTGACAGCATTGGTGGTTGTTGGCAAGGCGCTGATCAACCTGATGCTTGGGCTTGTGTTGCCTGCGGCGGCGCAAACGGTGCTGGTTGTGTCTGCGGCACTCAGCCAGATTGGCGAGTTCTCATTTCTTCTCGGCTCTGCAGGCGTTTCACTGGGGCTGCTGAGCAGCGAGCAATACGGGCTGATTCTTGCCGCAGCCGTCATCTCCATTATGTTGAACCCGTTCATGTTTGCGGGCATTCCTGCCGCCACGCGCGTGCTCAAGAAGGCGCCATGGCTCTGGAAGCGGCTTGACAAGTCGGGCCCTATGCCCGACATGACAGAACACGGCATGCAGGATCACGTGATCATTGTGGGGCACGGGCGTGTTGGCAAACACATCAGCCGTGTATTGGTGCAGTTGAAGCAGTCCTATTTGGTTGTTGATTCGGACGCCGTGCGCGCCCGCGATCTGCAGAAAGCTGGCATACCGACACTCTTTGGCGACGCCGCCAACTCCGAGATTCTGAAGTACACAGGCATTGCCGACGCACGCGCGCTGGTGGTGACGGTCTCTGACGAGGTGACGGCGCAATTGGTGGTTGGCGCAGCGCACGTTATGGCGCCCGACCTGCCAATCATTGCGCGTGCTGCCACCGCGGCCGGTGTACAACGGCTGGCGCTTCATGGCGCGCACCACATCATCCACCCCGAGCTTGAGGGCGGGCTGGAGATGGTGCGCCATACGCTGTTGACGCTCAACCACACGCCAGGGCGCATTCAGCAGTATGTCGACGCCGTGCGCAGTGATGCCTACGCCGCTGTGGGTGACGGACAACACGCACACGTGCTGGACCAACTGATTACCGCCGCACGCGGTGTGGAGATTGCCTGGCAGCCGGTGGAAGGCAGCAGCAGTGTGGTGGGCAAGAGCTTGCGGGAGGCAAATCTGCGCGCCCTGACGGGCGCTTCAGTGATTGCGCTGGTGCGCGACGGGCGCGTCATACCCAACCCCAAATCCGAGACCGGTTTTGTGGAAGGCGACATCGTTGGGCTGATTGGCAGCGCGGTGGAGATTGCCGAAACGGCGCTGCTGCTGGCCCCACTTACGAGCGAGGATATAGAGGTGGCTGGATTGGACGAGGAGGGATTTGAGCGAGTGGAGTGAGGGGGGTTTAGTCCTGTACTGCTGATGCGTCAGCTAATGAAACGGGGCAACTCTGCAAAGGCGTCAGCGAGTGTGCGTACAGCGGAGGGGAGGATGCCCAGTTCCGCAGAGTGCTCGTGGTGCGGATGGGTAGCAACAGCTGGATGATGGGCGGCATTATCCCACCGGCAGACTGGCGAGTTGTCAGCATTCAGCAACTGGTAGCGATACTTGACGAGTACCGGTGTCGAATGGTGGAGCAGGTACTCGGCAATGTGCAGCGTATGACCGCTGAGCAAACGAATATGGCCCCTTACGTAGCACTTGTTCTCGGAACCCGCAAAGTATTCAAGCTTGGCGCTTTCAAAAAACGGGCATGCAATAATCAATCGGTATAGCGACGTGTAATACTCACTTGCTTCCAACTGACGCTCCTGCAAGGATCTGGACGCGGCGCTCCCAGGAGTCGTAGATCTGCTTCATGCCATACCATTCAAAGAAATCTTCGTCGTCGCCGAGGTCACCTGCTTCAAAGTCGGCAAGAAATTTATCGGAGTCCATCCCGTACTGCTCTTCAAAGGCGCGACAGCGCTTCAGATAGTAGTCGCGTTGCGCCACGGCTTGCTTCGCCTGGCGACTGAGTGAATCGGCAATGGCGTCGCGCACTTCAGCGGCACTGAAATCGCCTTTCTGGTCAATCGTAATGCTCACGCTCATGGGAGCCTCCTGCGAAAGAACGCTGTGCAAAGACAGACGCAGCATGATGTCCTCAATTGATTGAGATACGCTCCATGCAGGCTGTTGTAATGCGGTTCCCGTTTCACGAACAATGTGCCGGGCAGCGTTTCTGCAACCGCCATTATACCACGACAAAAACACGCGAACGCGCCGTCGTTGACAACTCGAGGATACACATATGTCCATCAAATTCAGCGAAGTCAAACCCAGTGTCAGCTACCCCGCCATGGAGGAGCGCGTGCTCCAGATGTGGCGCGAACGCAACGTCTTCCACCGCTCGATGGATGAGCGCGCGGGCGGGCCTGCGTACGTCTTCCACGAGGGGCCGCCCACGGCCAACGGCCGCCCGGGCATCCACCACGTGCTGGCGCGCGCCTTCAAGGACATCTTCCCGCGCTACAAGACGATGCAGGGCTATCATGTGCTGCGCCGCGGCGGCTGGGACACCCACGGCCTGCCCGTGGAGATCGAAGTGGAGAAGCAGCTTGGCCTCAGCGGCAAGCAGCAGATCGAAGAATTCGGCGTGGCCGCGTTCAATGCGCGCTGCCGCACTTCCGCCATGGAGTACATCAAGGATTGGGAGCGCCTGACCGAGCGCATGGGCTACTGGGTGGACCTGGACACCGCCTATGTGACCTTTCACAACGAGTACATCGAGTCGCTCTGGTGGATCCTCAAACAGTTCTGGGATCGCAACCGCCTCTACCAGGGCTACAAGGTGGTTCCCTACTGCCCGCGCTGCGGCACGCCCCTCAGCAGCCACGAGCTTTCGCTTGGCTACAAGGAAGGCACAGTGGACCCCAGCGTCTTCATCAAGTTCAAGGTGCGCGACACAGCCGCCGGGGCGGACGAGTATCTGCTCGCGTGGACGACCACGCCCTGGACGTTGCCCGGCAACGTGGCGCTGGCCGTGGGCGCAGACGTGGAGTACGCAACCGTGCGCGAGGCCGACGGCACAGTGCTCACCCTTGCCGCCGAACTTGCGCCCAGCGTGCTCAAGCCCGGCTACACACCGCTGCAGACGCGCAAGGGCAGCGAACTTGTGGGCATCCACTACGAACCGCTCTACACCTTCTTTCCTGTGGACGCCGCGCAGGACTACGCGTATGTGGTGACCGCCGACTTTGTAAGCACCGAAGATGGTTCAGGCATCGTTCACATTGCCCCGGCCTTTGGCGCCGACGACATGGAGGTGGGGCGCAAGCACAACCTACCCGTCATCCAGACGCTGCAGCCCGACGGTTCCTTCAAGCCCGAGGTGACACCCTGGGCGGGTGTCTTCGTCAAGGCGGCCGACCCCGCCATCCAGGATGAACTCGCGTCGCGCGGTCTGCTTTACAAGGCGGGCACTTATGAGCACACCTATCCCTTCTGCTGGCGTTGTGATTCGCCGCTGCTCTACTACGCCAAGGAGACCTGGTACATCCGCACCAGCGCTGACAAGGACGCCCTGGTTGCCAACAACGCGAAGATCAACTGGTACCCCGAGCACATCAAGGAGGGGCGCTTCGGCAACTGGCTGGAGAATAATGTGGACTGGGCGCTGGGCCGCGACCGCTACTGGGGCACGCCTCTGCCGCTCTGGCAGAGTGACGCGCCCGACAGCACCTACACCGAGTGCATCGGCAGCGTGGCCGAGCTCGAGGAGAAGACCGGTCGCTCATTGGCGGACCTCGACCTGCACCGCCCCTATGTGGATGAGATCACCTGGCCCGCGCCCGATGGCGGCGTCATGCGCCGCACCAAAGAGGTAGCCGACTGCTGGTTCGATTCCGGCTCCATGCCCGTGGCACAGTGGCACTACCCCTTTGCCAACCAGGCCATCTGGCAGGAGCAGGCGCAGGCCGATTACATCTGCGAGGCCATTGACCAGACGCGCGGCTGGTTCTACACACTCCACGCCGTAAGCACGCTGCTCTTTGACCGTCCCGCCTACAGGAACGTCATCTGCCTGGGTCACGTCATGGCCGAAGACGGCAGCAAGATGAGCAAGTCACGCGGCAACGTCGTCAACCCGTGGGAGGTCTTCGACTCGCAGGGGGCCGACGCCACGCGCTGGTACATGTTCACCGCCAGCCCGCCCGGAAACAGCCGTCGCTTCAGCACGGCGCTTGTGGCTGAGACGGTGCGCAAGTTCATGAACACGCTCTGGAACACCTACAGCTTCTTTGTGACGTATGCCAATCTCTCGGATTGGACGCCGCAGCCGGCCCCGCTGCGCCCCACCAACCTGCTCGACCGCTGGGTGCTGGCCGAGCTCAACCGACTGGTGCGCGACGTGACGGCGGCCATGGAGGGTTACGACGTGCTGGGGGCTACGCGCCCCGTGGCCGACTTTGTGGACAACCTGAGCAACTGGTATGTGCGCCTCAACCGCCGTCGCTTCTGGGAGGGCGACGTCGAGGCGCTGGCCACCTTGCACCGTGTGCTGGCCACGGTGAGCCAACTGCTCGCGCCCACGACGCCCTTCATCGCTGACGAACTCTACCAGAACCTGGTCTTCGGGTTGGACGCAACGGCTCCCGACAGCGTACACTTGAGTCGCTGGCCCCAGGTGGACGAGAGTCTGCTGGACGAGCAACTGGGCGACGACATGGCGCTTGTGCAGCGCATCACCAGCCTGGGCCACGCCGCCCGCCAGAGTGCCAACCTCAAGGTGCGGCAGCCGCTGGCGCAGGTCGTGGTGCGCACACGCACCCCCGCCGAGGCCGACGCCCTGCGCCGCCTGCAGCAGTTCATGCTGGACGAACTCAATGTCAAAGGGCTGGTCTTCACCGATGCCAGCGGCGACCTGGTGGATGTCACCATCTTCCCCTACCCCAAGCAACTGGGGCAGAAGTACGGCAAGGGCTACCCCAGGATTCGCGCCGCCATGGCCACCATGGACCCCTTCGCCCTGGCCGCGCGTTTCCAGAATGGTGAGTCGGTGCTGATTCAGGCCGACGGCGAAGAATTCCTGGTCGCGCCCGAGGATGTGGAGGTGCGCTCCACGCCGCGCAGCGGTTACAGCGTGGCCGAGGAGGGCGGCTATCTGGTGGCCGTCACCACGGAACTTGACAACGCGCTCACGCAGGAGGGCTATGCACGCGAGATCGTGCGGCGCATCCAGCAGTTGCGCAAGGATACAGACCTCGCCATCAGCGACCGTATTGTGACCTACCTGGGCGATGGCGATCTGATGCATGATGTGCTGGCCAACTTCGGCGACTACATTCGCGAAGAGACGCTGAGCGTCGACCTTGTACAGGTGCACCCCGGCATGGACAATGCCATTCCGGCCAACCTGCCCAGCGCCGTATTCGACCTGGGCGGCGTTGAGATTACCGTGGCGATTGTGCGCAAGGTGTAGGATGCGGGTGACTGGTTGACTGGTTGACTGGTTGACTGGTTGACCGGTTGACTGGTTGACTGGTTGACTGGTTGACCGGTTGACCGGTTGACTGGTTGATTCATTGGTGCAGCACGAGTCAACCAGTCAACCAGTCAACCAGTCAACCACTCCTACGCTCTCACATCATTGGAGTGCACCGTGACAACCACCTCCCCAGCGCAGCGCAAAGAACCCTTCACAATGCGCGGGCTGGTGCGCCTTGTGCGCGAATCCGCTTATCAGTGGAGCCGCGGTCACGCCTTTGTCTATGCTGCCGCGCTCGCCTTCTACACCATCTTCTCCATCGTGCCGCTGCTCACGCTGCTCATCAACCTCACCGTCTACTTTGCAGGCGCGTACCGCTTCGAGAGCCAGGTCGTCTCGCTACTTTCGCAGCAGTACAGTATTTCCGTTGCCCCCACGAGCGCGGTCTCCACGTCGGACCAACTCCTCGGCCTTGTACGCAGCCGCGCGGGCGACGTGCCTGCCGCCTTCCTCAACGAGATCATCCAGGGGCACACACAAACAACAGGCAGCATGGCCGCCACCATCATCGGCGTTCTCTTTCTCATCTATGGCGCGTCCACAGTGTTTCATCAACTGCACAACTCGCTCAACGCCATGTACGGCCTGCCCGAGGGCTTCACAACCATTCGCCACGGCGTCCTCTACTACGTCATTGCCAGGCTGCTATCCTCTGCTGTGGTGATCATCGTCGGCATCCTCTTCGTGCTGCTGCTGGCGGTCAACGTTATCCTGACGGCGCTGCCGCCTACACCGTTTGAGAGCTGGCTGGCCGATTTCCCCGGTACGCAGTTGCTGCTGCGTTTCGTGATTGCGCCTGGTCTCTCCGTGCTGACGATCGGCGCGCTCTTCAAGTACTTGCCTGGCGGTCGCATGCGCTGGCGCGATGTGCTGCCGGGCACGGTGCTCACGGTGGCACTCATCTCGATTGGCAACCGCGTAATTGGCTTCTACCTCGACCGCATTTTCGGGGCCTCTCTCTATGGAGCCAGCGGCACCGTGGTGCTCTTTCTCATCTGGATTTACTACATCGCCATGATTATGCTCTTTGGGGCCAAGTTCATTGCCCTCTATTGTCAACGCTATGGCGCACCGATTACCCCCAAACGGCGGCTGCTGGGCAGCCGCTCGACGCCCGCATGAAGACAAACGCGCCCGCGACCCGGCGCGCCCCGCTGACCAGGCAGCTGTGGGCCATGTTGCGCCTGCACTGCCCTGTTTGCCTGCCGGGGACGCTCCTTCGCTCGCTCATGGGGATGCCCCGCAATTGCCCCGCGTGCGGCGTGGCCTATGAGCGCGAACATGGGTACTATCTCAACTCCATGCTCGTTGCCTATGCGCTGGGCTTTTTGGTGATTGTGCCCTCGGTTGTGCTGCTGGCCCTGCGCGATGTCTCGGTTAGCCTCTTTTCGGCTGTGATTATCGCCGAGACGATTGTCGTGTGGCCGTTGATCTTTCGCTACGCGCGCTCGATTTGGGTGCATATGGACCAGATGCTCGACCCGCGCGCACCGCCCCAGTCTCCCCATCCCGACACCAAATTGCGGAGCCACCCATGACCATCCACACCTTTACGCCCACCCGCTACTACACCACCATGTGCAGCGCCGAGCCGGCGCTCGTCATGCGCGACGGCGACAGCGTCATCACCACCTGCGTTGATGCCTGGGGCGTTGACGCGCACGATGCGCAGGTGACGCCGCGCGGCAACCCCATGACCGGCCCCTTTTTCGTACAGGGGGCCGAGCCGGGCGACACACTGGCCGTCGATCTCATCCGCATTACGCCCAACCGCCGCCACGGCTGGAGCGGCGCTGCTCTCGCACCCAACGTGGTGGATCCCGCCTTCGTGCCTTCACTCCCCGTCGACGCGGAAGGGCGCCGCCCGCTTGCCACGTGGGATGTGGACGTAGCCGCCGGAACAGCCACGCTGCTGTCACCCGTGACCAGCCTCGGGCGTTGGACCATTCCCATCGCGCCCATGCTCGGCTGCTTTGGCGTCGCGCCCGAGGGCGGCCAGGCCATCTCCACGGCCACCTCGGCCGAGCATGGCGGCAACATGGACTACCGCGGTTTTGTCGCGGGCGTGACCGCCTACTTCCCCGTCTTCGCACCGGGTGCGCTCTTCTTTCTGGGTGACGCCCACGCGCTCCAGGGTGACGGCGAAATGGTGGGCACAGGCATCGAAATTTCGTGTGATGTCGAGTTCAACGTGCGCGTGCAAAAGGAGCGGCGCATTGGCTGGCCGCGCGGCGAAAACGCCACCCACATCTTTACTTTGGGCAATGCGCGCCCGCTCGACCAGGCCGTGCAGCACGCCACCACCGAGATGGCGCGCTGGCTGCAAAGCGAGTACGCACTGGACCCCATGGGCGCGCAAACGCTCATGGGACAAACCGTCACCTACGAACTGGGCAACATGTTTGACCCCGCCTACACCTTCGTCTGCAAGATGGAGAAGCAGCTGCTGGCGGGGCTGCCGCGTGCATAGAGACCGGAATCAGTAAACGGATTCACACGGATCAACACTGATTCAGTGCGCGTCAATCTGCGTTCATCCGCGTACGTGAAGGCAGGAACTCAACCAAAGGAGCGATCATGCAGGCAATTCGCATTCACAACCACGGCGGGCCGGAAGTGCTGCAATTGGAGGACATCGGCAAGCCGGAGCCGGGCCCCGGCGAGGTGCGCATCAAACTGGCCGCAATCGGTGTCAACTTCATCGACATCTACCAACGGCTGGGGCAGTACAAGATGACGCTCCCCTTCACACCCGGCATGGAGGGCAGCGGCGTTGTCGACGCGGTGGGCAAGGATGCAGGCGACTTGCGCGAGGGGCAGCGTGTGGCCTGGTGCATGCACAGCGGCGCCTACGCCGAATACGCTAGCGTGCCCGCGGCCAAGGTCGCCCCCTTGCCCGATGACATCAGCGACGAGCAGGGTGCGGCGCTCATGATCCAGGGGCTGACGGCACATTACCTCGCAACCAGCACCTTTCCGCTGCAGAAGGGCCACACCGCGCTGATTCATGCCGCTGCAGGCGGCACAGGGCGGCTGTTGCTCCAGGCGGCCAAGCGGCGCGGGGCGCGTGTCATCGCCACGGTCGGCACGCGCGAAAAGGCAGTGCTCGCGCGCTCCGGTGGTGCAGATGAGGTTGTGCTCTATGAGGAAGCCGATTTTGAAGAGGCCGTCAAGGAGTGGACACAGGGGCAGGGGGTGGATGTGGTCTACGACTCGGTGGGCGTCACCACCTTTGAGAAGAGTCTCAACTGCCTGCGCCCGCGCGGGATGATGGTGCTGTGGGGGCAGGCGAGCGGCCCCGTGCCCCCCTTCGATCTGCAGGTGCTCAACGCCAAGGGTTCGCTCTTTATCACACGGCCGTCACTGGGGGCCTACATGCGCACGCGCGAGGAGTTCCTCGCGCGCTGCGCCGATGTCTTTGCCTGGGCAGCGGCCGGCGAACTCGACGTGCGCATCGATCAGCTCTTTCCGCTGGGCGCGGCCGCCGGCGCGCAGACCTATATGGCCAATCGCCAATCAAAAGGCAAACTGCTGCTGCGGCCGTAGGGGTGATTGATCATTGAAGATTGATCATTGGGGGCGAACCGCCGGGTTCGCCCCCAATTTGTCGCGTGGGTGTGTCTGCATTCGTAGCGGCGGCTTGAACCGCCGTACTCATCCGGCGCGGCGGCATTGGTGAGTACGGCGGCTCGAGCCGCCGCTACGAGATCGCTGTGCTGTGTCCGCTACAGCGGCGCGCTCAATAGCGCCCGCGTGACTGCACCGCCCCGGCGTCAGCCAGTTCATCCTTGTGCGCAGGCACAACACGCACGGCGCAGGCCTTGTACTCGGGGATCTTGGCCAATGGGTCCAGCGCGTCAATTGTGAGCAGGTTGGCGGCGGCCTCGCTGAAGTGGAAGGGAAGGAAGACGACGCCCAGCGTGGCGCGCTCGCTCACCCATGCGCGCACCACCACCGAGCCACGGCGCGAACTCACGCGCACGGTGTCACCGTCGGCCACGGCCATGCGCGCGGCGTCGGCCGGGTTGATCTCAATGCGCGCCTCGGGATAGAGGTCGTCCAGGGCGGAATGGCGCGTCAGCGTGCCGCCGTGCCAGTGCTCGAGCACACGCCCGGTGGTGAGGATGAAGGGATACTCGTCGTTGGGCATCTCCACTGTGGGTACGTACTCCATGGGGAAGAACTTGGCGCGGCCGCTGGGGAAGACGCCCTCGAAGAGGAAGGGGGTGCCGGGATGCTCATCGTCCCACACGGGCACCTGCAGGCCTTGCACTTCAATGCGCGGGTACTTGACACCTGCATACTCGGGCACAACGCTGCCCATCTCCTCGAGCACCTGTGACGGACCTGCATACCACCAGCCCGCGCTGGCAGGGCGTCCCAGGCGCGCCTCGATGCGCTGTGCCAGGTCGCAGATGATCTGCCAGTCGGGGCGGGCCTGGCCGCGTGGCGCAATCGCCTGGCGCACGCGCTGCACGCGCCGGTCGGTGTTGGTAAAGGTGCCCTCCTTCTCGGCCCAGGAGGTGGCGGGCAGGAAGACATCTGCAAACGCGCCCGACTCGTTGATGAAGAGGTCCTGCGCGACGACGAATTCGAGTTGCTCCATGTGATGGCGCGTGACGTTCAGATTCGGCTCGGACATCATGGGGTTCTCGCCCATGATGTAGAGCGCGCGCACGCCTCCCGGCCGGGCGTCGGAGAGGATTTCCGTGGTTGTCAGCCCCAACTCGCGGTTGAGTCCGCCGGGCTCGACATGCCACGCGGTCTCGAACTTGCGCGCCGCGTCTTCATCATCCACCCGCTGATAGCCGGGGTAGTGCCAGGGCATCGCGCCCGCATCGGACGCGCCCTGCACATTGTTCTGCCCGCGCAGCGGATTGAGCCCCGTACCCTTGCGCCCAATGTGGCCCGTGAGCAGCGCGAGGTGAATGAGCGTGAGTGCATTGTCGGTGCCATGCGAATG
>CAYRVP010000146.1:0-10676 GCA_964427845.1 uncultured Caldilineaceae bacterium
TGTGGTCGATGCCGGTGATGGCCTCGTACTTGCCGGGACGATCCTTGGCGTGGTACATCAACTGGGCGAGGCGTTTGTAGAGCACCTCGACGACGAGCGTGGATTTGCCGCTGCCGCTGACGCCGGTGACTGCGACGAACTTGCCCAACGGGATGCGCACGTCCACATCCTTGAGGTTGTTCTCGGCGGCGCCCTGAATGACGATTTCCTTGCCGTTGCCCAGGCGGCGCTCGGCGGGCACCTCAATGCGTCGTTCGTTGCGCATGTACTGCGCGGTAAGGCTGTCCGGGCAGTTGATGAAGTCCTCTTGCCAGGCGGCGCAGACGACGTGGCCGCCGTGCTCACCCGCGCCCGGCCCCATGTCGACGAACAAGTGGGCGTCGCGGATGGTGTCCTCGTCGTGTTCAACCACAAGCACGGTATTGCCCAGGTCGCGCATCCCCTTGAGGGTGTCGATGAGGCGGGCGTTGTCGCGCTGGTGCAGGCCGATGCTCGGCTCATCCAGGATATAGAGGACGCCCATGAGCTGGCTGCCGATTTGGGTGGCAAGGCGAATGCGCTGCGCTTCGCCGCCCGAGAGAGTGACGGCGGTGCGGTTGAGGGTGAGATAGTCGAGGCCGACATTGACCATGAACTCGAGACGCGCGGCGATTTCTTTGAGAACCTGGTAAGCGATGGTCATCTCGCGCGGGGTGAGGGGTGGCGGCAGCGGTCCGGCGCCGTTGGTGGCTGTGACAGTCTCTGCGACGTTGCCCTGGAGCGCATGCACCCAATCGAGTGATTCGTGCACGGCCATGGTGGTGACGTCGTTGATGTTGTCACCGGCGATGGTAACGGCGAGCGCTTCGGGTTTGAGGCGCTTGCCGCCGCAGGTGGGGCAGGGGCGCACGCTCATGTACTCTTCGAGCTTGCTGCGGATGTATTCGCTGCTGGTTTCGGCATAGCGCTTCTGCAGGCTGGGCAGCACGCCGTGGAAGCTGGTTTGGTAGGTGCGCAGATCGCCCGAGGTGTTCTTGTATTCGAGCTGCACCTTCTTGTCCTTGCCGGGCGGGCCGTAGAGCAGGATGTCGCGCTGTTTGAGGCTGAGCTCGCGAATGGGCACGCGCGGCGGAATGGCAAACTGGCGCGCCACGGCCTGGAGCACCCCCTTGTAGTAGCCGCCGTCGTCATACTCGTTGGCGCGCTGCCAGGGAACGACGCCCCCCTCCTCGATGGATTTGTCGAGATCAAGGATGAGCTCGGGGTCGAACTCCTGGAGGTTGCCGATGCCTGTGCAGGCGGGGCAAGCGCCGTGGGGGCTGTTGAAGGAGAAGGTGCGCGGCTCAATTTCGGGCACGCTGGTGCCGCAATTGGCGCAGGCGAACTCTTCGCTGAAGGTGCGGTCGATTTCGTGGTCGGGGTCGGTGACGTCGGCGACGTAGAGGACGCCGTTGCCCAGACGCAGCGCGGTCTCGACAGAATCGGTGAGACGCTGCAGGTCGAGGCCCGGCTCATCACTGTCAGGCTCGGCCACAGGGCGGACAACAATGCGGTCCACCACGGCCTCGATGGTGTGCATCCGGTAGCGGTCGAGGTCGGGCACTTCGTTGACCTCGTAAAGGTCGCCGTTGACGCGCACACGCACGTAACCCTGCTTTTGCAGATCGTCGAGTGTGGTCTTGTGGTGCCCCTTGCGATCCTTGATGATGGGGGCCATGATCAGAATGCGGCTGCCTTCGGGCATTTCGCTGATGATGTCAACGATCTGCTGAGGCGTTTGCTGGGAAATGGGCGCGCCGCAGTTGGGGCAGTGGGGGTGGCCAATGCGCGCATACAGAAGGCGCAGGTAGTCGTAGACTTCGGTGACGGTGCCGACGGTCGAGCGGGGGTTGCGTCCGGCCCCCTTTTGGTCGATGGAGATGGCAGGGCTGAGTCCCTCGATCTGGTCTACGTCGGGCTTTTCCATGAGGCCGAGGAACTGGCGCGCATAGGCGGAGAGGGACTCGACGTAGCGGCGCTGCCCCTCGGCGTAGATGGTGTCGAAGGCGAGGCTGCTTTTGCCGCTGCCGCTGAGACCCGTGATGACCACGAGCTTGTCGCGCGGCATCTCGATGTCGATATTCTTGAGGTTGTGTTCGCGCGCGCCGCGCACGACCAGTTTATCCAACGCCATGGTTGCCCCCTGGCTCTCGTGCGTTCACACGATAGCTTACGCTACTACGCGACCGAAACCGAACAATTGTTCGGTTTGTCGCCAGTATACCGCGGCAAGCGGCCCAATGCAAGGGCCGCGCGGTGACGCAAAAATCCATTATAGCGTACCTGCGCCGGCCCGCATGTGACGCAGATTGCGTTCTGCTCACACCTTTGAACTTACGTGCCGTACTGGAACTTTGGAAGAATTGCACTTCGTTGTTGGCGCTGCATGTGATAGGTTTGCGTCTGCTTGTGGCAGGATTCACAAGCGGTGCGGTGGGTGTTCAGGAGGGCCATCGCTCCAAACGCAATGACAAGACTGAAAGGGAATGGGAATTATGCGGAAGTGGATGGTTGGTGTGCTGGTGCTGGCGATGGTTGTGCTGGCGGCGTGCGGGGGTGGTGACAAGGAAGAGGCTGCGCCCGCGGCGTCCGCGCCGAGTGCCCAGGAGGCGATTGCGCAGGTGCTGAAGGTGACGGCGCATGACCTTTATTACAATGAGCCGGACAACTTGACGAAGCCGCCGGTGTGGACGGTAAAGGCGGGTGAAGCCTTCGCGATTGATCTGGACAATCAGGGTGGTTTGCAGCACAACTGGGCAATCGTCAAGCCAGGCAGCGAAGTGCCCGTGCCCTTTGACCCGGGGCAGAACGCCGATTTGCTGATGTGGGATGCGGGTCTGGTGGATCCAGGTCAGGGCGAGACGGCGCAGTTCACCGTCACCGACCCAGGCACGTATTCGGTTATTTGCACGGTGGCGGGGCATTACCCGTCGATGCAGGGGCAGTTGGTGGTGCAGTAAAGCAGGGAGTGGGGAGTAGGCAGTGGGGAGTAGGGCGTAGGGAAACAGCGAGTTGACTTGGGCGAGGCTTTCACATGTGGAAGCCTCGCCTTATTTTTGCGTAGGGAGCGGCTTTTCCATGTCCAGATAGCGCACAAAGGTGTCGTTTACCTTGCGGCGGGTGGCTTCACTGGTGAGCGTGAAGCCGAGGGCGGTGAAGAAGCGGAGCGCGGGGATGTTGAACTGCTCGACGCTGAGGCGGGCGGTGGTGAGCCCGGGCTGCTGTGCAAGCCAGCCCTCAAGTAGCGCCCAGGCGGTGCGTCCGATGCCCTGACGCTGAAAGGGTTCTGCGATGATGAGCAGACCGAGGGTAGCGCGCTCTTCGTCGGGAAAGCGCCGGCGCAGGTCAAGCGCACCCACCATGGTTTGACCGGCGGTGGGGTCGTCCGGATTGACACGCTGGAGGATGCCGAGGAGGGTGCGCGCAGGGTCCGCGGCGACTGCAGCGAGGTCAAGGGCGGCCTGGCCGTACGGGAGTGGGTCGAGGCCGAAGCGCGCCCAATATGCGGGCGCGGCGGCGTAGACGGCCTGCAGGAGGGAGGCGTGTTCGGCGCTGAGCGGGATCAGCGTGATTGGGGGCATGGGTGCAAGATTCCTGTCCGCAGAATGGACGGAAACTGCGGAAAGAGCATGAATGGCAATATGGTTTTGGTATCCTGTTGTCTCCGCTGTTTCCGTTTATTCTGCGGACAGGAATTTCCTATTCCAGCCGCTGTACAGAACTGCGCAGGGTGTCGATTTCTGTGCGCGATTTGGCAAGATCGCCCTGGAAGCGATCGAGCTTCTCGCGCTCGACGCGTACGAAGCGGGTGTAGGGGGCGATGGCCTCGCGGATACGCGCAACGCCTGCGGAAAGCTCGGTCTCGAACTGGCTGCGCAGGTTGGTTTCGAGGGTGCTGCGCAGCGTGGCGATGCGTTCGCGCAGATCGCTCTTGAGGGTGGCGCGGCGGCGGGGCAGCAGGTAAAGGCCGAAGGCAGCCAGCACGCCCGCGCCGAGGACACCGGTGACATCCAGCAGGGTGGTGTGGAGGACGGCGACGAGGACGGCGCCAAGGCCAAGTGCGCCCACCTCGATTGCGGCCGTATTGACAATTGCGCTCTGCACATCCTGTGCGAGTTTGTCGGCCTCGGCGGCGCGATCGTAGCTGTCGATCAGCCGCTGCGCCTCCTTGCCCACGCTGGAGAGTAACTGCTCGCGGTTCATCTCGAAATCGGCGCCCAGGCTGCCGACGATGCGGTCGGCGTGCTGTGACCAGCGGCGGTTGAGGTATTCGGTGATCGCGCGCCACTGGCGGTAGTCCTTGTCCACCATCCAGTCGATGAGACTGTTGACGTGGCGCTCGAGGTCGCGGCTGGTGTCGCCGATGACATCGCGGTCAAAGGCGGAACTGATCTTGGGGCCATTCATAAGGTCGATGATGCGTGTCAGGCGCATCGTCTCATCGAAAAACTTGTCGCCGCGCTCGGCCATGGCGTAGAGGACGTTATCGACGCGTGCGAACTGGTACTGGAAGTCGCGACGCATGTCCTGTTCGTAGGCGGCCAGTTGCTCATCAATCGTGTCGAGCGTCTCGAAGTCGCTCTTCAGGAGCGCCTGGCGTTCGCTGACGAGGACGATGTACTTGTCTAGCAAGCGCGAGGCGACGCCGAGCGGGTTCTCCAGTTTGAGGCGCCAGCGCTCGCCGGTGTCGAGGGTCTCGAGCAGGTATTTTTCCAGCGGCGCAAAGAGGCTGGCATCCCAGAGTGGGCCGGAGGGCGTGCGGCCATTGCCGGCAGCGGCGCGCGCCTGTTGTGCGAGGCGGGCGCTCACGGGAAAGATCTGCGGGTCGATGCCAAGCAGGTTGTGCGCGTTTGTGCGCACAAAATCGAGAATTGTCTCACGGTCGGCGGGCGATTCGATAAGGTCGATCTTGTTGACGACAATGACGACCTTCTTGCCCCACTGGCGAATGCGCTCGAGGAAGGCGCGCTCGCTCTCGCTGAAGGGGCGGTCGGCGCTGGTGACGAAGAGGACGAGATCACTCTGCGGCACAAAGTGCTCGGTAATTTGCTGGTGGCGCTGGACGACGGCGTTGGTGCCCGGTGTATCAACAAGGCTGATTTCGCGCAGCCACTCGACGGGGAGATAAACGATGTCATAATCGTCGCCTACACGGTCGTGGCGGTGGGCTTCGCCGTGGCGCAGCACGTGAATGCGCGCGGTGGTGGGCGTGACGCCTTCGGGCAGGAACTTGCTGCCGAGCATGGCGTTGAGGAAGGCGGTCTTGCCGGCATTGAACTCGCCCACGACCACGAGCAAAAAGAGCTCATCCAACTGCTCGAGGCCGCGCTTGAGGAGGGTGAGGTCATCATCCTCGGCATTGAGGCGCGCGAGCTGGACGCGCGTCTCTTCGATGACTGAGCGTTCGCTGCGGAGAACCTGCAAGTGTTCGTTCGATAGCAACTGCTGCAACGGGAGTGTCCTGTCTGGCGGCTGAAGCGGCGCAGCCCACAGATGCAAGGCTGCACAGGCCATTGTAGCAGCCCCGGGGCAAAATACGCACTACGGAGAACTTCGACGCAAAGTCGCGAAGACGCAAAGAAACGCAAAGAAGAGCAAAGATTGGTTGTTCCTGTTGTTCTCCGCGTTGCTTTGCGTCTTTGTGACTTTGCGTCGTATTTGCAGGGGATTAGTCGAAGGCGTGAGTGTCGTAGGCGGTGAGAGGGTCGGCGGGGGCGACAGGGGGCGTGGGAGTGGGCGCGGCGCTGCCGAGCGCAAGCAGGGCGAGCACGTAGGCCACGGCGCGGTCGTCGTGATGGCCGGTGGGGGCGCGCAAGGTGGAGGCTTCGACAAGGGCGAGTTGCGCGGCCGTGTCTGGGTCAGCGATGGTGCATGCGCCGGCGGCGATGCGGCGTGCGGCTTCATCCCAGGCGCGCGTCTTGCTGGCGGCAGTGGTGAGCCAGCCGGGGCGGCCGTCGGGGCCGGGCAGCAGTTCGACGCCCTGCTCGGCCAGCCAGCCGAGGACGGCGTGGCCGTGGTTGTTGCGCTCCACCAGAATAGGTGCGTCGGCGTACCAGCGGCAGAGGGCGGCGGCGTGGAGCGCGAAGAGGTCGGGAGCAATGGGACCGGCGAGGAGGGCGACCTGCGCGCCGGTGAGGGCGTCGAGCAGCGTGAGGGCGCTCTCGTCGCTGCGCGGGTTGCCCTCGGCCGGGTCGGCGGCAGCCACATAGCGGCCGCCCGCGGCGGGGGGCGTGAAGATATGCAGCCCATCCATGCCGATGAACGCGGCGGGCAGAGACGCATCGGATAGCGGCGGTGACTCGACGGTCACGCGCTCGAGCCAGGCAGCGGGCAGGCGTGCGGCGAGGGAGCGGACGCGCAGCGCCTCGTCGGCGGTGGCGGGGTACTCCTGGAAGAAGTCATCGTGGCTGCCGCGCTGGGCGAACATTTCGGCGGCCACGCGTGCGCGCCAGGCGGGTGTACGGTCGGGGCGGGCATACCAGGGCAGAAAGAGGGGCGCATAGGTCGAGCCGCCGCCGGCGCTCGATCCCTGTGCGGCGGCGCGGTAGATGCGCTTGAAGGGGCTGAGGGGCTGCGCCTTGTCAGCCGTGGAGATGAGCAGCAGCCGGCCGCCCGCATCGACCGTGGGTTTGACGGCATTGAGAAAGGTAGCGAGGTTGGGCACGAAGTCGGCCTCGTCGACCAGCGCGAGGGTGCCGGTGTAGGAGCGGCCGCTCTGGGTGGAGAAGGCATGGGCGCGCGAACCGGAGGCAATTTCCCAGCGCGTGGCGGTGGCGGTGGGGCCGGGCCGGCTCTGCAGGAAAGGAGGCAGGCGTTCATACATGGCACGCAGGCGGCGCAGCAACTCGGTGGCTTCGGCTTCGCGCAGCGAGAAGAGCAGAATGACCGCGGGGGGCTGGGTGACCATGAGCCAGAGCGCAAAGGCGAGCGAGAGCCAGGTGAGGCCCAGTTGGCGCGCTTTGAGGACGACCACCCTGCGGTTGTGGGTGAGGGTGGCCAGCGCGCGCTGCTGTTGGGGCCAGAGGTGGAAGGGCGTCCAGCCGCCGGACTCGGGGCTTTCGATTTGAACATAGTGCTCGAGGAAATAGGCGGGCGAGGCGCAGCAGAGGGTGCGCTCGAGGTCGACCAGGTGTGCATGCATGGGAATACAGCGTAGGCGCACGCGCTGCGCATTTCAAGCGGAAGCAGGTGGTTGCGAGGAACTGAAAGACGACACAGAGAACAGGGAGGGAAAGAAGCGCAGTTTGTAGCGGAAGGCCTCCTGGCCTTCGGCGTGGCGAGGACGCATCCATACGCCCGCAAAGTGAAGGCCGGGAGGCCTTCCGCTACAAATTGCGCTTGCTAGTGAGCGGACCGCTCGGCGACGGTGACGAGCAGCCAGGCGATGGCGACGAGTGCGACCAGTAGTTCGGCCATGAGACGCTCCTTGTGCAGAAAAGGTGTGGCAGGTGCAAGGAGTATGGCAGGTGCGATAGGTTGGCGCGATGGAGCGGGGCACGCCTGGCATGTGCTGCGCGGCACAGGATGGTCCGGGGCTTCAGGTGCTGAGGGCGCGCATATAGAGGTCGAGAAGGGCGCGGGCGCTGCGCACCCAGGTGAAGTGGGCGGCGTGGGACTGGCCTGCGCTGGAAAGGGCTGCGCGCAGATTGGGATTGCGCGCCATTTGCAGGAGACCGGCGGCGATGGCGTTGATATCGAGCGCGTTGACGTAGAGAGCGCCAGGGCCGCCCGCCTCGGGCAGACAGGAGTTGTCGCCGGCAAGCACGGGCAGACCGCAGGCAAGCGCCTCGACGACGGGCAGGCCGAAGCCTTCGTAGAGTGAGGGGTAGGCGAAAAATGTGGCGGCGCTGTAGAGCGCGGGCAGGTCGGCCTCGTCAACGAAGCCGGTAAAGTGGACGGCGCTTTCGAGATCGAGCGCCTTGACGCGCGCGAAGATTTCGTCGTAGAGCCAGCCCTTGCCGCCGCCAATCACGAGGTGGTGGTCCAGGCCAGCGGCCCGCGCGCGGGCGAAGGCTTCGATTAGGCGCACATGGTTCTTGCGCGGCTCGAGGCGGCTGAGGGTGAGGATGTAGGGCGCGCTGCCCAGCCCGTAGCGGGCGCGCACGGCGCTCAGCGCGGCGGGATCGCTGACAGGGTGGAAGCGCGCAGGGTCAATCGCGCCGTAGACGACGGCGATACGATTGGCGGGCACGTGCCACTGATTGGTGAGGTCGCGCGCCGTGTTGGCGCTGTCGGCGACCAGAAAGTCGGCGCGGGCGACGCTGCGCGGCACCACCACGTTGAGGTAGCGCTGCAGGCCGGGCATGGCGGCCTCGGGGTAGTGGAGGAAGGCGAGGTCATGCACGGTGAGCAATTTGCAGCGGGCGCGCGTGGGTGGCAGGACGAAATCCGTGGCGTGGAGCAGATCGGGACGGCGGCCGAGGAAGGCGTCGATCGTGGGCAGCGGCGCGTTAAGGCGATGCCAAAGGCGCACCATGTTGCGCTCGGAGAGGGGCGTACCCGTGAGATGGCGTGGCGCGGCGGCGCGCTCGGCCTGGGTGAGGCGTCCCACAACGAAGAGGCGGATGTCGAAGGGGGGATCGAGCGCGAGTAGGGCGTCAATCTGCCCGCGAATAATGCGCCCGATGCCGGCGCTCTGGCGCACGGCGGGGGTGTAGTCAATGGCAATCAGCGGCGGCGTGCGGTGGCTGCGCACGGCGCGGCTAGACCTTGGGGGCGGTTTCGGCGACGACCTCGCCGGGCAGGTCGGCGTCGAGCGCGCCGGCGGCAGGCTTCGTGGTGAGGCCACGGTAGGTCCACAGGCGGTTGGCGGCGAAATTCCAGAAGAGGACGGTGCCGACCGCGACGACGTACGCCCCGTTATAGGCGACAAAGTGGGCCATGCGCGGACTGGCAATCATGCCCTCCGTGGTGGGCGCGAGCAGCCAGAGGACGATCGAAAAGACGGCCATGTTGAGGAAGAAGCCAATGAAACTGACAAGGAAGAATTGCGCGAGTTGGCGGCGGGCGTCGCGGATGCGGCTTTCGGGGTAGGTCCACCGGCGGTTGAGGAAGAAGTTCTGCACAACCGCGGTGATAAAGCCGAGCGCGTTGGCGAGCAACTCTGGCGAACTGGCAAGCTGCACGAGGACGTTGAGGATTGTGAAGTGGGTGATGGAGCCCAGGAGGCCGACGGTGGCGAACTTGGCGAAGCGCCGCATTTCGGCGCGGCGGTCTTCGGGGGTGCTCACCTTCGACTGGATCATCTGCAACGTCGAATTGCGCATGAACACTGCTATTCCTTCTGCTTAGGTGTTCGCAAGGGTGGAGGGTGCAGCGCTTGCATCAAGCAGTGCAACCCAGAGCGCCACGAGAATGTAGATGCCCTGCACGAAGAGATTGTCCACAAGATTGTGGAGGGCCAGATGGGCGAGCATGCCCAGGATGCCGACTGCCAATGCATTTGTGAAGGTGGCCTGCGCAGCGTTGCGGCGGCGCAACACAAAGACCAGCACTGTTGACCAGAGTACCACAAATGCCGCAAAGCCAACGATGCCGGTTTCGGCCAAAACGTTGAGATATGTATTATGGGCGTGGCCCAGCGGCTCCTCCCAACGGGGGAGGCGATAGGCAGGGTAGGCCGCGGCATAGTTGCCCGGCCCCACACCCAGCAGCGGCGCAGCGGCAAACATGCGCTCGGCAGCCACCCAATGGGCAAGACGCTCAATGATGGCAAAGTTGTCGTCGTTGACTTCCTGCTCCAGCGGATTGCCCACGCCGAAGAAGGCGGGCGCCTCCTGCAGGCGGGCGGCGACGGGCTGCGGCAGTTGCGCAGGTGAGAGGCTCCCCAGCAGGACTGCGGCGAGCACGAGCAAGGCAGCGGCGGCGGAAAGAAGGGCTGCGCGCCGGCTGCGCAAGAAAATTACGACGGAAATGCCCGCTGCCGCGCCCAGCCACGCGCCGCGGCTCCAACTGGCAAGCAGTGCGGCGGCGATCAACACGGTCGCGCCTGCAAAATACCCGGCCGGGAGCCACGCACGGCGGCGGCGGGGCGGCCGCAGGGCTTCGCTCGCGGCGTGCAAGGCGAGGCTCAGTGAGACAGGCAGCACGAGCCCCAGGAAGCCTGCAAATGGGTTGGGTTGGCCAAAGGTGCCGCTGGCGCGCATGAAGCGGCCAAGAATGATGAACCAGTCGGGGCCAATGCGGAAGACGAACTGGTAGAGGCCCAGCGCAGCCTGCGCTGCTGCACCGAAAATGATGGCGGCAGCCAGCCAGCGCACCTGCTGTTCACCGCGCACCATTTGCGGGACGAGCAAGAGCACTGTGGCAAATTCGAGCCATTTTATCACCTCAGCGGCGGCCTGCGGCAATTCCGCAGCACCAAATGTGGACACAAGCAGCGCGGCTGCATAAATCAGGGCGGCGATGGCAGGTCCGGTGGCGTGCAGGCGCAGTGTCTGGCGGCGCGCGCCGTCGATCAGCCAGAGGCCGAGGGCGGCCGCAAGCGCGACGTCGAGCAGGCTGAGGGGGCCGCTCAATTTGATGCCCGCGGCGAAGGGCAGCGCCGCGCCCACGCCGGCCCAGAGCAGCCACGGATAGCGCAAGAGCAGGAGCGCGGCGGCCACGGCTGCGACGCTCACAGCCGCCCAGCGCAGCGGCAGCCAGGCCAGGGCCATGGC
>CAYRVP010000147.1:0-10545 GCA_964427845.1 uncultured Caldilineaceae bacterium
CTGGCCGGCTTCCTGGGCTACACTGCCGTGCTCGTGCTGCTCCTGCTCGACCTGGGCCGGCCTGACCGCTTCTACAACTTCCTGTTATACTGGAACTTGCACTCGCCGCTCTTCGAGATCTGCTGCTGTGTGTTGCTCTATACCACAGTGCTTGTGCTGGAAGTCGCCCCCGACTTCCTGGCAAAGTTCGGCTGGATGAAGGTGCGCCGTTTTGTGCTTTGGCTCATGGCCCCTGTCACGGTGCTCGGCGTCACCCTCTCCACGCTCCACCAATCAACGCTGGGCACGCTCTATCTCAACATGCCACATCGGGTCTCGCTCCTCTGGTGGACACCCATGCTGCCCATTCTCTTCTTCACCTCAGCGGTGATGGCGGGGTTGAGCATGGCGATTGTGGCCTATCGCACCGCAGCGCGCATCCACAATGCACCCGAAGAGTCAAAGGTCATCCAGGGGCTGATGGTAGGCATTGGCGGCGTGTCGCTCTTCTACCTGGCTGTACGCATCGGTGCGCTCGTCAGCAATGGCGAACTCATGCGTCTGGACTGGATGTCCAGCCGCACGTGGCTTGCCACAATTGAGATTGCGTTGGGGGCTCTCATTCCCGCCATCATCTGCCTGACGCCTGCTTGGCGACGGCGCTCGGCGTTGCAGTGGGTTGCGCCGCTGCTGGTGCTGGCGGGCGTCCTCATGAACCGCTTCAATGCCACGCTCGCCGCCCAGACAGCACCAGTTGCGGGCAACGCTTATATCCCCAGCATGATGGAGTGGATGTCCACCATCGGCATTCTCTCCATGGCTGCGCTGGCATGGTACATCTGTGTGCGATGGCTCGTCCGCTTTGACGGCCACGAAGCAACGCACTAATCGAGGCTGCCATGAACGGTTGGAATGCAGCACTCACAATTATCGGCTACTTTGCCCTGCGCATAGGTGTGCCGATTGCGGCCATGGTTTGCCTCGGCCTTGCGCTCCACCGTCTGGACCGGCGCTGGCAGCTCGAGGCCGCAGCCGAAGGGCTGGACGCGCTGGATGTAGCCACACCGGCTGCGCTGATTGAGGCCGCCGAAGCGCCTTGCTGGGAGGTGAAAGATTGCCCTTCCGAAAAGCGCGCACGCTGCCCGGCCGCCCGCAACGCGGCCCTTCCCTGCTGGCTGGTGCGGCGCGATGCCGAGGGATGCCTCCCCGACGCCTGCTTTACCTGCGCCATCTTCACGCGGATGAAGTCCCTGGGCCGCGTGGCTGCGGCGGGGAATGACTGACGAGAGAATTGAGAATTGATGATTGAGAATGGGCCGTGTCTCTCGAGAGACGCGGCCCATTCTCAATCATCAATTCTCAATTCTCTCGCAGTATCAGCGCCGCGTCTCAATCAACCCCCGCTCAATGGCATACTTCACAAGCTCCACGCGGCTGTGCAGATTGAGTTTTGACATAATGTTCTCGCGATGGCGGTCCACTGTCTTGGGGCTGACGACAAGCGCCTCGCCGATTTCGCGGCTGGTCTGCCCTTCAGCAATCAACGTGAGCACTTCGCGCTCGCGCTCAGTGAGGGGCTCGACCTCGGGTACGGGGTGGAGGTAACCCTGCAACACGTCGTGAATGAGAAAGCGCGCCAGCGTCGCATGCAGGAAGACATTTCCCTGTTTCACCACGCGGATGGCGGCAATCAGGTCGTCGGGTGCGGCGCGCTTGGGGATGTAGCCGGCCGCGCCCGCGTTGAGCATCTCGAAGAAGTATTGCTCATCCTCGTGCATCGTCAGCGCCAGCACGGCGGTTTCGGGATAGATTTGCTTGATGCGTCGCGTCGCCTCAATGCCTGACATGCCCGGCATGGCCACGTCCATGATCACGACATCGGGATGCAGTCGCTCGACAGCCTCAATCGCCTGCTGCCCGCTGCTCGCCTCGCCCACGATCTGCATGTCGGGCTCGGCGGCAAAAAGCATGCGCAGCCCAGCGCGCAGAATCGAGTGGTCGTCAACCACAAGCAGGCGGATGAGCCGATCGCCCGCAGCGCCGGTGGGTGCGTCGCTCTCATTGATCATCTGGTCTGTTCCTCATGGGTGCGCCGCCTACGCGCCATCGTCATGGATGGGAAGGGGTCGGTCGGCTGGTTCGTCCCCCAAGAGTGGTGCAGTTACAGTGGGCACCGAGATGCGCACGAGCGTACCCTGGCCGGGGGCGGACTTGATATCATAGCGGCCATTCAGCAGCAAAGTGCGCTCACGGATGCCCAGCAGCCCCCAGGCCGCACTCTGGCCGCGCGCAGCCATTGCACGCGCTGGGTCAAAGCCTTTGCCGTTGTCTTGAATGGTGACCACCAGCTCGCTCGGTTTCATCTCAAGCACAACCCCCGCCCGGTCAGCCCCCGAGTGTTTGGCAATGTTGGTAAGCGCCTCCTGGACGACGCGAAAGACCACAGTATCGTAATGGGGCGGCATGCGCGTGTGGTCACCAGCGACGGTGAAGGAGAGATCGATGCCTGGATTGCGTTTGCGGAAATTCTGAATGTACCAGCGCAGTGCCGGGGCAAGGCCCAATTCGTCAAGCTGGGGCGGGCGCAGATCGGCGATGATGCGGCGCAGCTCGCCCAGTGCGTCGGTGGCGAAGTGCTGCAGCGATTCCGCATGGCGGGACAGGTCCGCACGCGTACCATCGGCGGCGCTGTTGACGCTGTTGGCCAGGCCACGCAATCCCAGCGCAATCGCCGTAAGCGACTGGCCCGTGGCGTCGTGGAGTTCGCGTGCAATCCGCTGTCGCTCAGCCTCCTGCGCCGCCACCACCTGCGCCAACAGTTGCGCCAGCGTCTGCTCGCGCTCCTGCGCTTCGCGGTACAGGCGCGCGTTCTCCATGGAGAGCTCCAACTGGCGCGCAATTCCCACCATAATGTGAAGTTCTTCAATCTCCACCACGCGTGGCTCGCTCCCCGTGTGCGCAAAGACCACCGCGCCGATGGGGATCTGCTGTGCCATGAGGGGCAGCGCCAGCGCAACGGTGGGGCTGCCGTAGTTCCAGCACTCCTCACCCAGGAGCACCGCACTGACGCTGAACTCGACGACGGCCCCATCCACATGGCGGCAGGCGGCGCGCCCCGCTTCAGTGCTGCGGCGGCCCAGCGCCACGCAGTTCATGAATGTAACATCGTCGGCAACTGGTTGAACGGCGCTCATAGCGTCCGGCGCGAGCAGAATGGGCGCATCGAAACCGGTCTGTGCCTCGACGTCGATATGGTCGCTGTGGCTGTCGACGCAGAGTATGATCCCTGCGTTCGTGAACGCGAGATTTTGAATGATACGCGGCAGTGCATTCGTCAGCCGACGCGGCATCTCCATGGCCACGCCCAGAAGATTGGAGAGATCCAGCAGCAGCGCAAGTTCGCGCGCTTTGGCAGCCAGCGCCTGGTTGAGGATCGCGTGCTCGCGCGCGCTGCGGCGCTCGAATTCCAGCGACTGCTCCTGCACTTCACGCTCACTATGCGCGATTTCTTCGAGGTGGCGGCGGGCCTCCTCTTCAAAGACGCGCATTGCCCGCATCATGAAGAGCAGGATCAGCGCCGCCAAAGTACAACGGAAGAGCTGCACCGGCATGCCGAACCAGGCCAGGAAGAGCGAGCTGTTAAGTACATTTGATGGTGGTATCACCGTGGCGCGTACAAAGAGTTGGCCCACCACGCCGTAGAGAATGAGTGCAGTGGCCGCCGAAACAAGGTCGCGCCCAAAGAGCGGCAGATCGCGTGCGCGCAGCGCACGCTGTTGCGCCATGAGCGCCGCCGCCCCGAGCAGGGCGCCAGGAATGGCGATGAGATAGCGCGACAACACGTCGGCAAAATAGGCAGCATCAAGCGGCGCCGGCCGATAATAGAGTACAGCGCCGGCAACCGCGGCCGTCCACACCACCACCGGCCCCCAGAAGAGCAGCACGCGCCATCCGGCAGCGCTGCTTTCGGGCCGGAGTGCGCGCACGCCAAAGCCAAGCAAGCATAGGAAGGAGATGACAAGCAGCGCGATGCGCAGCGCCTCCTCACCAGGCCCCGGCGTGTGGCCACCGCTCAGCGCCGCGATGCGCTGGAACATCTCCACCCACTCGTGCGCGCCATGCAGCAACCCGAACCACGCAAGCAGCGGCAGCGCGCGCATGAGTGGCAGTGCGGAGCGCTGGCGACTGGCCAGCGCCAGCACGGCGCCCAGCGCAAAGAAAGCCAGGCCATAGGCGAAGTAGACACCTACGATGTTGTCTATGAGGAACTGAGTAACCGGATTGGTGATTGGGTCGATTGCAGGGTTCACGAGTTCACGCCGGGAGGTGGCAAGGTGGAATTGGCTGGTACTGTGCGCTAGCGCATGCTGCGCACTTTATCGCTGTACAACAGGTTGGCGGCACTGAGGCCGAGAGTGATCAGTGCACTGAGTGTAAGGGTAATGCTCAACCCCCAATATTCCGAAACCGCGCCTATGGCAAGGTTCCCGAATGGCGCAATGCCAAAGAAGATAAGCGTGTAGAGGCTCATCACACGGCCGCGCATGGCGTCATCGACGCGCGTTTGCAGCAGCGTGTTGAGCAACGTGAACTGACCCAGGAAGCATATGCCCAGGAAGAAGGCCAGCAGCAGCGCCACAGGCAGTCCCGGCGCCCAGGCAAAGGCGATCAGCACAAACGGGAAGGCCAACGCGACGAGGGCAAGCCAGCGGCCGCGGCGCAAGGCGTCGCCGTAGTGGGCAATCAGCAGCGCCGACGTCACCGCGCCGACGCCCGAAGCGGCGTTGATCATCCCATACGCCGCCGGGCCCACATGCAGCACACGGTCCACATAGGCGGGCAACACCGTGCTGTACGATACACCGAAGACGCCGAAGATGCCCGCCTGCAGGAGGATGCCGCGCAGGTCGGCGCGTTGCTGCACGTAGATGAGCCCGTCCTTGAGCTGACCCCAGGGCGACTCGAGGCGCACGCGCCGTGCGTAGGGGGCCAGTTGCATCAGGAACAGCGCCACCAGCACGCCCATGAAGCTGATGCCGTTAATCAGGAAGCACCACCCTGCGCCCAGCCACGCCAGCAGCAATCCTCCAAAGGCGGGGCCCACAATGCGCGCGCCGTTAAAGATCATGGAATTGACGACAATTGCGTTGGGCAGGTCGTCGCGGCCAACCATTTCCACCACAAAAGCCTGGCGCGTGGGCGCGTCAAACGCATTCACCACGCCAATGCCGACTGCCAGCGCAACAATGTGCCAAACCTGCACCTGCCCGGTGAAGGTGAGATACGCCAGAATAAAGGCAAAGAGCATGGCCGCGGTTTGTGTGCCATAGAGAATCGCACGGCGCGGCACGCGGTCAATGATGACACCCGCCCACGGCGAGATAATCAGTGCGGGGATAGCGGACGCGAAACCCACCAGACCCAGCGTCCACTCCGAGCCGCTGATCTGGTAGACGAGCCACCCCTGGGCGATGATCTGCATCCACGAGCCTGCCATGGAGACGAGCATTCCCATGGCGTAGAGGCGGAAATTGCGGTGGCGAAACGCGGCGAAGGTCGATGCACGGCGGGGCTGCTCGGCGCCGCCCGTCGATTCGCCATTCAGTTCAGTGTCGCCGTCGCCCTCTGCAGCGAGTACGGCGCCGGAGACCGGCCTCATGGCGTTGCAACACCCTCCAGCACACCCTCATGCTGCGGCGTCTGTGCGCCCGGCGCAAAGAGAGGGCGCAACAACGCCAGCCCCTCGACTACGGTCGCGCGTTCGCTGTCGCTCAGCCCGGCCACCACATCGGCCAGGCGCGCTTCCGTCGCCTGCAGCGCATCCACCAACATGGCCCGACCGGGCTGCGTCACCGTCAGGTTGATGCGGCGCCGGTCCTCACTGTCAATCGTTCTCGTAACCAGGTCGCGGTCGACCAGCGCGTTGACGAGGATGGACATGGACGAAAGCGTGAGGCCGATGAACTCGGCAACGGCAGAGAGGGACGCGCCGGCATTCTTGTTCAGGAAGGAGAGCGTGCGGAACTGCGGTACAGTCAATTCAGCGGTGCGCAAGGCGCGCATTTCACTTCTGATTGCCTGCAGCAAGATGGGCGTAACATCGAGAATCTGGTGTGCGCACGCGCGTGGTGAAGTATCCATGCTGCCTCCAGAAAACAATTTGATCGTCAAACTAATTGTAGCGGCGCCTGGCACTGCCGTCAAATCATCGCGCGCGATCATACCACCGTGTGATCCAACCTCTCTGCACAGAAGCGGGGGCGGCGCCGCTTGTGCGACCCCGCCCCCGCTTTGTGTAAATCCATTCTCATCTGTCACGCCGGAGGCGTGACCTACTTGATGGTGACGACTGCGCCTTCGGCTTCGATCTGCGTCTTGGCGTCGTTGGCAGCATCCTTGGCCACACCCTGCAGCACGGCGACAGGGGCGCTCTCGACGAGCTCCTTGGCCTCCTTGAGGCCCAGGTTGGTCAGCGCGCGCACCACCTTGATCACGTTGATCTTCTTGGCGCCGACGTCGGTCAGCATCACATCAAATTCGGTCTGCTCTTCGACCGGTGCGGCTTCGGCAGCGGCGGCGGCAGGGGCGAAACCGCCCATGGCGACCGGTGCGGCAGCGCTTACGCCCCAGCGATCCTCAAGCGACTTCACTAGTTCGGACGCCTCAAGCAGCGTCAGCTTGTCCAGCTCTTCCATCAAGGCATTCAGGTCAGCCATTGTGTCGATCCTCCAGATCGTTCAGACAATCCATCAAACAAGTTTGGGTGTTGCATGGGGGCCTGCGCGTGCAGGCCGGTTACGTGTGCGCAGCGCAATGGCTACGCAGCGGCTTCTTGTTCCTTCTCGACATGTGCGTTGATGACGCGCACAAGGCTTGAGAGCGGTGCATTGAGCACGCGCACAAGGCTGCCGGCCGGGGCATTCAACGTACCCAGGATGGACGACAGCACCTGCTCCTTGGTCGGGAGATCGGAAAGCTTTTCGGCTGCGGCTGCATCCAGCGCCGAGTTCTCCAGCAGTGCGCCGGTGATCTCGACCATCTTGGCGGCCTTGATCCAATCCTTGAGCGCTGTGACGGTCTTGGCGATGTCTTCACTGGTAAAGACAACCGCATTCGGCCCGGCGAGCAACTCCGTGGGTGCAGTCCGCCCTTCCTGCTCCAACGCTACGCGCAGCAGTGTATTCTTGGTGACGACGTAGTTCGCACCGCTGTCCTTCAATTTGCCGCGCAGTGAGTTGATCTGCTTGACACTGGTGCCTCTATAGTTCGTAAAGACCAGCGCGCCCGAGTTCCGCACGAGTTCGCGGTACTCTTCAATCAATTCGCCTTTTTTCGATCGTGTAACTGGCAAGCGACATTCCTCCTTTCGCACAGATTCTCGCAGGCCGTAACGCCGCCTGCCACAATGGGCTTGCGCCCGCCCTGCAAAACAAAACCGCCTTGACGCAGCGCATCGAGACGGTGAACAAGTCGCGGAATGTGGGGCGCAGTCAGGGACGCAGCACAAGATGCGCGTCGCAGACTACTCTCACGTCCTCGCCTCGGCAGGCGGTGGGTTTCCACCATTAGGCAGGCTGTATGGCCTGCACCTGCTGTCTCCAGCATGGGTCGCAAACGGTCTATTCGGTTGAACAGGACAAGTGTAACACGGGCGGTGTGGTCGGCCAAAAAAGGCGCTGCCTGGCGGCAACATCATTGACAATTGAAGATTGATGATTGTGCCGCGTCTCGCTGGAGACGCGGCACAATCATCAATCTTCAATTGTCAGTCATGCTCTTGCCGTGTGACGCTCTGCCCTAGTAGTTGTCCGGGTGCAGCGCCGAGGCGGCGGCCACGTCGAGCTTGACGCCGGGGCCCATGGTGCTTGTCAGCGTCGCACGCAGAATGTAGATGCCCTTGAGCGTGGCCGGGCGAGCGGCGACAATCGCCTCCATGAGCGCAGCCAGATTCTTGAGAAGCTTCTGCTCGTCAAACGAGGCCTTGCCAATCGGCACGTGGATGTTGGAGGTCTTGTCGACGCGGAACTCCACACGGCCCAGGCGCGCTTCATCAATCACGCGCGGCAAGTCCTCTGCGGGCAGAATCGTGCCCGTCTTGGGGCTGGGCATAAGGCCGCGGGGGCCGAGCACGCGCCCCAGCTTGCCGACGACGCGCATCATGTCGGGCGTGGCCAGAACGATGTCGAAGTCGGTCCAGCCTTTTTCAATGCGAGCGGCCAGGTCCTCGGCGCCCACGTAATCGGCGCCGGCCTGCGTCGCCAGGGCCTGCCCATCGGGGCCGGCGAAGACCACAATCTTCACCTCGCGGCCCGTGCCGCCAGGCAGCGTCACAACGCCGCGCACCTGCTGGTCGGCGTAGCGCGGGTCCACACCCATGCGCAGATGGACTTCCACCGTCTCGTCAAACTTGGCGGTGGCGGTCTGCTTGACGAGCGCCAGGCCTTCGCTGGGCGAGTAGCTCTGCGTGCGGTCTACCTTCTCCTGCAGCGCACGATAGCGCTTGCTGTGCTGTGCCATGCTTGTTTCTCCTTGTGGTTATCGCGGGGGTCGCCCCCCTCCCACGGGATTTGTTGATGTTGTGAACTAGTCTACTACGGTGACGCCCATGCTGCGCGCCGTGCCTTCCACCATGCGCATGGCACTCTCGAGGCTCACGGCCTCAAGGTCCTTGAGCTTGATTTCGGCAATTTCCTGCACCTGCGAGCGATTGATCTTGCCCACCTTGGTCTTGTTGGGCTCAGCGCTGCCGGATTGGAGGTTGATGGCCTTCTTGATCAGGTCCACCACCGGTGATGTCTTGGTGATGAAGTTGAAGGAGCCATCGGTATAGATGGTGATTTCAACCGGGATGACCTGGCCGATTTGCCCTTGTGTGCGGGCGTTGTACTCCTTGCAGAAGCCCATGATGTTGACACCATGCGGCCCCAGCGCAGTGCCCACAGGCGGCGCCGGGTTTGCCTTGCCGGCGTTCAACTGCAATCGAACAATTGCCTTCAGTTTCTTTGCCATTGTGTTCTCCTTCTGGGCGTGGTGTGCGCCTTGCCGCAACTGGCAATTGCGGGTCAGCTCCCACGCGGCCAGCGTGTGAATACTTCACCGGCGACGCTTCCCTTGCGGGACGGGCTGCCGTCCATTCAACAATGCAACGCTGCAACTCCGGTACCCTGTCGCAGCCTCGGTCAGCTATCCTTCTGCAATTGCAGAAAGTCCACCTCAACCGGCGTTTCGCGGTTGAAGAAACTCACAAGCACCTTGGCCTTGCCCTTGTCGGCATAGATCTCGTCCACAATGCCGCTAAACTCGGCAAAGGGGCCACTCATGATGCGCACCGATTCGCCCAGCGCGAATGAGATCTTCATGCGCGGCGCATCCGACTCGATGCGCTTCATGATCTTTTCGACTTCGGCCGCACTCAGCGGCGTGGGCTTGTTGCCCATGCCCACGAAACCCGTTACACCGGGGCTGTTGCGCACCACATACCACGAGTCTTCGTCCATGATCATGCGCACGAGAATGTAGCCGGGAAAGACCCTGCGCTCCACTTCGCGGCGCACGCCGTTGCGCATCTCAATCTCGGTCTCGGTGGGAACAACCACTTCCACAATCCGGTCCGACATGTCCATGCTCTCGGCGCGGTGTTCAATATTCTTCTTGACCTTGTTCTCCATGCCCGAGTAGCTATGCACCACAAACCACTCGAACTTGGGAGTGCCATCTTCGCCGTCAGCGTCGTTGTCTTCGACGTATTCCATCTCTTCCATCTCGGCGGCGTCAGGCGCGACTTCCACCTGCGGCTTGGCCGTGGTGGCGTGCTTCGCGTTCTTCTTCTTCGGCTTGGACTCTGTGGCTGCGTCCATCATCTGCACCTCCTTAGAGCGCGCAAGCGGCATCCCGCACAGCGGAAAAGACGTCTAGCTGATGATGAGGCGCACGACTGTCGAGAAGAGCGAGTCGATGCCAAAAATCACAAGCGCCGAGATGACCGTCACCACCAGCACGATACCCGTCAGGCGCAGCCCTTCCTCGCGCGTCGGCCAGGAGACCTTGGAGAGCTCGGCACGCGTCTCGCGGTACCACTTGGCAAAACGATTTTCTTCTCGGACCTCAGTCTCTCGGGTCATGGTTGCGTTCTTCCTCCGGTCACTTGCATTCCGGCAGCGGGCTCATATTCGCCCGCAAGCCGCCACTCTCAACTGCACGTCTCTTCCCGGAAAATGACCACCGGTCGTGCGACCGGTGGTCATCCTGGCAGGCGAGGCAGGACTTGAACCCGCAACCTGTGGTTTTGGAGACCACCGCTCTGCCAGTTGAGCTACTCGCCTATAACACCGACACGACCTCTGGCCCTGTCCGCCGGCACACAACTATATCACACTGCGCGTCCGGAGGCTGATCCGGACGCGCAGTGCAATCGTCGCTACTTGAGAATCTTGGTGATGACGCCTGCGCCGACCGTGCGGCCACCTTCGCGAATCGCAAAGCGGCTGCCTGTTTCCAGCGCCACAGGTGAGATCAGTTCCACTTCCATGTTGACGTTGTCACCCGGCATCACCATCTCCACACCTT
>CAYRVP010000148.1:0-10501 GCA_964427845.1 uncultured Caldilineaceae bacterium
GGGGGGTCCCCGATATCCGTGCCCAGGGCTCGAACTTGGCGCGCCCCACGAAGTCGGTCATGCCCGGGCGCTGACCTTGCGCGTCCCCCTGCGTGGCCTGCTTGTAAAGTGCATAGAGCTTGAGCAGCGTGTCGTTGTCCGGTTTTGCGGCAAGGTTCTTCGAGGCGGCGGCCGCGGCCTCGAATTCACTCGTGAGATCGGCCATGCGTTGTCTCCTCTCACCCCCGCAGGGTGTTCCATCGGTGGCTTTGCGCTAGGATAGGGGCACATGCATTCTATCCCATCCACCCACGCGCTCGATAGTTGAGCGCGCACCAGAAAGAAGCAGCAATGGCGCCGCCCAAACAGCGCGTACTGATTGACACCGACCCCGGCATTGATGACGCGATGGCTCTGCTGCTGGCCGCAGCTTCGCCCGAGCTGGATATTGTCGCCGTGACCACAGTGGCGGGCAACAACCCCGATGTGGCACTCATGACGCACAACGCGCTGGCGCTGCTGGCCCTGGCGGGTCGCGAGGATATTCCCGTGGCTGAGGGCGCACGCCATGCGCTGACCAACCGCCGTCCGCCCGTGGGCGCGCAGGTGCACGGCAAGAACGCACTGGGCGATGCCGAAATCGCGCCCTCGCCGCGCCATGCCGAGGTCGAAACCCCCCCCGCATTCCTTGTCCCCCCCCCCCGCCGCGGCCTTGATCCGTTCATCCCCCTTCCGCCCCCCCCCCCCCCCGCGCTGGCCCTCCAGCTCTGTCCCGAACTGCCGACGCTCGTCCCCCGGTGCAGCATGATGGGCGGCGCCATCACCGTGCCGGGCAATGCCACGCCCCCGGCCGAAGCCAACATCCTCAATGATCCTGAGGCCTCCAAGATTGTCTTTGGCGCGTGGCCCGCCATCCTCTTGGCCGGCCTGGACATCACCCGCCAGGTGCCCGTGGGCGAGGCGTTTCTCAATCGCTTGCGCAATATAGGCAACGTCGCGGGGCTCTTCCTGCATGCGGCGTCGCAACACTATCTCAGGTTCTACCGCGACAAGGGCGAATCGGGCATGCACATGCACGACGTCCACGCCGTCATGGTGCTGCTGCGCCCCGACATCTACACGGTGCGCGAGGTCTGCGTGGACGTGGAGACAAAGGGCGAACTGACGCGCGGCCAAACCGTGGCCGACTGGAACGGCCACTGGGGACGCGCGCCGCAAACAGGGATGCTCTTTGAGGTGGACGCCGCGGCCTTCGTCGAGGAATACATAGCCCGCATCGCCACCCTGCCCTGAAATTCCCGTACGCAGAAGGAGCGGAAACAACGGAAACAACATGAAATGCATGCTCAAGATGCATTTCATGTTGTTTCCGTTGTTTCCGCTCCTTCTGCGTACGGGAATTTTGTGCTGGAGTCTAGGGAAACGCGTCTTCGACGTCGAGGGATTCAGTCTCTTCGTCGTTCTCGCGCTTGTGGATTACCTCGCGCCCCTGGCCGCCGCCCAGGTCCGGGCCAACAATCCCCTTGTCCTCAAGCTGCTCCATCAAGCGCGCGGCGCGCGGGTAGCCAATACGCAATTTGCGCTGCAGCATGCTCGTGCTGCAGACCTGCACCCCGTGCAGCGCGTCTATGGCCTGCTGCACAAGCTCGTGGCCGTCGTCCTCAATCCCAATCAGCCCCGCCCACGGCACCCGCACCGGCCCGACGCTGGGTGGCGCCTGCGCCTTCCAGAAATCCACAACATGACCGATTTCGTCGTCCGTGACGAGGCAGCCCTGCACGCGCAGCAGCTTGGCGGCGTCGGGGCGCATGAGAAGCATGTCGCCGCGCCCCAGCAGCCGCTCGGCGCCGGGCGTGTCCAGAATCACGCGGCTGTCAATCGCACTGGACACCGCAAAGGCTACGCGCGTGGGGAAGTTCGCCTTGATCAGTCCGGTGACCACATCCACACTGGGGCGCTGCGTGGCCAGCACAAGGTGGATGCCCGTGGCGCGCGACAACTGCGCCAGGCGGCAGAGCTGCTTTTCCACATCTTCGGCGGCGGTCATCATCAGGTCGGCCAGTTCATCCACAATCAGCACAATATAGGGCAGATGCTCGCGCTGCGCGCTCTCGTCGCCGCGCCCATCGGCGGCGCCCCCGGTGTCAACCAGCGCGTTATAGGCATCGATATTGCGCACGCCCAGGCTGTTGAAGAGGCGGTAACGGTCGTCCATCTGCAGCGTCAGCCAGGTGAGCGCGGCCATCACCTGGTCCACATCAGTGATGACGTTGCCGATGAGGTGGGGGATGCCGTTGTAGCCGGTGAGTTCGACGCGCTTGGGGTCCACCATCAGCAGGCGCAGCGTGGCGGGGCTGTGGCGCATGAGCAGCCCCATGATCATGGCGTTGATGCAGACCGACTTGCCCGAACCGGTCGCACCCGCAATCAGCATATGGGGCGCGCGTCCCAGGTCCAGCACAATCGGCGAGCCGGAGGTGTTGCGCCCCATGGGCAGCGGCAGCGTGCCCGCCTTCTCGCGAAACGCATCCGTCTCGATGATGCCGCGCAGACTTACGAGCGACTTTTCTACATTGGGCACTTCAATGCCCACGTAGGGGCGGCCGGGTACGGGCGCCTCAATGCGCACCGCGGGAGCGGCCAGGGCCAGCGCCAGGTCATCCGCCAGCGCAAGAATGCGGCTGACGCGCACCTTGCGTTTTTGACCGGCACGCTCAACGTAGAGCGGTTCCACGCCGAATTGAGTCACCGTGGGTCCGGATTCGGTGTGGACAACCTTGACGGGCACGTCGAAGTCATCGAGCGTCTGCTCAATGCGCCGCGCCAATTCATCCACGTTGCCGCCTGTATACACGCCCTTGTCTCTCGCCAGCAGTTCGAGCGAGGGCAGCTTCACGGCAGGCGGGCTGTGCGCAACGTGCGCCTCGTTCTGCGAAGGCCGTGACGCAGGCTGTTTGGGGGGTTTTGCGATCTTGCGCGCAGGCGGCGGCTCCGGTCGCGGCGGGCTGCGCGTGCCCGGCGGCGCCAGGAAGGCGGGCAGCGGCCCATTGGCCAGTGGTGCGCGTGGCTCGGCCTCGATGAGCGCTGCCTCCTCGGCGGCTTCGGCTTCCGCCACATCCGCGGACGCGGCAAAGGCGTCCCATGCGGCAACCCATGCTGCGCGCTGCCGGCGGCGCATACGCCATGCCTCCATATGGCGCGCGACGGACGCCACGACGTAGAGCGCCGGTGTGTAGCGCAAGAGCATGAGCAGGCCGGAAACGCCAATCAGCGTAATCAGCAGCAGCGCCAGCCAGGTTCCCAGTGCGTTGATGAGCAGGCTGCCCAGCGCCCACCCCACAATGCCGCCGCCGCTGCCGTCCCGCGCATAGACAGTGCCGGCGCGGCTGTCGAGCATGCGCACGTAGGCGCCCGCCTGCAGGGCGAGAAGCAGGAGTTCGGCCCCGACGAGCGCCTCGGCGCTCCAGAAGCCGGCGCGCGGCCCGAGCAGCAGCACCACGCCCACCGCCACAAAGGTGAGCGCCACCAGCAGCGCCGTCCAGCCGAAGAGGCGTTCGCCCCATGACGGCAGCTCCGCAGCGAGCGTCAGCAGCATGAGCAGGCCACCCACAATCAGCGCGGCGGCAAAGAGCTCGCGCCCATAGCGCGCAAAGAAGGCGCGCGTATCGTCAAGCCACGTGCGCGGGCGCAGGTAGATGATAGGGGGCGCCGCACCCGGCCGCAGGGGTTTGCGCGTGCCCTTGCCTGCCCCGTCGGGCTTGCTGCGCGGCGTGTGCTTGGTCGGTGTGCGGCTGCCGCTCGAACCGCTGCGGGTCGAGCCGCTGCCCTTTGTCTTGCTGGTGGACTTGCTGCTGGGTGGATTCTGTTTGGGCATTGGGCGGGCCGGATGCTATGCAAAGGGCGACGATGGGAGCCGGTGAAGAGCAGAATGCCAATGCGTATGGTCGGAACGGACAGTAAGAACGGAACGGATGGAATGGACGACTGCCGCGACTATGGCGAAACGTGGGCGGCGGCATTCGCCATCACAGCCGACCCAGCAGGCCGCTGCTGAAGGGCGGCGGCGCATGCCCCCGCTACGAGCCATGGAGCGCGTCAACGCGCTGTCGCTCGGCCTCGGCCTGTCTGGGCTGGGCGGCCGCACCCGATGCACCGTTCGTGATACGCGCGTGCGCAATCTGCTCCGCTTCCATCTCGCCAAGCACCCGTGCCAGGTGCCCAATCGCCACGCGCTGTTTGCGATACAGGTCGCTTTCGCTCATGGCCAGCCGGTCGGCAATCTCGCGTACCCTGCGGCCCTGAATAAAGCGCATTTCAAGGATATTGTAAAGCAGCCATTCGGGAGCGGTGAGGTTCTGCTTGCCTTCAGGCCGCAGCTTCTCCAGCGCCGAACCCAATACCAGCCGCAGCGCTTTGGTCGGATCATCGTCAGCTCGCGTCAGCGTGCGATTGACCGAATTCAGCCCCAGCAGAGGGCTGCCCGAAAGCTTGGGGCCACCCCAATAGTGGCTGAGCGCGTCCTTCACCCACGCCTCAAACTCGGGGCTGTTGACCGGACTATGCTCAAGCATGGCATCGGCGGGCGAGGTGGCGCTCTCCACTTCGAGATAGGGCACCATGGTGCGCATGGACTGAATGCGCTCAATGTCGGGAATGATGGAGCGCAGCGTCACGAAGACGCTTTGCTGCAGGCGACGATCCACCAGCGCGCTGCTGATGCGCTCGATCATGCTGTCGAGCACGCGAATTTCCTCTACACTGAGGATAGGCGCGGTGGTGCGCGCCTCTACACCCAGCAGCCCCAGCGTCAGCGTCAGCCCTCCATCTTCCGACTTCTCCTGCAGCGGCCAAAGCCAGAAACCGCTCTCGCTCATCGGCGCGAGCGTATTCGCCTTGCTGAAGGCGCGTTGCAGCGTCTCGCTCCAGCCGGGATTGGCCACCACAGCCTCGCGCGCCTCCGCCGAGCCCACCATGGCCTCGAGTATCAGTTCCGGCCCCACCACGGAGGCGACGAAGCCCGACTGCACGCGCAGCTGCTCGCACATGGCCACGAGGTGATTCTCGAGGAACTGCCGCAGATCGCTGGTGGTGAGCAGGTGGCGGTCGATCTCACGCAGCCACGCCACCTCGTCGCGGTCCTCCCGGTAGATTAGCCGATCAACCAGACGCTTGCTCACGCTGAGGAAGAGTTGGCCGCAAACAATCACGCCGGTGATGACACTGAAGAGGACAAGGTCGCGCGGCAGCCCCAGCGCGCGCTCGATGGTGGGTACAGTCTGAATGGCCAGGATGGCAAGGATCGCGACGGCCGGGCCACGCAGGAGGAAGCGCACCATGCGGTAACGCACTACGCGATCAGGCGTCAGCGCACCGAAGTAGGCCACGGTGTAGCTCATGATGACAATCATCACACCGACTGCCAGGTTGCCCAGGATCGAGAGGCCAAAGAGCAGCCTGCTCGGTTCGTCCGTCTCGCTCAGGCGGCTGAGAAGAATCAGGTAGGGAAAGACGCCCACGCCGGGTGCGATGAAGCCCAGCAGCAAGAAGTTGATGCGCTTGCGCGAGTTGGCGGTCAGGCAACGGCTGCGCGCCTTGAGCACATTCTGCAGCGAAAGTAGCGCCGCCAGCGCAAAGAATGCCGCAAAGACCCAAAACAGCGGCCCCGCCACCAGGTACGAAATCAGGGGCGTGAAGACCACGTCTTCAACAATGGCTTGACCGTAGATCGCATCAAAGACGCTGACCGTGGAGATGACGCCCAGCACCACGGCGATGACTTGCCGCCCGCGCCCGACGCGAAAGTTGGTGGTGGCCAACACGGCCAGCGAAAAGAGATAGTAGGCGGTGGGGACGAGCGCAATGCCAATCCACTCGAAGCGCAGCCAACGCTCGGCGGAGAAGGCGTTGTCGACGCGCGTCAACGCCACCTCGCTCGCGTAGACAATCATGATGCAGGCGAGGAGCAGCGAAAAACGGCGCGCCACCGAGACGCGAAAAGAGTAGGTGAAGTGATAGGCCAGCAGCGAGAAGGCCAGATTCACCACGATGGAAAGCACAAGCACGTTGGCGAATGCCAGCAGCCGTGTGCCGTCAGAGAGAATTGCCCACATGGTTCACTCGAAAAACGAATGTGGAGTGAACAGCCACTGGTAAACAGTAAATGGTAAGTGGTAAGTGGTAAATTGGTAAGTGGTAATTGCAGTTGCGCCCGCACAGGCGTCAGTTGCCAATTACCATTTACCACTTACCATTTACCAATTGTTGATTACCAGTCGCCGCTATTCACGCTCCACGCCCCGCCCTAACTCACCCACTCAATCTCCTCATCGACCACAACCCACTGGTTGCGCCGCTTGGCCAGGTGGAGCCTGAAGCCGCCCCCCACCACGGGCGAACGGCGAATGTGCATGCGCATGGTCGCCTCGTTGAGGGTGCGGAACTCAATCGGCTCCATCTCAATCAGCGGTCCACCTGGCGTCGGCGCCGGTTCGTCGGGCAGCAGCCAGAGTACGGGCCCTTCGAAGCCCAAATCGCCCTGGACTTCGGCGGGGTGGCAGCGGATGCGCAATTCGGCCGCACCTCCCTCGGCGTCGGGCTCGACGTGACGCATCTGCCCCAGCTTGTGAATCAGCCCCGTGCGGCGAATGCGCAGCGTGTCGGGCTCCTGCGCATCGGCGCTGCGGTAGTAGCGCGCCAGCGCATGCGTAGGGCCAAAGGCATTCTGCTGCGCCAGCAGGGCAAGCAGCGCCTCGCGCACGCGCCCCCAGCGGTAGCGCCACTCCTTGGCGTTGATCTGATCGCCATACTCGAGCAACTCGAGCGTGGCATCGGAGCCCAGGCGGCTCACAATCGCCACGGGCGGCAGCCGCTCGGGGTCCTGCTTGAGGCGCGCCAGGGTGATGTCGGGCGTAGTCTCCAGGTCATCCGGACGCAGAAAGGAGCGACTCGTGCTCAGCGCGAAGATGATGCCAACTACAATAGCCCCGCTGAAGAGCGCGACCAGCGTCCAGGCGATGGGATCCATGGCCTGGAGGATGCGTTGCAGCGACGGAAAGGAAGATGCATCGCCACCGCCAACCAGGTTGCGCAGTTGGTCCAGCCACTCCTGCATAAGGGCTCCCGCATTGTCGACTCCAAGGCGCATTGTATCACAGCAGCACGCTCTTCCGTTGCCTGCGAGGGTGTGGGCTGCAGGGCTTATCAAAAGTCAGGAAAGCGGCACGCGCGGGCGCGGACTGCACCTCACCCCCGGCCCCTCTCCAGACTGGCTATGCATTACCCACAAGGTGCCGCATTCGACTATCTTGCCGCGGTCACCGCCTGGGCCTCATGCATGTTGACGAATTGTTGCGGTATTGGGGACTCGGCTCGTCGGGGCCGCCGAGGGTTGAAACCCTCGGCGGCCCCGACGGCGCGCTCACCTCGAGGCGCGACTTGTGGGTAATGAATAGCCAGACTGGAGAGGGGCCGGGGGTAAGGTGCAGTTTTGCGGTGCGATGACTTTTGGGAAGCACTGTTGTGGCTGTGAGCGCAGGCGCGACGGGCGCGACGTGACATAGTGCGGGGCTATTTGGCAGATTGGAACGCTTATCACGGTATTGCACCATTATTGCACATAGTATGTACAGAGTTTGAAGAAAGATGCAGTATCGTTGTCCCGGGATTGATTGAAGTTGGACGTTGCGGCCGCAGCGTCCGCCCATTTGACAGGGGCTCCCGCGAACCCGCCCAGCCTTGCTTGCGCACCAGTTAACCGTTCTCTACGCATCCAGTCAACCAGTCAACCAGTCAACCACGATCCAGTCACGCACGACCCTAAGGAGCATAACCCAATGAAGCGTTCACTTGTCCTTCCGATGTTGCTCGTTACTTTGATGGCGCTTGCCGCCTGTGCACCCATTGCGTCGCCGGCCCCTGCCGCCCCCGCTCCCGTCGCAACCGAAGCGCCTGCTGCTGAGGCCCCTGCTGCCGAGGCTGCCCCGGCAATGGCCGACATTGTCGACACCGCGATTGCCGCAGGCTCCTTCAACACACTGGTCGCCGCCGTTCAGGCTGCAGGCCTGGTCGACGCCCTCAAGGCCGAAGGCCCTTTCACCGTCTTCGCACCCACGGATGACGCTTTTGCCAAGCTGCCCGCCGGCACGGTCGATTCACTTCTGGCCGACCCCGAAGCGCTGAGCGCCATCCTGCTCTACCATGTCCTCCCCGGCAAAGTCATGGCCGCCGATGTGACTGACGGCCTGACCGCCGACACGCTCAACGGCGCGCCGGTTAGCTTCCATGTGGCCGATGGCGTGGTGATGATCAACGACGCGACCATCACGGCCACGGACATTGAGGCCAGCAACGGCGTCATCCACGTGATCGACAGTGTCATCCTGCCCCCGGCCGAATAAGCCAAGGCCGCTACGCGCGCGATTAAGGCGTAGATCCAGGAGGGGTGGGGCTGCGGCCCCGCCCCTCTTTCATGTGCGGCGCACCAGCGGTTGGCTGCCCCCGCGCAGCGTGGTAACATGGCCGCACCATGTCGAGATATCCCCTTGCACCATCCTGCCCCGCCACCTGTCGCCCATGAGCCTCAAGAACGATGCACCCCTTTCCGAACCGGCCTTTGTCGAGATATGCGCTGGCTGCGGCGCGGGCGCGCCTCTGCCCAACGGCTGGCGTTCACTGCGCGACATGCCGCTGCTTGTGCTTGTGGGCGTCACCGGCGTAGGCAAGAGTACTGTCCTGGAGAAGTTGTTGCGCGGCCGCCGCGCCAGCCTGCTGCCCGACCGGCGCGTGCTCACTGACAGGCTGATGATTGCGACCCTGCAGAGGTCAGAGGGCGTTGCGCCCACTTTGGTGACGGACCGTGCCCAGCGCTTTGCCTATACGCGCCGTTTTCGCGCTCTCCACCCTGGCGGCATGGCCGATGCGCTTACGCTGCTCGCCGTTGCCCCCGAACAATCCGACCGGCTGCTAATCTTTGATGGGCTGCGCGGGGCCAACGAAATTGAGGCCGCGTGCGCTGCGCTGCCACTGGCGCGCTTTATCATGCTCGACGCCCCCGACGCCGTGCGCGTGGTGCGACTGCTCGGCCGCAGCGATCCCTTCGACCACGTGGAGCGCATCCTGCCCGATTCGACCGGCGCACCCTTCCATGCGCTCGGCCTGGATGACGCCGCCGCCCTCTTCACGAATGACGAACAAGCGATGCTGCTGGGGTTGGTGGACAGCGGGCGCGTGGCCTCAGCCGACCTGCGTGCCAAGGTCAAGATCGTGGTGGAGGAACGGCGCAGCTATGACCCGGAAGCCACGCGCGACGCACTTCTCGTCCACGCCGGCGCGCGGTCGCTGGTGATTGACACCACGCAACACGGGGCGGACGGCGTGGCGCGCAGGATTGCCACCCGCCTGGGCGAGTGGGGGATGATTTAGGCTTGACCAGTTGGTTGTAGCCTCTCCTGCGGCGTATCCCGCAAGTGCGCGTTGACTGCGCACGTGGCGGCTCGTGATTGCTTTCGCATCGATCAGATACGCCGCGCACCGTGTCCGGTAGAATCATAGCCTGAATGACCGAATCGAGAACCGACAAAACATCTGACGACGGCGCTAAGCTGGATCACAATCCGCTGAGCGAACGGGAGATGGAGGTTGCGCGGCTGCTGGCGACGGGCGCCAGCAACGCAGAGATTGCGCGCGCACTGATCATCAGCCCACACACCGTCAAGGTGCATGTGCGCAACATCTTCGAGAAGTTGAGCGTTGGCAGCCGCACCGAGGCCACCATGCTGCTTGTGCAGCAGGGGTGGCTTGTGGTGCCGGGGGCTACGCACGCCGAAGCGCTGCCTGCCTCGCCGCCGCCGCCCGAGCCGGAGCCGTTGACTGCCGCGCCACCCCTCGTATTGCCCTGGCAGCGCGCGCTGCTGGCCGCGTTGCTGCTTCTGGCGCTTCTGCTTATCGCCTATCCCTTTTGGCGCGTGCAGGCGCGCACCTCGGCGCCGCTGTTGACGGACGCCGGGTTGCGCAGTGCGGGCGCGCCTTCGCTCTCGCTGGATGCACGTTGGGGCGCACTTACCCCGCTACCGCTGGCGCGCAGCCGCCACGCCACGGCGCGCATCGACGGCCGCGTCTTCATCATCGGCGGCGAGGGCGAAGCCGGACTGCCTCTACGCCGCACTGACGTATACGATATCAACGCCAACCGGTGGACTTCGCTCGCACCACTACCCACGGCCACCAGCAACCTTGCCGCCGCGGCGATTGGCAGCGCCGTCTATGTCGCAGGCGGCACGTGGGACGCCGCGCCCCCCGACAATGCGCCCCCACTCTTTAACCCGCTACTCTGGCGATTGGACCCTGCCGCAAACACGTGGGACGCGCTGGGCGAGATTCCCGTGCCGGTTGCGGGTGCGGCGCTGGCCGCCGATGAGACTACGCTCTATCTTGTGGGCGGGTGGGACGGCACGGCCATGCGCGATGAAATCTGGGCCTACACGCCTGCGCCGGCGGGCGTGCGCCCTGGCGAGTGGACGCTGGC
>CAYRVP010000149.1:0-10399 GCA_964427845.1 uncultured Caldilineaceae bacterium
GCGGCTTTCAGCCTGGGCCGCTGCTCTCTGCAAGGCGCTTGCGCTCCAACCGCGTCCCGATCAACGCGTTATTGTGTGTGGGAGATACTGGACTTGAACCAGTGACCTCTACGATGTCAACGTAGCGCTCTAGCCAGCTGAGCTAATCCCCCGTAAGGTCTCCAAAGTATACGCGCGTCGTCGCTCTCACGCAAATTGCGCCGCCCGCCTGCGGTCTCCGCATTATGTCGCGCCCGTGCAAAGTAAGGCAGGAATAGCAGGCCGGCACGGCACGACATGGTCGTCGTTTCAATGCGTCCCATTGCCTAATTCGGGAAGATGCACCCCGTTGGCCCGGTGTTCATGCGCATCACATCGGCCTGCGTTTCGGCCATGTGACGCGTAAAGAGGATTTCGCGCGACAGCAGGTGCAACGCAAACGAGAGCATTTGCGGCACGCCCACGCGCTCGAGCAGCGCCTGTTTGTCCGCGCTGGAGACCTGCATGGCGATGCCCACCAGAAAGGCGAGCATCGTCGGGTCCTCGGGCAGGCGGTCGAGCTTGAGCTTCTGCTTGCTGGCTTCGGAGAGCAGTTCCACATACTCCACAATGCGCGGGCGCACCTTGTGGGCCAGTTCGGCGGCTGCCTGCGAGCTACCGTTGATGAAAGGCAGCGGGCGCACCGTGCCCATGAGGTAGTTATGGCTCTGCGTGTCCAGCTCAAGCACACGGAAACGCTGCGTTCCCGTCACGGAGATGTTCAGGCGGCCATCCTCATGCTTGTCCACGCGCACAATGCGTGCCGCCGTGCCCACCATGTGGGGAACGGCCGGGCGGCCAACCTCTTCGCCATCACTGATGAGCACAACGCCAAAGGGCGCCTTTTCTTCAATGCACTTGCCAATCATCTCACGGTAGCGCAATTCAAAGATATGCAGCGGGATCACCATGCCCGGAAAGAGCACAACATTCTTCAGCGGGAATAGTGGTAATTGCATGATGCGTCCCTGCGATTCACTGGCCTGCACAATCGCGGCGCCGGCGGCCTTGTCTACCCGCGGCGCCGCCGGCCGATTTGCTTCCGCGCTCCCGGCCTTATCGTTTTGCTCGTTCTGATCGTTCTTTTCGTTTCGATGCCTGTACATCTCTCACCTATACACCCATAATTGGCTATTCAAATGACTCCAGCTCCTCAGCCGGGAGCGCAGCACTTGCATCCTTCATAAACTCGCGCAGCAACGTCGTGGCGAATGCGCCCTTGGGCAGCATGAATGCCACCTCCAACCCCAGTGAACTTTGCGAAAGCGCAAGGTCGGCGGCGAACAACCTGCCCATTCGACGTGTGCCTTCAGTGTGCATCTTGCGCCACTGAACGTCTGTAAGCCCGGTCTCTGCCTCGAGTTCGTCCTCGAGGAGTGCGGCTTCGGCCTGGGCGCGGCGCATCTTGCTGCCGAACATGGGCGCAGTAAAGCTGATTTCGTGCGCCGCAAAGCGCGGCTGTTCGGCGTCCAGGTCGTCCACATCGAAGACCCCACCTGTCGCATGTTTCTTGGCGACGTCACCCAGCCAGAGGTGGGTAAAGGCGGCTTGCTCCACGCGCCGCGCCAGGTAAAGGTTGCACAGATGGCTTTGATACGAGGAAACGAGGAATTGGCGCAGCCAGCGGTCGCGCATGGAGCGCTTGCCCGTCAGCAACTCATAGCCAGTGATGGCGTTGTCGCCCTCACCGCCGAAACGCTGCGGGCCGAAGTAGTTTGGCGCGCCTTGCGCGCGCAGCAGGTCTGCGATGGCTTGCGCACGCGCCAGCGCCTCGGCCGCAGGCAGCGCGCTGTCGGTTATCGTAATGCGAAAGCGATTGCCCAGCAGGTGGCCCGCCTTGAGCTTGTTGCGGTGGCGGCGCGCCCAGTTGATGGTCACCGGCAGCGCGTCGGCCACGCGCGCCACCAGGGCGTCGTCCTGCTCGGGCGGCGCATTGCTGGGAACGCTGAAGGTTTGCGTTGTGCGCGCAAACTTGTCCTTCATGCCCGCAAAGCCCACGCTGCCTCGCTGCAGCCCAAAAAGCTGCTCAAGTCGCTGCTGCACCTCTTTGGTCGTGACGTTGGCCTTGGTGAGATTGATGTAGAGGTGCGGCCCCTCGCCCGAGGCCTCATAGAGCGGAATCTCTTCGACGACGAAGTGGTCGGGCGCGACGCGCAGCGCGCCCCCCACACCGGGCAGCGCGCCAGTACTGTAGGGGAGATCGATGTTCAGATTGGGTGGGGGCATGAGTGTCTCACCAATGACAGAAGAAGCCGGGACGCAGACGTTCATGCCTGATCGGCAAAACGCAGGATGAAAATGGTTCGGTGTGCGTAGCGGAAGGCCTCCTGGCCTTCGTCTTGGTGCCGGCAAAGTGAAGGCCGGGAGGCCTTCCGCTACGAAGGGTGCGGCATTTTCAGGGTAGATTTCGCAGAAACGCACAGAAACAACAGGACAGGCCTGAATTTGCTCTTGTCCTGTTGTTTCTGTGCGTTTCTGCGATATCTGTGTACGGTCGTTTCGTGGTTACGGGCGCGTGAAGACCATGTGGTAACAGAAGGGGTTGCCGATCTTGCCCTCGAGCACAAAGCCTGCCTCGGCGGCAAAGCGCCGCACGCTGCGGCTGGTCATGTAGGCCGGGTGGGGCATCTCCTCGCTGATGGCCAGCCGCCCGCCCGGGCGAAGTACGCGCTGCAACTCCAGCAGCGCGTGCAGCCTGTCGGGAATCTCGCCCAGCGTGGCAATCAGGATGGCAACGTCGATGCTGCCGTCGTCCAGCGGCAGGCTGTAGGCCCCGGCATGATGCAGCGCGCCCCCGTCGGCCAGCCCGGCCGCGACCATGCGCCTGCGCGTCGCCTCGACCATCGCCGTCTGAATATCCACGCCATGCACCATCCCCGCCGGGCCCACCATGCGCGCCAGTTCCTCGCTGAAGAGGCCAGTACCGCAGCCCAAATCAAGCGTCTGCATGCCCGCTTCAATGCCATAGAGGCCCAGGCTATCACTTGGGCTTCGATAGCGCAGGCGCAACGGGCTGTCGAGCAATCCGGCCATTTGGTGCGGCATGGGGTGGGGCTGCAGGTGCGCGTCCACGCGCAGTGCAATCTGCGCCCCCACAGCCGCGGCTGCGCTCAGCGTCAGCCCTCTGGCCACGCCGTCGCCCATGCGCGCAATAACTCCCGGTGCAGCGGGCACTAACGCCGTCTCCACTGGAAAGAGCACGGGTCGCTCAACGACAACAGCACTATTGGCATCTTCAATTGCCATGCGTCAATCCGCTTCCATGGGCGCAGGCGCACTGCATTGCGCGTCTGCGCTGCGGGTGGTTACGAGCTGTGGGCGGCGGCGCCGTTGGAGGACTCGGGCGCGTCCGGTGTCGGTGGAAAGCGTATGCTGAGCACACCATCCTGAAAGATCGCCCCGCTGGCGCTGCGCTGTGCCAGCACGGTGGGCAGCAGCAATTCGCGCTTGAAATTGCCAATGCTCACAAAGAGTTCGTCGCCTCGCTTCTTGAGGCTCACCTTCTCAAGCTCTACGTTGGGCAGGGGCAGCTTGAGGACATAGTCATCGCCCTCTTCCACGACCTGCTGCGGCTGCCCCTTGTAGAGCACTTCGCCAGGGTCGTGTTCGCCATAAAGCGCGCGCCCAAGGATTTCCAGCCGCTCCACACCCACCATCTCCTGATCATACCAGGGTGAACGCAGGATCGGCAGCGGGTAGAAATCGCGCTCAATCTCACCCAGATAGCGCGCCTGAATCTCCTGCAGGCGAGCCATGTAGGGATCGCCGCTGGGCTGGGCGACAAAGGCCTCACCCATGCCGTCGCTCTGCAGTCCCGGCAGAATCCGGTTCACCACCACGGCGTCAACCGGGTAGTTGAAGAGCGAGAGGTAGGTGACGGCGCGCGCGCCCTCTTTGACGACCATCTTCTCGGGATTGAGAACGACGCGGTAGCTTGTCACCTCGGGATTGGTGAGCACTGCCTGCAGCCGCTTGACGCCCTCCACCAGGTTGTCGAGACCGGTGAAGACATCCTTGTCCGGCACGAAACGCTTGAGCAACATGCTCGCAATCTTCTTGGACGGGTCATTCCACGCAGAGAGGCGCCCCATGTACCACTGGAAGGACTCGGGCACGGTCAGCAGGCGAATCGTCTCGCCCGTGGGCGCGGCGTCCACAATCACGCGGTCGAAATGCCCCTCTTCCGCCTGCTGGTTGATGTGCAGCAGGCTGACAACCTCCTCCATGCCCGGGATGATGGCCATCTCCTCGGCCACCGCCTTGCTCATGCCCTGGCGGCGGAGCGCGGTGCCCACGTAGCCCTGCATCTCGCCCCAGTGGCGGCGCACTTCCTCAACAACGTTAATCTCCTGCGCAAAGAGATTGGGCGCAATTTCCAAAGGCATGCCCGTGAGGGGCTTGTCGAGGCTGTCGGCCAGGCTGTGGGCAATGTCGGTGCTCACCACAAGCGTGCGGTAGCCCAGTTCGGCGCAGCGCAGCGCAGAGGCGGCAGCGGTGGTCGTCTTGCCAACGCCACCCTTGCCCAAGTACAAGATAATCCGCATATGGATGGTTTTTCTCTTTCGAAACGAACAAGACCTGAACGGTGCAGCGACGAAAGGGCTGCCCTGCGAGCGTCAACAACGCTGCAGCAGCCGCCTAATTCTGACGTCCACCTCTACGCAGCAGCAGGGCAAGGGTTGCAAAGGCGGCCACAGCCGCGCCCGCATAGTAGGCAGCGGCGCGCGTCAACCCAAACCAGCCGCGAATTTGCCACCAGTAGAAGGGCACGCGCGCCCAATAGCCCATGGCTGTGGGCCAGCGGTGGCCCACCTGCAGCACATACTTGCCCATGTGCATGTGCGGGCTCCACACCACAATGTAGCAGCGGCCGCCCACCAGCGTGCGCGTGTCGACAATGGGGCCGGGGTAGTAGCGCACGCGCGTCAGAATATCCTCGACGGGCTGCACCAGATCGCTGGGCGGCGGCGCGACGACGGCGCTGTAGCCTGCGGGCAATTCAACGGGCAGCTTGCGCACGTCGGCACTGTAGGGCAGGCTCTGCGCAATGACGCCGAAAGCGGGCACCACAGCACCGCCCAGCGGCAGCACGGGCACAAACATTTGCACGCGCAGCTGCTCACCCGCAACGCATTCGGCGCTGTAAACATGCACCTGGCCGGGCGCGCGCAGGCGGTTGAAGACCAGCCGCTTGGTGCGCACCTCGTTGATATTGAGGGCATCGGCCAGCTTTTCGCCGGGCAGGCAGGGAAAGAAGGGCTGCGTGCCGGCCAGGTCGGTGCCGGTAATCGCAAGTTCGTTGCTGCTGGTGGAGATCGGGGCTTTGGTCATGAAGGGCCTACGCGCCGGACGCGTGCGAAGCAGAGTGTGCCGAAGAGGCAGCCGCACCCGGCTGCCAGCGTGCACCCGCAGTCTAGCATCCGCCCCAATCGCAGTCAATTTGCCTCGTGAATCTGCGGCAAAGCTCACGGGGAATGGATAAAAAGCCAGTACGCAGAAACGGCGGGAACAACGGAAACAACGGAAACAACATGAAGAGCGCTCTTCATGTTGTTTCCGTTGTTTCCGTTGTTCCCGCCGTTTCTGCGTACTGGCGTTCTGCGCTCGTGAATGCGCGTGCCGGTTTGCGCGGCGCACCGCCATGGGGTACGATCGCGCCATGCCAACTCCGCAACCGCTGCCCCCAACCATCGATGTGCCTCCGCGCCCGCGCTTCTCCATCGTCGTTCCAATCTGGAACGAAGAGCAGGTCATCCCAGTGCTCTATGCGCGAGTGCGCGATACGATGGAGGCCACGGGGGAAACGTGGGAGCTCATCTGCGTTAACGACGGCAGCAAGGATCGCTCGCTGGAGTTGCTGATAGCAACGCGCGCCGCCGATCCGCGCGTCAAAATCCTCAACTTCAGCCGCAATTTTGGCCACCAGATTGCCATCACCGCCGGGGCCGACTTTGCCGAAGGCGACGCCGTGGTCGTCATGGACGCCGACCTGCAGGACCCGCCCGACGTTGTGCTGCGCATGATTGAGAAGTGGCGCGAGGGTTATGAGGTCGTCTATGCCGTGCGCACCAAGCGCGAGGGCGAGACCAAGTTCAAGCTGTGGACGGCGGCGGCCTTCTACCGCCTGCTGCAGCGCATTACCGAGGTGGAAATCCCCGTGGATGCGGGCGACTTCCGTCTCATGGACCGCAAAGTGGTGCAGACCATGCGCCATCTGCGCGAGAAGCACCGCTTCATGCGCGGCTTGAGCGCGTGGGTGGGCTTCAAGCAAATCCCTGTTGAGTATGAACGCGCCGAGCGCTTTGCCGGCGAGACCAAATACCCGCTGCGCAAGATGCTGCGTCTGGCGATTGCAGCGATTACCAGTTTCAGTTTTGTGCCCCTGCAACTGGCCACGTGGACGGGCTTCGTGCTTGCAGGCATCAGCCTCATCGCGATCCTGACCACGGTCATCCTGCGTCTGTCGGGCAGCGAGTTCTTTGCGGGGCAGGCCACCACGCTGGTGGCGGTGCTCTTCCTGGGCGGCATACAGCTCATCTTCCTGGGCATCATCGGCGAGTATATCGGCCGCATCTACGATGAGGCCAAGGATCGTCCCCTCTACATTGTCGCGGAGGCGCACGGATTCCTCATGGAGGACCCTGTGCCGGGAGATGCGACAACTCTCCCCGAACCTGTGCCGACTGATTGAAGATTGACGATTGAAGATAGACGCCCGCGGCACTTGAGTGCCGCGGGCGTCTATCTTCAATCGTCAATCTTCAATGATCCCAACCTCCCCACTCCCTGCTTTTGCCGCGCGCGCCTGCGATTGGTAGAATCACCCCAAGCGTGCGCCTTCGTCGCCCACGCCGCGTCATCCTCAGGAAGCCCATGAACGCCGCGCCCCTTCAACCTGGCCCCTTCTTTATTGGCGTTGCCGGCGGCACAGGCAGCGGCAAGACCACCGTCAGCCGCCGCATTTGCGAGATGGTGGGCGCCGAGCACATTGCCTGGCTCCAGCACGACGCCTACTACAACGATCACAGCCATCTCACGCCCGAAGCGCGTGCGCTGGTCAACTATGACCACCCCGACAGCCTCGATACGGCACTCTTTGTGCAGCACCTGCAAATGCTGCGCCGCGGCCAGGCCGTGGATGTGCCGACCTACGACTTTTCCACGCATGCGCGCGGCAGCGCCGTGGTGCATGTGGAGCCCGCGCAGATTGTGCTCGTTGAGGGCATTCTGGTATTTGTCGAGAAGTCGCTACGCGAACTTCTCGACATGCGCATCTATGTGGACACCGACGCCGATATTCGCTTCATTCGCCGGCTGCAGCGCGACATGATTGATCGCGGGCGCTCGCTCGAATCCATTGTCAAGCAGTACATGGCCACGGTGCGCCCCATGCACCTCGAGTTTGTGGAGCCGAGCAAGCGTTATGCCCACGTGATTGTGCCTGAGGGTGGCGACAATCAGGTGGCTATGGAGATGATCTCGAGCACGCTCCAGGCTGTGCTGCGGCGCAGCGAGGCCCAGCCCGGAGCCGGCCAGTTTGCACCCGTGCTGCCCAGACGCAGCCGATGAGCCGCGCCCGCGCATGATGACGCCCCTGCCCGTGCTCATGGATGTGGGCCCGGCCGTGCATCAGCGCGCCGGCCTTAGCCGCTACACCGAACGGCTGGCCGCGCACCTGCTGGCCGCCCAGAGTGAGGGCGACCCTTCGGCGCAAATACGGCTCACGCTCTGCTACAACGCCCACAGCGGCCACACCCTGCCGCCCTCGCTGGCAAATGCGCCTGCGTTCACGACGCGCCAGGGACAATACGCGTGGCGTATGGGCGCACTTGTCTCGCAGCTCGCCCAGCGCCCGTATCCGCCTGTGGCGCGCGCCCTGCAAAGCCTGGCGCGCGGCGGCCAGACAGCCCTCTACCACGCCACCGAGCATCTGCTACCGCGCACGGCCGGCCCGTCGCTGCTCACAGTGCATGACTTGATCTTCGAGCGCTACCCCCAGCACCACACGCGCCGCAACGTGCTCTATCTGCGTGCGGCGCTGCCCCGCTTCGTCCATGCGGCGCAGGCCATTATCGCCGTGAGCGACCACACGCGCCGCGACATCGTTGCACTCTACGGCGCGCCCGCGCAGAAGATTCACGTCATCCACGAAGGCATCGACGCGCGCTTCGCGCCCGCACAGGACAGCGAAATTGCGCGCGTGCGCGCCGCCTGGTCGCCTGATCGGCCATGGCTGCTGATGGTCGGTACGCTCGAGCCGCGCAAGAACCACGCCGCCGCCCTGCACGCACTGCGCCGCCTGCGCGATGAGGGCTTTCCGCACCGCCTGTTGGTGGTGGGCGGCGAGGGCTGGCTCTTTGCACCCGTGATTGCCCTGGTCAACGAACTGGGGCTGGCCAATGATGTCATCTTCACCGGCTACCTGCCCGATGCCGACCTGCCGCCCCTCTACAGCGGCGCGGATGCCGTGCTCATGCCCAGCCTCTATGAGGGATTCGGCTTTCCGCTGCTTGAGGCCATGGCCTGCGGCGCACCCGTTGTGGCCAGCAATACCTCCAGCTTGCCCGAGCTTGCCAGCGACGCCGCGCTGCTCGTTGCGCCCGCCGACCATGAGGGCCTTGCCCATGCCGTGCGCCTGCTGCTGACACAGCCCGCGTTGGCAGATACGCTGCGCACACGCGGCAGTGAACGTTCGCGCGCCTTCACCTGGGCGCGCTGCGCTGCCGAGACAGCTGCGCTCTACCACGAGACAGCGTCACAATGGATGGGGAGACGCCGATGAGCGCCATAGTTGCAGAGCAGCCCGCCCGGATGCAGCGGCTGCGCGCCTGGTTGCAGGCTGGTGCGCGCCTCGAATGGTTAATCGTGGTGGTGGCGGCGCTCGTGCGCTTCTGGCGTCTGGGCTACCACAGCATCTGGTTTGATGAAGCGGTGAGCCTGCGCTGGGCGGGGTCGGACATCCCTTTCATTTGGCAAAAGACCTTTCCGCTTGTCGAGGAAAAACACCCGCCCGCGTACTACATCCTGCTGCACGGTTGGCAGCGGCTGCTTGAACTCCTCGGACTGGGCCAAAGCGATGCCTGGCTGCGCGCCCTGGGCAGCCTGCTGGGCATGCTGACCGTGGCGGGCATGCTGCTGCTTGTGCGCCGATTGAGCGGGCGGCGCGTTGCACTGCTCACGGGGCTGCTGGTGGCGCTTGCGCCTGTGCTGGTCTGGTACAGCCAGGAATTGCGCATGTTCCAGCCTGCGACAACGGCACTGGTGTGGGGCGGCTATGCGCTGCTGCGTGCATGGCAGAGCGGTGCATCGCAGCCTCGCGCGGCGTCCGAAGAGACGGCTGAAGCCGCCAAACCAGGGGACGCGGTGCGATTCGGGGACACAGCAGCCGAAGCCGCCGCCGCGAACAGCCGTGCGCGTCTTGGTTGGTGGGCGCTGACGGTAGCGGCATTCGTGCTGGCAATTTACAGCTATCTCTTCAGTGCACTCATGCTGCCCGCGGCGGGGCTCACGCTGATCGCGCTCTGGGCTGGCGCGCCGCGTTCCACGTTAGCGCATAACCGCCGCCGGCTTGAGGGTGTCGTCGCATTTATGGCCGGCGCGTTCTTGCTGGTGCTTTACAGCTATCTCTTCAGCGAGCTCGTGCTGCCCGCCGTGGGAATCATTCTGATCGCGCTTTGGGTGCGTAAACAGCGTAGTTTGGCCGCCCGCAACCGCCGCCTGCTCGAGGGTATCGGCGCGTTCGGGGTCGTCACCCTGCTCTTTCTGCCGCTGGCGCGCAACGCCTGGCTGGTCAACTCGAGTGAGAACGCCCCCGGCGCGCCCTTCACCAATGTGGGCGCAACCACGCTCCATCTGCTGCGCGTCTTCAGCGCGTGGAAGCCGGGTTGGCCTGAATGGCTGCTCACCGCAATCGCACTGCTCACGGGCGCGCTGCTGCTGCTGGGTGTGCTGTTGCAGCGGCGTGACAGCAGGTATCGTAGTGCGACCGCCACCGACCGCATCTGGATTGCGCTCTGGGTGGGCGCACCCTGGCTGGCGGGCAATTTGCTGCTCGCCACCACCGACTCGGTCTTCGGTGACGATCGCTACTTCCTCTTCCTCGCGCCCTTTGTCTTGTGGGGCGCGGCGCGCGGCGTTGTGGCGCTCGGCGAGCGCTCGCGGCCCGCGGGCTGGGCTACGGGCGGCGCGCTCGTGCTTGCCCTTGTGCTGGCCCTGCCCGTGCTGTGGACGCCCGCGCTCTATCGCGAAAACTGGCGCGCCGCCGCCCGTCTCATCGCACAGCAGCGCACCTCCAGCCCGGGCCTCACCGCTGCAGTACTCAGCCACGTTGACTATACGCGCCTCCCCGCCGAGTGGTACCTGAAGCAGTATCCGCTCGACC
>CAYRVP010000150.1:0-10211 GCA_964427845.1 uncultured Caldilineaceae bacterium
GGGGTGGTGGGGTTCACTTTTGGCTTATCTGCACAGTGTGCCGCGTACTGGTCTGCGCGGCGATGCGACCGTAGCGGCGGCTTCAGCCGCCGTTCTCGAGGACGCGGCGCGATCGGTGATTCGGCGGCTGAAGCCGCCGCTACGAACTCATCGCTGCTCCACACTCGGGGAACCGCAACTCAGGAAGCTGGTCTTCTATGCAATTCTCGGTACCCTATTTGCTCAGCATCATTACGTTCCTGCCGCTGCTGGGCGCGGCCGCCGTGCTGCTGCTCAAGGGCGATGGGCCGCGCCGCTGGACGGCGCTCGGCTTCTCCATCGTCACCTTCCTGGTGAGCCTGCTGCTGCTCGTCGGCTGGCAGGATGGCCAGGCGGGCATGCAGTTCGAGGAGATAGCCCCGTGGCTGCCTGCGGCAGGGCTTACGTATCACCTGGGCGTGGATGGCATCAGCCTCTTCATTGTGCTGCTGACGACGCTGCTCTCCCCGATCGCGATTGCCTTCAGCAACCGCTTCGTGCATGATCGGCTGGGCGCCTTCCTGGCGCTCATGCTCGTGCTCGAGACGGCGATGGTCGGCACCTTCCTTGCGCTCGACCTGATCCTCTTCTTCGTCTTCTTCGAGTTCAGCCTCATCCCCATGTACTTCCTGATTGGCGAATGGGGCAGCCAGAACCGCGTCTACGCCGCACTCAAGTTCTTCCTCTACACCTTCGCCGGGTCAGCGGTGATGCTTATCGCCATCCTGGTCGTCTATGCGAACACAGGCACCTTTGACCTGCTGCAAATTCAGAATGCGCCGCTGAGTTCCAACGTGCAGATGTGGGCCTTCCTGGCATTCACGCTGGCCTTCGCTATCAAGGTGCCGCTTTTCCCCTTCCACACCTGGTTGCCAGACGCGCACGTGCAGGCGCCCACCGCCGGGTCGATCATCCTGGCGGGCGTGCTCCTCAAGATGGGTTCCTACGGCTACCTGCGCTTCAACATCCCGCTTTTCCCCGAAGCGGCGGCACGCTTTGCCCCGTGGATTGCGGCGCTGGCGGTCATCGGCATTATCTACGGCGCGCTGACGGCGCTCATGCAGAAGGATGTGAAGTCGCTCGTCGCCTACTCCTCCGTGGCGCACATGGGCTTTGTGATGCTCGGGCTGGTGGCGCTCAACCAGCAGTCGGTGAGCGGTTCGGTGCTGCAGATGGTGAATCACGGCGTGAGCACAGGGGCGCTCTTCCTCATGGTGGGGTTGCTCTACGAGCGCCGCCACACACGCATGCTGGACGAGTTCGGCGGCCTCTGGAAGAGCATTCCCGTCTACAGCTTCCTCTTCCTGGTGGTGGCCATGAGCAGCGCCGGGCTGCCGGGGCTCAACGGCTTCGTGGGCGAGTTCGCCATCCTGCTGGGCACTTACACGTGGAACCCCATCTTCGCCGTAATTGCGGCGGCGGGCGTGATTCTGGCGGCGTGGTACCTGCTCGCCGCCTTCCGCAAGATGGCGCAGGGCAAGATTACCAAGCCCGAGAACGAGGTGGGCAAGCTGCAGGACATTCGCCCCGCCGAGTTCCTGATGGTGCTGCCGCTGCTGCTGCTCTTCTTCATCATCGGCCTCTTCCCCAATTTTTTCTTTGACAAGATCAACCCCTCGGTGTCGGCGCTCCTGGAGAGCCAACCCGCCGTCACACGCACGGTGGAGCCCGTGGCCCTGGAGGTCAACTCCAAATGAATGACGCCATGCAGATGCTGCAACTGAATATGCAGGCCATTTGGCCGCAAACCGTGCTCGTGCTCTTTGCGCTGCTGATTATGATGGTCGATGCCTTTGGCGGCGGCGCCGACGAGGAGCACGCGGGCGGCAAACGCGCGCTGCCCTGGATTGCCATCGTCGGCATCCTGATCACCCTGGCCATCAGCGCCTGGCTGTGGACGCAGACGCCCGTCTCCTTCCAGGGACACGCGATTGATGACCGCTTCGCACTCAGCATCAACCTGATTGTGCTGGTGGCGGCGCTGCTGGGCGTGCTCTTCAGCATCAGCTACATCCAGAAGATCAATCACCAGGTGGGCGAGTACTACGCGCTCATCCTGCTTTCCACCGTGGGAATGATGTTCATGGGTTCGGCCACGGACCTGATTGTGCTCTTTGTGGCGCTGGAGATCTTCTCGCTGGCGCTTTATATCCTCACCGGGCTGCACCGCACCAACCCGCGCAGCACCGAAGCGGCCATGAAGTATTTCCTGCTGGGCGCGTTTGCATCGGCCTTCTTCGTCTACGGCGCCGCGCTGCTCTACGGCGCAACCGGCACGACGCAGTACGACGCCATGGCCTACAGTGTGAACAACGGCCTTGCCGACCCCTTCCTGCTCTATGCAGGCATTGCGCTGCTGATTGTGGGCTTCGGCTTCAAGGTGAGCCTCGTGCCCTTCCATATGTGGACGCCCGACGTCTACCAGGGCGCACCCACGCCGGTCACGGCCTTCATGAGCGCCGGCACCAAGGCGGCGGGCTTCGCCGGCCTCGCGCGTCTGCTGGTGCTGGTGCTGCCCGCGGCACAGCCGCAGTGGGGCTGGCTTCTCGCCGCCCTTGCCACGCTCACCATGATCCTGGGCAACCTGGCGGCGCTGCGCCAGCGAAGCCTCAAACGCATGCTTGCCTACTCCACCATTGCCCACGCCGGCTACATTCTGGCTGCGCTCGTCCCCGGCACGGTGGAGGGTGCAGACGCGGCGCTCTTCTACCTCTTTACCTACTCCTTTATGAACATGGGCGCCTTCGCCGTCATTATGACGCTGGAGCAAAAGGCAGGCGAGGACGCGCTGCAGGCCAACGCGCGTGGGCTGGGCAAGCGTGCGCCGCTGCTTGCATTCCTCATGGCGCTCTTCATGTTCAGCCTCAGCGGCATCACGCCGCTGGCAGGCTTCTTCGGCAAGTTCTTCGTATTCCGCGCCGCCGTCAACGGCGGCTGGACGTGGCTGGCGGTGGTGGGCATGATCACCAGCGCGGTTGCGGCCTACTACTACCTGCGCGTGGTCGTGGCCATGTACTTCGAGAAGCCGAGCGACGATGAGGTCTTCGTGCCGCGTGCGTGGGGCACGCTGCAGATTGGGCTGGCCCTGGCCGCCGCCTTCACCATCGTCGTGGGCATCCTCCCCAGCTTCTGGGCCGGGCTGATGCAGTCGGGCTTTGGTGGGTGACAGTAACAACATAAATGACGATTAACGATTGACGATTGACAACTGATGACTGGTAATAGGGGGGCGCGACTCATGAGTCGCGCCCCCCTATTACCAGTCATCAGTTGTCAATCGTCAATCGTCATTTGTCAGTGGCCATCTGCACCGCTTCCCAACGTTTGCTCTGCGCCGACTTGTAGCACGCGTCAATGATCGCGTTGACCACGTAGCCGTCATCAAAGGTGAACCGCCCCACTCATTGTCTACCGGCCCATCAACCCATTGTCATCTGTCCGGCCCGATGAAAGGACGCAGGTAGTCGCACGCCTGCACAAGCGAGGCCAGACGCAGGTCGAGCGAACCCTCGTAGGCACGGTCCTCTACTTCGACGCAAACGGGGCCGTCATAGCCCGTATCGCTCAGCACGGAGAAGAACTGGCCCCAGTTCACATCGCCCAACCCCGGCAGCTTGGGGCTGTGGTACTCGAGCGGCGTCGCCATGATGCCGACGTCGTTCAGCCGGTGCCTGTCGACGCGCGCATCTTTGGCGTGCATGTGGAAGAGTTTGTCCTTGAATTCGCGCAGGGGCGCAAGGTAGTCCATCTGCTGCCATATCATGTGCGAAGGGTCGAAGTTCAGCCCGAACGAGTCGCTGGGTATCTCCTCGAACATGCGCCGCCAGATGGCAGGCGAGGTCGCCATATTCTTGCCGCCCGGCCACTCGTCATTGCTGAAGTACATGGGACAATTCTCAATCGCAATCTTGCGGCCGTGCTCTTCGGCAAACTGAATCAGCGGCTTCCACGTTTCGCCGAAACGCTTCCAGTTCTCCGCCAGCGACTGAGTCCAGTCGCGCCCGATGAATGTGTTCACCACGGGCACCGCAAGCAATTCGGCGGCGAGAATCACCTGCTTGAGGTGCTCAATGTAGACCTGCGCCTCGGCTCTGTCGGGCGCGAGCGGGTTGGGATAATAGCCCAGACCGCTGATGTCGACCTGCTGGTCCGCGGCCATCTCCAGCACCTCTTCGGCATCGTCCACACCAAAGTCGGTGACGTCGATGTGCGTTACGCCTGCATAGCGGCGCTCGGCTTTGCCCTTGGGCCAACACATCACCTCCACGCAGCCGTAGCCAACGGTGGCCGCCGCATCCATCACTTCCTCCAGCGAAAGTTCAGGCAGAATTGCGCTGACAAATCCCAGTTGCATGACGTCTCCTCCGCATCTGTGCACAATTTGGAAAGCGTGTCTCTATTCGACGGTAACCCAGCGCTGCTCGCAGTGGCTTCTGTAAATCGCCTCGCACAGCAACATCTCGCGATGGCCCTCGGCGAAGGTGGGGAATGGGGCCGGGGCGCCGAAATCACCCGCCTCGATGTAGCCGTAGAAGGCCTTGAAGATCATCTTGAAGGTGTCGGGGTAGCCTTCGGCGTGGCCGCCGGGGTATGCGGCATAGGCGCGGGCTTCGGGCGCGAGCAGGGCGGGATCCTTGGTAAGCAGACCATTGGGCTGCTCGCGCGAACCCAGCCACAATTCGTTGGGATGCTCTCCATCCCACGCCAGCGCGCCCGCACTGCCTGCAATCTCCCAGCGCAGGCTGTTCTTGCGCCCGGCGTTCAGTTGAGAGACGTGGAGCACGCCACGCGCGCCGCCTTTGAAGCGCAGCAGTACGCTGCCGGCGTCCTCGGTCGTCACCTCAATCGGCTCGGTGGCCTGCTGCCCACCCAACTTGCCCGAGAAGGTCTGCACCTCGCCCACCGGACGTTTGCGGATGGGGTGGACGGTCTGCAAATCGGCGCACACGGCCTCAATTTCCAGCCCGGTGATGCTCTGCGCCAGGTCCATCCAGTGCGTGCCGATGTCGCCGATGGCACGCACACTGCCTCCCTCGGCCGCCAGCACACGCCAATTGTAGTCGGTCTCATAGAGCAGCCAATCCTGAACATAGCTGCCGTGGATGCTAAAGACGTCGCCAATGTCGCCGCGGCGCACGCGCGCGTGCGCCTCAAGGTTCACCGGGTAGAAGCGCATGTTGTAGTTGACGCCCGCCGCCACGTCCGCTGCCGCCGCAATGCGCACAAGCTCGGCCGATTCGGTGGAGGTCATTGCCAGCGGCTTCTCGCACAGCACATGCTTGCCTGCCTCAAGCGCTGCCCTGGCCATGGCAAAGTGCAGCCTGTTGGGCGTGGTAATGTGCACCACGTGCACCTCCGCATCAGCCAGCAGTGCGTCCATGCTCGCGTAACCCAGCGGCAGCCCCAATTCCTTGGCCACCTGCTCGGACTTTGCAGGCGAAGAAGCCAAAATGCCGCAGATGCGAATGCCCAGTCGCCGCAATGCCTCCGCGTGTGTCGGCCCCATGAAGCCGGTGCCGATGATAGCAGCATTGACATTTGACATGATTGGCTCTTTCCGTATGGCCGCAGTCTAATTTGGAGTGTGGGCGACGTCAACTGCGATTGTTGAGTGGTTAATTGATAGGTAGGCTTCTGCGTGCTCCCTTGTTAGCCCTTTGTGCGCTTCAAGAAAGCGGCGAACTCGTCGGCATTGAGCGCCTTGGCGGCGCGCGGCGGCTCCTCCGGCGGCTGCTCCGCTGCAGCAGCCGGCTCCGCCAGGTCGCCGAGGCGCGGCGCCGCCTCATCACCCTGCAGATGCGCCACCCAGGCGGGGATGACTTCCAGAATCGTCTCCAGCCACAACGCCGCCGCCGTGCCCTCCGGCAAGTTGACGATGAGCGTGCGGCTGCGGATGCCTGCCACACCCCGGTCCAGCAGCGCCAGCGCCGACACCATTTGCGCCTCGGCGCGCATGGCTTCGGGGAGTGCGGGGGCGAGGCGGTCGAGTACGTCCAGCGTTGCCTCGGGCACAATCTCGGCGGCGCTGGGACCCGCCGCCGGCATGGTGCCGCCCAGTGTGAGCACAAGGTCCATTTCCGACTCATCGCACCATGTGCGCAGCGTTTCGGCGATCCATGTGCGCTGTGAAGCGACAGCGCGCTCCTCGAGCACAACTGCGCCGGGCACGCGCTGCAGCAAGGCGCGCACGCCATCAAGGGCTTCGTCGTCGATCTGTGGAATACAGAGCAGTGCCGTGCGGATCATGAGATCTTCCTCACTGTGTGCTGATTGCACCAAAAAGCAATGCCTCCGGAAGGGATTCCGGAGGCATGTTTGCAGAGAATGGCAAGCCGCATGACTCGCGGCGCTCTAGCGCTTGGTGTACTGCTTGGCCTTGCGGGCGCGCTTGAGGCCTGGCTTCTTGCGTTCCTTGGCGCGCGCGTCACGCGTCAGAAAACCGGCGCTCTTCAGCGGCGTGCGCAAGTTGGTGTCACCAATAGCCAGCGCGCGGGCAATACCCATGCGCACGGCCGCGGCCTGGCCGCTGTCGCCGCCGCCCGCCACGTGGACGCTGATGTTGTAGGATGCCGCCGTGCCTGTGGCGTTGAGCGGCTGCATCAGAATCATCTTGTCCAGGTCGCGGCCGAAGTAGACTTCCATCGGCTTGTCGTTGACAACAATCTCGCCGGTGCCGGCGTAGAGACGAACACGGGCTGTGGCGGTCTTGCGGCGGCCAACGGCCTCGATATATTCAGCCATGGATTATTCTCCAAATTCCAGCGTTTTGGGCATTTGCGCGGCATGCGGATGCTCAGGGCCAGCATAGATGCGCAGCTTCGTCATTTGTGCGCGGCCGAGGCGCGTCTTCGGCATCATCCCCTTCACCGCCTCGAAGATGACGCGATCCGGGAATCTCTCCATCTGCTCGCGCATGGAGCGGCTGTGCAGCCCGCCCGGATACTGCGAGTGGCGATGATAGAAGACCGTGTCAAGCTTCTTGCCCGTGACAACGATCCGCTCACAGTTGGTCACAATCACAAAGTCGCCACTGTCCATGTTCGGGCTGAACGTCGGCTTGTGCTTGCCGCGTAACACGGTGGCAATGCGGGTGGCCAGACGGCCCAGCGTGGCGCCCGTCGCATCCACGACGTACCACTCGCGCTGCCCCTTGATCTCTTCTTCACTCGGACTTACGGTCGCCTTCACGAGACTAACTCCTCTACTCACGTTGCGTAACACTCATATCTCGAGTGCTGATTCTCTTTCCACGCGCCATGCAAACTACGGCGCTTCATTTCATGCACCAACCTCGGGCGCACGCTCCGCAAAGAGCTGCCACGCCTCAGGATATGTCACCCACTCAAGCACCAGCCCGCAAGGAGGCGCCGGCGGTGCGGCGTGTGCACCGTTTGCGGCCTGCAATGCCGCCGCAAAATCCGCCACGGTCCAGCGCCCGCGCCCTACTTCAATCAGGCTGCCGACCAGCTTGCGCACCATGTGCTGCAAGAAGGCGTTCGCTGTCACCGTAAAGACCAGGCTGCGTTCGTTCTGCAATGGCAGCGGCGTCAGGTTCGACTCCGCAATCCGCCAGTGTGCGGCAAAGAGCGTGCGCACTGTGCTTTCGCCCTGCGGCGGCTGCCCAAAAGTGGCAAAATCGTGCGTGCCCACCAGATGTGCCGCTGCAGCCTGCATGGCCGCGACGTCCAGCGGCTGCGCCACCTGCAGCGCATAACGGCGGCTGAGCGGATCTCGTTCTGCACCCTCGCGCACAAAGTAGCGATAGGTTCGCTCGCGTGCACTGAAACGCGGATGAAAGCCCTCCGGCGCTGCCACAATCCGCCGCACCACAATGTCATTCGGCAGATGTGCATTCCACGCCCGGCGCAGATCATCCAGCGAGTGCCGCCACTGCAGCGCAAGGCCAATTACCTGGCCGCGGGCGTGAACGCCTGTGTCTGTGCGGCCTGACGCTGCAATCCTGCCCTGCAAGGTTGTGAACGTACTCAGGGATTCCTCTAGAACACCCTGTATCGTCGGCACACCTGCCTGCACCTGAAAGCCGTGGTAGGCTGTGCCGTCATACCCAACCAGCGCCGCAATGTGTCCAACGTCGCTGCCGCTTGCTTCTGCACACATGGCTTGCCGCCTGGCGAGGAACGCCGTGCAGCAATCCCTCTATCCGCTATTCCGGGATTTGGACAAGCTCGATAATTGCCATGTCGGCGGCATCGCCCTGGCGCTTGCCCAGCTTGATGATGCGCTTGTAGCCGCCGTTGCGGTCCATGAAGAGAGGCGCAATTTCATCGAAGACCTTCTTGGCCACCGTTTGGTCGCGCAGGTAGGCAACGACCATGCGTTGGTTGTGGACACGATTGCCGCCGTCCGCAATGCCATGCTTGGCCTTTGTGATGAGCTTTTCGGCATCGGCGCGAATCGCGCGCGCCTTGGCTTCGGTCGTCGTAATGCGCCCGTGAATGTACAGGTCGCGGATGAGATTACTGAAGAGCGCCTTGCGGTGTGCCGAATCGCGGCCCAGGTGGCGTCCCATCACTCGATGTCGCATGATAATGACTCCTCATTCGACGGCGGGCGGTGCATCCGCACCAACCGTCCACTTCGCAGAATTGACTTCAAGCCAAACATCAAGTGCTCTGCCGGGCGCTACGCTTCGCTCGCTTCGGCTACGTCGTTTTCCGACTTGTAGCTTTCCACCCAGAAGGTATTGTCGAAGCCGGGAACGGTGAGATAATTCTTCTCGCCCAGTTTCTCCACAAGCTCATCGAGCGACTTCTTGCCGAAGTTGCGAATCGCGAGCATCTCGTCTTCGCCCTTCTCCATGCGCTTGAGGATTTCGCCCACCTTGGTAATGCCGGCGCGCTTGAGACAGTTATAGGCACGCACCGTCAGTTCAAGTTCTTCAATCGGCGCATCGTAGACGCGTGCCGGGATGCCCTGTTCGGGCTCTTCCTTCTTCTCTGCAGTGTGCACTTCCTCGCCCGCAAGCAAAGAGAGGTGCGTGACCAGAATCTTGGCCGATTCGCGCAGCGCCTCTTCCGGGCTCATTGTGCCATCAGTCCAGACGTCAATGACAAGCTTGTCATAGTCGGTCTGCTGGCCAATGCGCGTGCGGTCCACATGGTATGAGGCCTTGCGCACCGGGCTGTAGATGGCGTCGACGGGAATTTCGCCCAGGGGCAGCTTGCCGCGCTCCTCGGCCGGGCTGTAGCCCCGCCCTGAGTTGACGATCATCTCCAGGTCCAGGTCCACCTCGTCGGCATCCGCCGTCAGCAGGTAGAGGTCCGGGTTGACGATTTCCAGTTCGGGCGGCACATTCAGGTCGCCGGCAGTGATCGGGCCTTCGCTCGTCACTTCAACATGAATGCGCACAGGCTCATCGGTGCGCGATTTGATGCGAATCTGCTTGATATTCAGAATCAGCCGCTGCGTATCCTCACGAACGTTGGGGATGGCAGTAAACTCATGATGAATGCCACTTATGCGGATGGACGTAACCGCCGCACCCTTAAGGCTGGAAAGCAGAACCCGACGCAGCGCGTTACCCAGCGTAATACCATAGCCGCTCTCAAGCGGGCTGATGATATAGCGGCCGTAATTCAACGAGCTGGACTCGACTTCAATTTTGGGCAGTACCGTGTTCAGCAAGGGACAACCCTCCTGCTTGGTGCGCAAACGGGTGAACGGGCCCGACGCACGGCCCGAAACAGCTCGCGGGCGGCGACTTCATTGCACACAACAGCCGCTGCGGGCGCATGCTCGCCATGCAAAGATGGCAAGCGTTGCGGCCGCCGCAGCGACTACATTAATTTAGCGATTATAGTATTCAACAATCAGTTGCTCGTTGAGGGGAATCTCGACATCCTCACGTGCGGGAGCCGCCAGCACCGAGCCACCCATCGCAGCCAGGTCAAGGTTCAACCAGGCGGGGACGCGTGCACCCTGCATAACCTGCAGGCGATCCTTGAAATAGATCTTGCTGCGGCTCGTCTCGTAGACGGTCACCTTGTCGCCTACGCTCACCAGCGCCGAAGGAATATTCGTGCGGCGGCCATTAAGCGAGATGTGGCCGTGGCGCACCAACTGGCGCGCCTGCGGGCGGCTGTCGGCAAAGCCCAGGCGGTAGACCACGTTGTCCAGACGGCTCTCCAGAATGGTGAGCAGCTGTGCACCGGTCATGCCCTTGCGGCGGCTGG
>CAYRVP010000151.1:0-10099 GCA_964427845.1 uncultured Caldilineaceae bacterium
GGCGCCAGACCTTGGAATTGCAAGCCGGCGCGGACAACGATGGCGTGCGGCTTGCACTTTATTTCCAACGCAAAGCCTCATCTGCGACGACCCCCTACTCGCTTCTCGCCGACAAAGCGCTGCTAAAGGTGACCCAGGTCATGTTGGGCTTGCCGGAAGCGTCGGGCACGATCTCAATCGAGCGCCAAGCCGATCTCATAAGCAAGAAGTGGCGCGAGGCCTACCGCCGCTTCTACCTTTACCGCCCCGAGGGGGTGCTTGAGAAGATGATGTTCAAGGAGAACTGGACGAACATCCCCGCCACGCTGGCGCAGGTGAAACGCTTCTTCATCGGCACGCCGGATCAGGCGCCGCCCAGTGAGCGCCCTGCGCAGCGGGAGAAGGTGGCGGCGTAACGATCCCGCCGAGCAAGATGTGCGATCATACAGCCTGCCTCGTCGTTGACAGGCAGGCTGTTTCGTTTGGTAGGCTGGTTGAGAGCGAGGGGGCTGTGACAAACTACACAGCAGTCATCGAACGAGACAATGACACAGGGCTCTACGTCGGATACGTGCCAAACTTTCCGGGTGCACATTCCCAGGGAGCGTCACTGGACGAATTGTACACGAATATGCAGGAGGTCATCGCCATGCTCCTGGAGGATGGAGAGCCTGAACTAGCTGCGCAACAAAAGCGGGGTGAGGATTCGTAGCGGCTGCTTTAGCTGCCGTTGGTCTGGGATGCCGACCCAGCCAATCGCGCCGTATCCCACAACAACGGCAGCTAAAGCAGCCCCTACGAATCCTCACCTCCAACGCCACCCCTACGCGCGTGCTCCTTTGCCGGTGCGGCGGCAAATGGTCTTGTCCGGATTGTTTGCCGGGCGCTGAAACCTGCTATCCTTCTCCCCATGCTTAATGCGTGGCGTCGACTTCTTTCCCGGGCGCGTTTGTCAATCCCAGGCTGGTGCGCAGGATCACAGCATGCTGGACGATTCAGTAGTTGAATGGATCAGCGAGGCCGACGCGGTCGCGCTCTATGGCCGCGGCGATGCGGCGCATGACTTTGACCACATACGCCGCGTCACCCACCTGGCACGGACGATTGCGCGCGCCGAGGGCGCCAATGTGGGCGTGGTGGCCGCAGCGGCGCTGCTGCACGACGTGCCGGCAAGCGCCCAGGCGGAGGACGCCGCCGACGCCCGCGCCGATCATCACAGGGCGGCCGCGGCCTTTGCCGAGCAATTCCTGACGGCGCGCGGCATGCCGCCCGCCGACGTGGCCAACGTGGCCCACTGCATTGCGGCGCACCGCTTTCGCGACGCGTCGATCATGCCGCAGACGCTGGAGGCGCGCTGTCTCTATGACGCCGACAAACTCGACAGCATGGGCGCCATCGGCGTGGCACGTGCCTTTGCCTTCGCAGGCACACACGGTAATCGCCTCTGGCATCTGCCGGTTGCCGCAATCGAGGCGAAAACCAAGCCACCGCACGGTGCAGATTACACACCCGTGCACGAGTACGTGTACAAGTTGAACCGTCTGCAGGCAACGCTTCAGACACCCACGGGACGACGTTTGGGCCAGGCGCGACATGCGCGCCAGTCTGCATTCTTCGCTGCGCTTGATGGCGAAATGGCCGAGACGGAGGATATGGACACGAGTGGATATCTGCAGAGAGCAACTGATAGCCTCTCTTCGTTCAAACAGGAAAACGCATGAACTCGCTTGACTGGAAGGTGATGGTACGCGGCGCAAGCGCCGCCTTGCTTGTGACTGGCTTGCTGGTGGCCGGCCTTCCGCAGGCGGCCTGGGCGCAATTGCCCACGGCCACGCCCACGCCACCCGTAGACCCCGCCTTTGCCACGCCCGAGCCTGCCGCCGCCGCGCTGCCCGCCTTTGCGCCCGGTGAACTTCTGGTTGGCGTGCGCACAGGTGCTGCGCCTGCCGGTGCCAGCGTGGCCGCTGCCGAATTCACCAGCGCCGACGCGATGGCCGCCACAGTGACCGCCTCAGGCGCGCAGGTGGCCGAGATCATCGACGCCACGGGCCCGGCGGATGGACAAGTGACCTATCTGCTCCAGACCGAACCCGGCCAGGAGTACACTGTTGCCAACGAACTGCTGGGCAAGCCGGGTGTCGTCTATGTGGAGCCCAACTGGTATGTCACCGTGGCGCAGGATCCTGACGATGCGGCCACGACGGCGGACACCAACTCGATTGATGTGAGCCCCGGCTACGTCGTCAACGATCCGCTCTACGCTGCCAATCAATGGAACATGCAGCGCATCAACGCCGTGCGCGCATGGCAAATGATCTACGCACAACAACTCTTTGCGGTTACGGCTGAGGTGACTGTGGCCGTGCTCGACACGGGCATCGACACCACCCACCCAGACTTCGCCGGGCGGCTGCTGCCGGGCTACAACTACATCGGCACGGGCAACCCGCCCATGCGCGACGGGTACGGCCACGGCACCCACGTGGCGGGCATTCTCGCTGCCGGTCTCAACGACGGGGTGGGCGTTGCCGGCGTTGCGCCCATGATCAAGATCGCTCCCTACCGCGTTTTGGGCGACGACGGCAGCGGCACCATCGCAAGCGTGGTCGCCGGCATCGTCGATGCAACGGACAGCGGCGCGCGAATCATCAACATGAGTCTGACCACCACCAGCGCCAGCAGCACGCTCAAGGACGCCGTGGTCTATGCGGCGGGCAAGGGCGCGCTCCTGCTGGCCGCCGCCGGCAATGGCTCCACGGGCACTGTCTACTGGCCCGCCGCCTACCCTGAAGTCATGGCTGTGGCGGCGCTGGACTACAACGACCACCGCTCTTCCTACAGCAACTTTGGGCCACAAATTGAAATCGCGGCGCCGGGCGGCGACCTGACGCTCCACAAGGTCTTCTCCACCTGGTCGGCCGATGCGATTACACGCTGTGCGCTGCCCGTCTACTCAGGCGGGGCGGCCTACTGCACACGCTCGGGCACAAGCCAGGCCACGCCGGCCGTGGCGGGCGCAGCCGCGCTGCTCTTGTCAATCAAGCCCTCGCTTACCGCCGCCGACGTGCGCGCCCTCTTGCGCGATGCGGCCGACCCGCTCAGCGAGGTGGCGCAGTATGTGGGCGCGGGCAAACTCAACGTGGCCAACGCACTGCGCGAAATCCTGCCCAGCACCGTGGATATCGTCGCCTCAGCTTTTATGACCGAGGTGCGGGCCGTGGATTTGCCGATGACGATTACGGTCGCGCTGCAAAATCCCAGCCTGGAAGCGATTGATTTCTCGGCCGCGCTCAATGTCCCGCTGGCGGCCGGCGTTTCGCCCACGGCCACGCAAGGCGCGTGGATTACCATGACCAGTGGCCTGACCAACGCGCAGGTGGGCACGCTGACCTATGGCGAGCCCGACTACGTGACGCTGCTGATCTCGCCGACCACCGCCATTTCCGCCACCTATGTCGCTGACTTGAGCGTGAGAGGCACGCGGGGTGACGGGACCACGGTGGACGAGGCGCTGCCCCTGCGAATCCTTGTCACGATGGATCCGACGGACGCGCCCGGGACGCCCGAGCCGCCCGTCGCAACGGTCACTCCCGTGCCACCGGAGCCAACCGCCACGCCCGAGCCGCCCGGCGCTGCGGCAACGCCCCAGCCGCCCGTTCCATCGGCCTCAGACAAGCCGGTGAAGCTTTACCTGCCCACAATTCGCGGCGGCTCGCTGCCCACGGATACCATCGCGGCGGGCAACCTCGAGTGGCTCGCGCCCGCCGCAGAGAAGACGCGCATTACTTATACGCTCACAGATACCGGCGCGGTTACGCTTACATTGCCGGCGGCCATTCGCATAGGCGCGCAGCAATTTGCCGCGGCACGCATCCATGCCGACGGCTTCGTGGCGCTCGGCAACTCCAGCGCCGAGCTTGCGCCTTTAGCAACAACCCCGCTGGGCGAGAACCGCTGCGTTCCCGCACTGGCCTACCCGGCGCAAGGGGTGTTTGGCTGGTGGACGGACCTGGACCCGAGCGCTGCGGGCGCACGCGTATCGAGTTTTGTGACCTCCGACGGACGCGTTGTGGTTGAGTTCAAGGATGTGCCTGCGACAGCCGTTGCGCAGCCCTACGAGGTCAGCTTTCAGATTGTGCTGGCCACAGATGGCAGTGTGGGGTTGAACTTTGAAGAGGCGCCTTCTTTCATCGGCAGACCCGAGAACGTAACGGTGGGCGTTGAAGGGCAGGACGCGCTTGTGTACAGTCTCTTCGGCTGTGTCACGCCCACCACCACGCTGGGCTCTCTGCCCCGCAGCGGCGAAAGCTACCTCATTCAGGCGCTGGACATCTACTAGCCTCTGGCTGCACGGATGCAGCATGAAAACGTGCGGCCCTTCGTAGCGGAAGGCCTCCTGGCCTTCATGTTGGTAGGCACCATTGCCGGTGCCACCAAAACGAAGGCCAGGAGGCCTTCCGCTTCGAAGGGCGGGATATTTCTAGGGTAGAAACGACAGAAGAAGTTGGGACGAGGTGCACAGCGCTGTGCACCTCGTCCCAACTTCTTCTGTCGTTTCCGCAGGCTCCTGTTTCCCAATTATGTACGTTTGACGCAAGTCAACGGTACACCTGTCCCTTGTGAAAGCCCGCACAATCTTCTATGCTGTGCGCATTGCCTGTGCAGCGCCCTCTGTGGCGGCTGCTCCTTCGTATTCCACGGCGCGGCAACCCACCCGCCACTTTGCACGTGGATAATCAAGTTATCCCCGGTTTCCCATTGTCGCGCGCCCGCATGACCCCATTGTGGAGGCAGTTCTCATGTTGACCCTCACCGAAAAGATTCTATTCGTTGTCGCCGTTGTGGCGGCTGTCTATTTCGCCTACGTGGGCTTCGCCAAGATCTTTCGCATCGTCATGCGCGGTGCGGGCGAGAAGCCCAGCGTTGGCTTCATGTTCCGGCGTCTATGGCAGGCGGCCGTCAAGTGGATTGCCACGCTGCCCGCATGGCGCACGCGTCGCCTGAGCACCCTCTTCCACTTTGGCATTTCGGCGGGTTTCGTCTTCTACTTCCTTGTCAACTTCGGCGACGTGGTTGAGGGCTTCATTCCCATCTCCTTCCTGGGACGCGATACGTGGATTGGCAACATCTACCGCCTGCTTGCCGACATTTTCACCATCACGGTGCTGGTGGGGACGGTCTACTTCCTCCTGCGCCGCTTTGTCTTCAACAGCCCAAGCCTCAAGTATCGCGCCAATATCAAGCTGCTGGAGCCTGTGGCCAAGGGGGCCATCCGCCGCGACTCGCTGATTGTGGGCCTCTTCCTGCTTGTGCACGTAGGGTCGCGCTTTCTGGCCGAAGGCTTCCAGCTTGCCGCCGAGCGCGCAGAGGGGATGCCCATCGATCGCTGGCAGCCCTTTGGCAGCGCGCTGGCGAGCTCCTTTGCAGTCATGAGCCCGCAGGCGCTGCGCGTGGGCGAGCACCTCTTCTGGTGGCTGGCTATTGGCACCATTTTGGCCTTCCTGCCTTACTTCCCCTACACAAAACACTTCCACCTGATCATGTCGGGGATGAATTTCCTCACCAAGCCCAGGCGCACGTCGCTGGGGACGCTCGAGCCGATTGACTTTGATGACGAGTCGATTGAGAAATTCGGCGTGGCCAGGATCGAGGAGCTTCCCTGGACGCACCTGGTGGATGCGTGGTCGTGCATCATGTGCAACCGTTGCCAGGATGTCTGCCCGGCGTATGTAACGGGCAAGGAGCTTTCGCCCTCGGCGCTGGAAGTGAACAAGCGCTACTACCTCAACGGCAACCTCAGCGCGCTGGCGGGTGGCGCCACTTCGGAGTTCAACCTGCTTGACTATGCTATGAGCGAATCGGCGCTGTGGGCGTGCACGGCGTGCGGCGCGTGCGTCTACATCTGTCCAGTGGGCAATGAACCCATGTTCGACATCATGTACATGCGTCGCGACCAGGTGCTCATGGAGGATGCCTACCCCAAGGAACTCAAACTGGCCTACCGCGGCATGGAGCGCAACGGCAACCCGTGGAACCTGAGCAACCGCGACCGCATGAAGTGGGCGGAGGGTCTCGAGATTCCCACAGTGGAGGAGAACCCCGGCTTTGAGATGTTGTGGTGGGTGGGCTGCGCGCCCTCGTATGATCCGAGCGCACAGAACACGGCACGCGCCTTTGCAAAGATTCTGAACGCGGCGGGTCTGAACTATGCGATTCTGGGCGAGATGGAATCGTGTACGGGCGACACGGCGCGCCGTTCGGGCAACGAGGCGCTCTTCTTCGAGATGGCCAAGGGCAACATTGAGACCCTCAACGAGGTCGGCGTGGGCAAGGGTGGCAACGGCGCAGCGCAGAAGCGCATTGTGACCACCTGCCCCCACTGCATGCATACCATCGGCAAGGAGTACGGCCAGTTTGGCGGCCACTACGAGGTCATCCACCACACGCAATTGCTAAGCGAGTTGACCGCTGCCGGCAAGATTAGCGTGAAGAAGGGGAGCGACACCGTGGACCGCATTACCTTCCACGACCCCTGCTACCTGGGCCGCCACAACGACATTGTGGACGCCCCGCGCGATGTGCTGCGCAGCACCGACGCTTTTGTGCTGGAGATGCCCCGCCACGGCAAGCAATCCTTCTGCTGCGGTGCGGGCGGCGGCCAAATGTGGAAGGAAGAGGAGCATGGCAGCGCCAAAGTGAACGAAACGCGCTATGCTGAAGCCGCCGCTACGGGTGCGCACACCATCGCCGTCGGCTGCCCCTTCTGCCTGACGATGATGAACGACGCCGCCAAGGCCGCCGGCCAGGGCGTTGCCGTGAAGGATGTGGCCGAGATTATTGCGGAGCGGCTGGTATAACGGTCGAGCGTGGCAAGTTGGAGGCACTGGAAGCAAGCGCCTCCACACGGTGTAGCGGAAGGCCTCCCGGCCTTCGTCGCGGTGGCCGCGAACACTGGTGCTGCAACGAAGGCCGGGAGGCCTTCCGCTAAGGCCCACGGGCCGCGTGCAGACCGAAGCGGGGGGCTTGTGGCCCTCCGTTTTCGTGGGAACGGTTCGGCGCACTTACAATAATCGGTACACTATCGCAACCAACAGCCTATTGGCAGGGGCAACTCACCCATGCAACAACTTCTTCCCAACGGCCTCATCCTGCGTTCACTGAGCGAAGGCTACGCATCCGACCGCGCACGGCTGCCCGACTTCTACGCCCTGGTCAACGGCGAGGATGATCCGCCCCACGTGCAGGAGGGATTGCGCGTCTGGACGCGCGATCTCATGCAGGGGCACCCCACCGTCACACCTGACGACATCTTTGTCGTGGTGGACCCGGCGCACGATGACCTGATCGCTTCGGCCACGCTCCTGATTCCGCAAACGTGGCGCTACGAGGGGATTCCCTTTGCCGTGGGCCGGCCTGAACTTGTGGGCACCCTGCCCGACTACCGCGCACGCGGTCTTGTGCGCGCGCTCTTCGATGCTGTGCACGCACGCAGTGCCGCGCTGGGCCACATGGTGCAGGCAATTACCGGCATTCCCTACTTCTATCGCCAGTTCGGCTACACCATGGCGGTGGAGCTGGACAACCACGCGCTCGTGCCGCTTGCCTCGCTTGCACCCCTGCCGCCCGAGCAGACACCTGCGTTCACGCTGCGCCCAGCCACGGTGGATGACATCCCTGCCATCCTCGGCTGGATGGATGTTACAGCCCGCGCGCGGCTGCTCAGCGACCAGTTCAGCCCCGCCATGATGCGCCATCATATCGAGGGTTCGACGCCCGGCAACATGACGCGCGTCGTTTCGCTCGTCATCATGGATGCCACAGGCGAGGACGTGGGCTTTGTCGCACTCTCGGAAATGCTGGAGAGGCCCAGCCAAATGCGCTGCCCTGTCTTTGCAGTAGGCGATAAGTCCTCGTATCTGGCCACATATGCGGATGTGCTCCAGGGTATCAAGCAGTGGGCCACAGCGAAGTACGCCGCGTGCCCGGATTTTGTAGTCTTCTCCCCCGGCATCCACCACACGCTGGACACGCTGATCGACCGCACGCCCGGTGGTCAGATCCGCCGGCGCGAATATGCGTGGTACCTGCGCGTGCCCGATGCTGTCGTCTTCCTCAAGCATATTGCGCCTGTTCTCGAGCAGCGGCTTGCGGGTTCGGGCGCGAACCGCTACACGGGCGCACTGCGCATTGGCTTCTACGGCCTAAGTGGCGTAAGTCTGGCTTTTGTGGATGGCCAACTGGAAGATGTGACGACGGTCAGCGGCAAGGATGGCTATGACGCTCAGTTCCCGTGGGATCTCTTCTGGAACGTGGTCTTTGGCTACCGCACGGTGGACGAAATGGGCGCAATCCTGCCCGACGTGTGGGCCACCGCGCAGGGCGCGGCGCTGCTGGAGATCCTCTTCCCCAAAAAGAAGTCGTTTGTGCTGGGGCTGGCGTAGGACGGCAGGGAGTGGGGAGTAGGGAGTGGGGAGTAGGGAACAATTGCACCGGCCTTCGGTTTCCTCTCCAGGCTGATGTTGCCGACTGCCCATTGCCCGCAATTTCCTCACTTGCGCACAGCCCCATCCTCTCCCATAATACCCAACACCGCTGGGTTGCTTACCCGCGCCTCTGCCGCATGGCCAACGTCCACGCGGCGCACCTGATTGCTGACAAAATGGCTGCAGCCAACTCGACCGTCCATCCCGCGATCGATTTCTATCACGATCTCGTTCATGCCGGCGCGCTCGCGCAGGATTCCTGGGCCGTGCTCGAGCCGGGCATGCGCGAGCGGCTGCTCTACTTTGGCGACCGCCCACTCTGCACCGTGTTGCGGCCCATGCTGCAAACCGAGGCCGACTACGCCTGGCTCAGCGCACGCACGGAGCTCATGCTCAGTGTTTTCCGCAAGGCGTCGGACGCGATGATGCGCGACGCCGGGCTGCGCGCCCAGATGGCGCTGACCCCCGACGAGGAGGAACTGGTGCGTATCCCCACGGGCTACAGCACCAACATTCCCACGGCGCGCCTCGACAGCTTCTTCCTGCGCCATGAGGATGGCAGCCGCACACTCAACTTCATCGAGTTTAACGGCGAAAGCCCCGCGAGCATGGGCTACAGCGACGTGCTCGCGGAGCTCTTTCTTGAAACGCCGCTCATGCAGCGCTTTCAGGAACGCTACTCGGCGCGGCCCATCATGGCGCGCCCCCATGCCGCCGACGCGCTGCTGCGCATCTATGCGCAGTGGAAGGGCAACAGCAACGACAAACCCCACATGGCGATTGTGGACTGGGCCAACGTGCCCACCACGCCCGAGTTCACCATCCTTGCCAACTACTTCCGCACACGCGGCATGACCGTCGTCATCTGCACGCCCGACGAACTGGATTTTGTGCGCGGCAAGCTCTATGCCAAGGGCGAGTTTGTGGATTTCGTCTACAAACGGGTGCTCACCACCGAGCTGCTGCAACGCTACGGGCTGGACCACCCCATGATTGACGCGCTGCGCGCCGGGGCCGTCTGCATTGCCAACCCCTTCACCTGCAAGCTGCTCCACAAGAAGGCATCGTTCGCGTTTGTCTCCGACGAGCGCAACGAAGAGCTTTTCAGTGCCTCTGAGCGCGCCGCCGTGCGCGCCCACATCCCCTGGACGCGCACCGTAGCCGAGCGCCACACGCTTGACAGCCGCGGCGAACGCATTGACCTGCTGCCGTGGGCCGCGCGCCGGCGCGAAAACCTCGTGCTCAAGCCCAACGACGAGTATGGCGGCAAGGGCGTGTTGATTGGCTGGGAGACGGAGCAGAGCACATGGGAGCGTGCCCTCGAGGCTGCCGTCGACGACCCCAGCATCATCCAGGAGCGCGCCGAGATTGCCTACGAGGATTTTCCGCGCATTGACGAGCGCAGCAACGTTGAAATGGGACGGCGACTGGTCGACTGCGACCCCTTCCTTTTCAACGGCGACAGCATGGCCGGCTGTCTCGTGCGCCTGAGCACCGTGACCTTGCTGAATGTGACAGCGGGTGGCGGCAGCGTCGTGCCGCTCTTTGTCATCCGAGAAAAGTAGTTGACTAGTTGACTGGTTGACTGCTTGACTTAATTAGATCACCAGTCAACCAGTCAACCAGTCAACCAGTCA
>CAYRVP010000152.1:0-9962 GCA_964427845.1 uncultured Caldilineaceae bacterium
CCGTGGCACATGCGCGCGGTGCGTCATGCGGCCAAATGGAGCACGGTGACGGGAGTGGGGCGGTTTAGTTGCAAATCTCCACTGCTTTTGGTATCGTTCCATCACAGGCAGAGAGCCGCAAGGTCGTAATGGCGGCGCAACGGGCGATTCTCTTTGGAATTCATTTCGCTATGGTGAAGCTGCTCATGCAGTGGGACATTCGAGCAGGGCGCGAACAGGATTTCTCGGAGTTCGTGGTGCGGGAGTTTGCCCCCCGGCTGATGCAGCTTGGCATCGAGCCAAGCGAGGTTCTGTATACCATGTACGGGGAAGGTCCGCAAATGCTTACGCTAGGCGCAGTGGACAGCGCTGAGAAGCTGGCGACCATCCTGCGCAGCAGCGGCTGGGAGAAGTTGCACACCAAGCTGCTCACCTATGTAACGAACTACAACCAGAAGGTTGTGCGTGACAACGGGCGCAATTTCCAGCTGTGACTGGGCCGCCCACAATCCACGACTAAAAATCAATGAGACGGAGGCGCTGAGCCTTCGTCTCATTGATTGGGGGGGGGCAGGTGGATTACACGTTGGGGGGCGTGTCAGACAATCCACCGTCTGCTACCAGGAATGTGCTGCCTTGCCGATGCAGCGGCAGGTTCAAACGCGCGTAATGCGCACACGCCACGTCTCCGGCCCTTCTTCCAGGCTGTCCCAGCCAAAGATGCCGGCGCGTTCGTGCAGGAACTGATAGTACAAGGGCGTGGGCGCGTGGTCGTTCAAGAGCTCAAACGCGCCGCCTGGTTCCAGTTGATCAAAGGTGTCAAAGACCATCACGTGACGGTCACGGGGCTGAATTGTACGCAAGTCCAGTTGTGTCATCTCGACTTTCCTCCTTGATATGGTGTTGCATTTCGCCGCAACAACGCTAAGCCAAATATGCTAGTGTCCCGAGCCGTCCGGCGCTTCTTCGCTGAAGAAAATCTCAGGATTTGCCTCGCCATCTACGATCAGATAACCAGCCAGCCCGCGCTCCAAGCGGCTCAGCGCGTGGTCAACCAGTATGTAGCGCCCCGGCACTTCGACCTTGAACTCGACCATGGTTGCGCCGCCCGGCGGAACAAGTGTCGTCTGCACATTGGTCATTGGCGGCGAAGTCAGTGACGCAAGGTCGTAGACGCGGTCGAGAATCTCGCCGATGACGTGGAACGACGATATGGCATTGGGGCCACCGACGCCGAAGTAGATGCGCACCGTCTCGCCCACATTGGCGTGCAGGGCAAAAGCATCCTGTGTGAGCGCGCCGGCCGCACCGTTGAAGACGTAGTACTGCGGCTGTTCGTCCAGCATGGCCTGATAGCTGAAATCAAGTTGGCCGGGCGTGCCGAAGGGCTGCGCTGTGTACATTTCGCCCTGCATGATGTAGTACTCGCGGTCTACAGGGGGCAGCCCGCCTTCGGGCTCCACCACAATCAATCCGTACATGCCCGAGGTGATGTGATGAGCCACGCTCGGCGTTGCACAGTGGTAGACATAGACGCCGGGCGCAAGCGCCTTGAAGGTGAACGAGGCTGACTCGCCCGGCATCACCGCCGTATAGACTGCACCACCGCCTGGCCCGGTGACCGCGTGCAAATCGATGGAGTGGGAGAGTTGGCTGTCCTCCTGATTGTGGAGCACAAGCGTCACCGTGTCATCCACGCGCACGCGCACCATGGGCCCGGGCACCTGCCCGCCAAAGGTCATGTAGCGATAGGTCGTGCCGTCGGCCAGCACGCCATTGAGTTCGACGGTCTCGAGATCCACCTCAATCGTCTGCGGGCCGCGGTCACCCACGGTTGGCGGCACGTCGGCGGGGTTGCGCGATATGATCGCCGCTGCAGCATCTGCGGGTCCGGCTGCCGGCGCCGCAGGGCTGCTGGGTGCGCCGGCGGCCGCTGCGGTATATCCAGTGTCAGCAACCTGTACAACCTGGCCCGTGTGTTCGCCCACAACGTCCAGCGTGCCTTTCATGCCGACTTCACGGTGACCCGGCACCGAGCAATAGTATTCGTACATGCCCGCCTGCGTGGCCACGAACTCTACGGTAGCCGTCTGCTCGGCCGCAACCAGTTCACCCGTGTGCGCGTTGAACGCGTCGATGTTGAGGTCGTGCAGCGTAGGATCGCCGTTGATGACGGTGATCCGCACCTTGTCGCCCACATTGACGACAAGCGCCGGATTCACAACGCCATCGATATCGCCCCCCACGCCCACGTAGGCCATGGCGGGGTTTTCGCCAATGCGCGTGCGCAGCGTGTACTCGACCACCGCCGCCTCGTCGGCAACGTTCGCAGCCGATCCCGTCAATGCGCCGCGCGCGCTGTTCTGCGCGGCGTTGCTGCGCTCATTGCCGATGACGCCCGCCAGCAGCATGAAAAAGAGCACAATGACAAACCAGAAGACCATTGTCGAGACGGACTTGCGACCGGGTTCGTTAAGCATTCTGTAAATTCCTCTCGTGTGCTTCCTTTACAATCAGATAAGGCAACGTAATCGCGTCCACTGGGCAAAGGTCCTCACACGCGGCGCAATAGGTGCATGCATCCGGCCTCAACAGAGCCGCTTTCTCGCTGCGCGTGCCCAGCGCATTGGTGGGGCAGGCCGTAATGCATTCGCCGCAGCCGTTGCACTTCAACGCATCAATCTGCGGCATCCACAAACCCGTCATCAAACCACCGCCTCCACGCCAACCTGCTCGTATGCGTGATGCGCCGGACGCCGCACTGGGCGCGGCAAACGCTCCATCGTCATGTTTATGCAGGATAGAGCAATGCAGAGCAACTGGACTTAAGCCGGCTTAAGTCGTGAGGAAATGCAGGACATTTGTCATGCCGGGGGCGTGACGAGTGTCTTGGTGCGCGACGCGAGGATCAAAGATGAACTGTGCGCAGAATCAGCGGAAGTGACACGAGCATGGCTGTCGTTCCGTTCGATGCCATTGCTGGTGCGCGTGGATGTGACGCGGATTGGCTTAGAGCTGCGCGATGGAGCGCAGGATCAGCTCGTCGACAATCACAATGCGGTGGCGATCAAAGCGTATCGCGCCCGCCTCCTCGAGGGTGTGCAGCACGGTGCTGATGGTTTGGGGCGTGGTGTTGATGTGCGCGGCAATCGCCGTGCGTGTGAACCCCGGCCCTGCCAGTGCCGGGTCTTCGGCCTGCTTGAGCAGAAAGCGCGCAAGGCGCACAATCACTGAATGAAGCGCCAGGTCCTCAATCTGCGCGACCAGCGTGCGCACACGCCGCGCCAGGCGCTTGATGACGTTGCGCGCCACTTGCGGATTGTGCGTCAGCAGGTAGTCGATCACGGCCGCCGGCAGCAGCCAAACAAGCGCTTCGGCGCTCAGTGCGGCGGCGCTGGCTGGGTTGCCCCCCGCATCCAGCGCGGCGATGTCGTTGAAGCTGTTGCCGGGGCCGCGCAAGTGCAGAATGTGCTCGCCGCCATCACTGGTCAGCTTGAAAACCTTGACGGCTCCCGATTCCACAATCCACAAACCGGCGGCTGCGTCACCCTCGAGGAAGATGATTTCGCCCGCGCTGAAACGGCGCAGCAAGGCGTGCTCGTCCAGATGGGCGAGTTCGCTGGCGGTGATGCCCTCAAAATAGTGGCTGGCTTCGATGTGCTTGCGTAGGGCAGTCATAGCGCGGCGCGCCTCTTGATCGCACGGAACTGTCCCAGATTACCACCATGCAATACTTCGCGGCAAGCGCATTTGCCGCCTCGAACGTGACGAATGCCACAGTCGGATGCGTACGCATGTTGTATAGTGTCCACCAATCGCAACGCGCCCTGATTTTCGTTGTAGAGTGAGCAGGGCGATGCAGCGGGCACAAATCCGGTCAAAATCCCCCAACCCAGTTGAGCGAGATCCCGAATGAATCAACAAATTGAGAATTGCGGCAGCGGCCGCGCCCATGCCTCCACGCTGCGTGCAGTCTGGCTTCTGCTGGCTGCGCTGGCGCTGATTGCTGTGCTGGCCGGCTGCAGCGCCGCGCCCCCTGCCGAATCAGCGGCCGCCGCGGGCGCTGCTGCCGTGCCTGCCGACGCCGCGCCTGCGGCCGACACCTGGCAGAACATCCCCGTTGGCTTTACGATCGACGGGCTGCCCTTCATGGGTAACGCAAATGCGCCCGTTTCGCTGCACATGTACAGCGACTACCAATGCCCCTTCTGCGCACGTCACTTCAGCAACACCGAGCCGGGCATTGTGGAGAACTACGTAAAGCCGGGCAAGGTGCGTCTTGTCTTCCACGACCTGCCGCTAAAGGAATTGCATTCCAATGCCGTGGCCGCGCATGAGGCCGCCCTCTGCGTGGCCGACCAGGGCGCGCCTCTCTACTGGGCAATGTACGATGCGCTCTTCATGGCGCAGAGTGAATGGTCCGAGCAGGCCGACCCCGCGCCGACCTTCGAGCGCCTTGCAGGTGAGGCTGGGGCCGATGTCGAGGCGCTGGCGGCGTGCATCGCGGGTGGTGCGAAGCAGGCCACTATTGTCCAGGCCGTGGCTGATGCCGGTTCGCTCGGCTTGGATGGCACGCCCAGTTTCCGCATTGCCAACGAGGCGTCGGGTGAGGCGTACACGCTGGTGGGTGCACAGCCCTACAACCGCTTTGAAGAAGCGCTGGACGCTGTCCTTGCGGGCAACGCGCCCCCCGTGGCTGCCCAGCCCGCCCAGCCCGCCCAGCCCGCCGTCCCTTTCTGGGCCACGGCTGAAGGCCTCGCGCTTGACCCCAACCGCCCCGGCTACACCGTGGCCGGCGACCAAATGCGCGGCAATCCCGACGCAGCCGTCGTCGTGGTCGAATTCTCCGACTTCCAGTGTCCCTACTGCAAGCAGCACAGCGAGCGCACCCAGCCCGGACTCGACGAGGCCTTTGTGGACACCGGCGCAGTGCGCTGGGTCTACAAGAGCTTTCCTTTGCCCATTCACCCGCAAGCGCCCGCCGCGGGCGTTGCCGCCGAGTGCGCCGCCGACCAGGGCCAGTATATGGAAATGCACAAGGCGCTCTTTGATCGCGTGAATGAGTGGTCGATCAGCGACCCGTCGGCCGTCTTTACGCAGATTGCCGGCGATCTGGGGCTGGACACCACTGCATTCACGGCCTGTTTGGAAGATCCAGCAAAGGCCGCACTCGTTGAGGCCGACCGCGTCGACGGCGCGCCCTATGTGCAGGGCACGCCCACCTTCATCATTATCAGCGGCAGCGGCGGACGTATCATTCCCGGCGCGCTGCCTCTTGCCACCTTCAGCGCCGAATTGCAGAAAGCGGTGGATGGGCAGTAGGGTGGGCTGCGTAATTGAAGCCTGCCGCTTGACGACTGACGACTGACGACTGACGCTTGGGGCCGGTGCGCACTGCGCATCTGCGCCCAACGACCATTGCCATCCACACAAAGGAGCTTGCATGGCCTGTCGCACAAAAAACTGGGGAGCATCCGCGCTGCTGCTTGCGCTCGTGTCATTGAGCGCATGCGGCGCAGGTGGCGATACCGTTGCTTTGCCGCAGGCGGAGGCCCCATCCGCCGCGACCGTGGCCGAAGCCGCCGCAGTGCAAGCCGGAACGACTGTACCCGTGGAAGCAGTTGCGACTCTCGCCCCCGCGATTGCCGAGACTGCCGCCGAAGCACCGGAGGCCGCACCGGCCGCGCCCGTCGACTGGTTGCAGACGGCCTCGGTCGAAGGGGATTACTTCGTCCTCGGCAACCCCGAAGCCCCCGTGCGCATCCTCGACTACTCGGACTTCCTTTGAACGGCCTGCCGCGCGCACGTGTTGCGCGTTGAGCCGGAGTTGAAGACGCAATATGTCGCATCCGGCCAGGTGAGACTGGCCTTCAGCCCGATCGTTGACCTGGGGCCCGGCTCCCTGAGCAGCCAGATCGCCGCGCGCTGCGCCGGTGCGCAGGCCCCGCTGGACTTCTGGCGCATGCACGACGCGCTCTTTGCGAACCAGAGCACGATTTATGGCGCGCACGCGAACGACTACTATATTGAACTGGCAAGCGCTATGGGCATGGATGGTGCGGCGCTGCGTTCCTGCATGGAGAACCCCGATACGGCCGCGACTGTGACACGCCTGGACCAGGCGCGCCGCGAGGCGGGCATTCGCAACCGCCCCTCCTTTGACATCAACGGACAAATTGTGGCCGGCGGGTTGCCGCTGGCGCAGTTCCAGCAGGTGATTGAGGAGAAACTGGGTCAGTAGGGAACAACAAAACCCTGACACAAAGGCCACAGAGGGAACAGAGAAACACGGAGAACAGCGAAGAACAACAATGAAAAACAGAGTGGGGTGCCGTTTTCATGGGCCATCCCCACTCTGTTCTTCCTGGTTGTTCTTCGCTGTTCTCCGTGTTTCTCTGTTTCCTCTGTGGCCTCTGTGTCAGGGTTTTGTTGTTCCCTACTGACCGCCCTGATAGCGCGCCACGTTCTGCAGGTGCTCATCATAGGTCGCCGCAAAAACATGCGCACCGCTGTCGTCGGGCAGCGCCACAAAGTAGAGGAAGTCGTTCTGTGCCGGGTTGAGCACGGCGTCGATGCTGCTCAACCCTGGGCTGCCAATCGGGCCGGGCGGCAGCCCCACGTTCAGGTAGGTGTTGTAGGGGCTGATGACCTGTGCATACTCCTCCAGCGTGACCGGCGTCTTCCACCACTGGTTGCTGCCGGGCTGGTAGCCCATCGCATACTGCACGGTCGGGTCGGCATCAAGCTTGATGCCGCTTGCAATGCGGTTGAGGTAGACCGCCGCAATCGTCGGGCGCTCTTCTGGAATGACAGCCTCGCGCTCCACAATGCTGGCCAGCGTGAGCACCTCGTGCAGGCTCAGCGTGGTAGTGCCCGCGCGCAGCGCCGCCGCATAGGCCGGCAGCACTTTGGTCGCAAAGCTGTCCAGTTGCGAAGCCAGCAGGATGGCCACCTGCGGGTTCTCCTTGTCCAGCTCATAGGAATCCGGGAAGAGATAGCCCTCGAGCGAGGCGCCGGCCGGGCGGTCATCGAGAAAAGCATAGGCGGGCCTGTAAATTTCGCCCAGGTCGCCGCTGCGCGCAATCTGCTCGTAGGCTTCGGCGCTGGGAGAAACGCCGGCTAGCGTGTCGCTGAAGACATTCGCTGCCGTCAGGAAGTCGCTTGTCTGTTCCAGCCGCCAACCTTCAGGGATGGTGACGACCAGCCCCTGCGCCATAGCGTTCTGCAACTCCTCCACAATCTGGATCATGGACATGGCAGGCGAAAGCACGAAGGCGCCCGCCTCCAGCTTGTTGTCCAGGTTGTTCTCGCGCACATACGCCTCAAACAGGAGGTCGTCATCAATCAGGCCATCAGCCAGCAACTGCTTGCCGATGAGCTTGGCGGGCGTGCCGGGTTCCACCACAAAGCGCTGGGGATCGCCCGCAGGGTTCAGCGGCTGGTCAAGGCTGGCGGCGTTGTCCTCAAGGTAGGCGCCCAGCATCATGCTGCTGGCGCCGCCGCACGCGGCCAGTCCAAGTGCGAGCACGAGCAGCAGGAGCGCCACGCGTACTGCGCGCAGGGGGAGCGTTCGCTTCAAAGCGGGCCTCCGGGAGTGGGCGCCGGCTCGGCGGGCTGGTCGTCAAGCGCACGCGCGTAGCGCCCCAATGCCGGATCGCTTGCCAGCAGCGTGCGCAGCCCGGTTTGCAGGCGCGTGTGCGGGCGGAAGTGGAGCAGGTCGCGCGCCTTGCTGGTGTCGGCCACGAGGCGCGCAATGCCGCCCGATGCCTCGCGGTTGTAGAGCACATTGGCCTTGGTCCCGGCAATCGCGGCAATCTGGGCGATGAGATCGTTGATGGCGATCTCCTCGCCACTGCCGATGTTGATAGTCTGGCCATCCACCGTGTCTGCCTCGCCGGCGCTGCGTAGCGCATCGACCACGTCGTCGATGTAGATGAAATCGCGCGTCTGCGTGCCGTCGCCGTTGACGAGAACGGAGCCGTGGCCCAGAATCTGGCGCGCAAACTGCGGCACCACCGGCGCGTGCGTCGGCGGCAGCGGTTGCCCCGGCCCATAGGCATTGAAGATGCGCAGCGCCACCGTCTCGAAACCGCTCTGGCGGCCAATCGTGAAGAGGTACTGCTCCGCAGCCAGTTTGCTCACCGCATAGGGTACGGCGGGCAGCGGCGCCATCATTTCGTTGACAGGCTGCGCGGGCTGGTTGCCGTAGACTGTGGCGCTGCTGGCCAGCACAACCCGCTTGATCGTGCCGACATCGCGGCAAGCCTCGAGCAGGGCGACCGTGCCCCCTACGTTGACGTCGTTGTACTCGCGCGGATAGAGCACCGAAGCGGGCACGCTGACGCGCGCCGCCAGGTGATAGACCACATCAATGCCCTGGAGTAATGACCAGAGGCGCGGTACATCGCGCACGTCGCCGCGGCTGAGCGCTACGCGCGCGTCAAGCGCAGCGGGATCGCCGCTGCTCAGGTCATCGATGACGCGCACGAGCGCGCCCCGTTTGTAGAGTTCATTGGCAAGGTGGCTGCCGATGAAGCCGGCGCCACCCGTAATCAGCACTTTCAGCAATGCAACTGCTCCTTCCGGTGCTACCGCATTGCGTCGCCGATGTCTGTTGAAGAATCGGCCGATGATCCGGCGGATGATCCCGTGGATGATCCGGCCGATGGCCCGGACGAAGAGGCGTCGCTATCGGGGCCATCGGGTGCATCGTCTTCGTCAAAGTCCGCAAAGGCTGATACGCGCTGCGCCCCGGCCTCAGTGCGCAGGATGGCGTTGTAACTGCGGCATGCCTCCACCAGGTGCAGCGCCGAAAACTGCCGCTGCGTCCAGAAGGAGAGGTTGTCGTCATCCTTGCCGAAGAACTGCGTGGCGATGGCTTCGGCGCGCATGCCCGCTGCCTCCAAACGCTCCACGTCGCGCGCAAGTTGCAGCAAATAGGCAATCTTGTCGAGGATGTCATTGGTGGGGCTGCGGCGCACGTTGCCGCTGCCGGGGAAGAGGCGCTCAATCTCAAGGCCGGCCAACGTATGCAGGCTGCCGATGACCCCCAGCAGGTCATACTCGCGCGCCCACGAGCGGTCGCGTCCGGCGATAAAGGCGTCGCCCGAAAAGATCCAGCGCTGCACCGGCTCAAAGTAACTGATGTGGTCGCGGCTGTGGCCGGGCGTCTCCACGGCGCGCAGCGCAAAACGGGGCGTGCGCACCACGTCGGCCACTTCATTGAGCGGGACGATCCGCTCCACGGGCGTGGGCGAGCCCCACACCAGGCGGCGGTATAGCTGCATCTGCAACTGCGTTGGGTCCTGCAGAATGGGCAGCGCGCGTTCGGCAGCGAAGACGGGGATGTCTGGATAGCGCTTGCGCAGCGCGCCCAGCCCGCCGATGTGATCCTCGTGGGCGTGCGTCAGCGCAATCTGGGTGACGGGCACCTGCTCGAGAACGCGCACGAGTTCGGCGGCGGTGGCGGCCGGCCCCGTGTCGATCAGCAGCCCATCCATCCAGTAGGCTGTGCTCCAGTAGAGCGGCTTGCCCATGAAGCGACGCGCCATTCGAATGGCGATCACCGGGCCGTACTGTTCGACCTGAATCATTGTGTACCCTGCATTATGCAAGCCCCGCCTGTAAACGTTTCATGGCGTGTTGCGGAATCGTAGCGACGCGCCCCTCGAGATCGACACAAACATGCTCGGAAATGGCTGTGGCAAGCAGCACACCGTCACCCGCGCGGCGCACCTTGTAGGCGAAAGTCACCTGGCGACTGCGCAACTGCGTGAGTTGCGTCTCCACCTGCACCACATCGCCAAAGCGGCATGACTGGCGATAGGCCATGTGGAGGCCGATGACCGCGAAATGGTTGCCCTCGGCGGCAAATTGGGCATAAGGCATGCCCAGCGCGTCCATCCAGGCCACGCGCGCCGCCTCGAGCCAGATGATGTAGGCACTCTGGTGGGCAATGCCAATGGCATTGGTTTCGGCAAAGC
>CAYRVP010000153.1:0-9931 GCA_964427845.1 uncultured Caldilineaceae bacterium
CAGCTAAAGCAGCCGCTACGAAAGACCGTCTCACTTGCAGGATGCAGCACTAAAGCAACCTCAACACAGGGGTTGCAGTTTTCAGGGCGTGTGCTCGTCGCGCACCCAGACCGCGGCGTCGGTCAAACGCGCGAGTTGCTCGGTCGTCAGCGTGAGTTCCACGGCGGCCAGGCTATCCTGCAGTTGCGCCACGGAATTCGCGCCGATAATCGGTGCAGTCATCCCCGGCTGCGCCAGCAGCCAAGCCAGCGACACCGCCGTCGGCACACTGCCCGCCTCGGCTGCCACCGCGCGCACAATATCCAGCGCAGCCCAGCCGCTCTCGTTGAAGTAGCGGTTGCGAATGCCCGCGAGGCGCTCGCTCTCCGGCACATCCTCGCGCGAGTACTTGCCTGTGAGAAAACCACCTGCCAGCGGGCTGTAAGGAATCACGCCCACGCCGTAATCCACGCACACCGCCTGCGACTCACGCTCGAACTCGTCGCGGTGCAGCAGGTTGTAGTGCGGTTGCACGCTGTCAAAGCGCGCCAGCCCGCGCTTGTCGCTCACCCACAGCGACTCCATCAACCACGCCGCAGGATAGTTGCTGCAGCCGATGTAGCGCACCTTGCCCTGTGTCACAAGTGTATCCAGCGCATCCAGTGTCTCCTCGATGGGCGTCTCCTTGTCGCGCCAGTGCGTCTGGTAGAGGTCGATCGTCTCCACCTGCAGGCGGCGCAGCGAGTCCTCGCACGCGCGCATGATGTGCGCGCGGCTCAGCCCTTCCCCATTTGGACCATCCCACATTGGTCCGCGCACCTTGGTGGCCAGCACCACGTCGTCGCGGTTGCCGCGTGCTTTCATCCAGCGGCCGATGATTTCCTCCGAGACGCCGCCCGGATTGTCCTTGGCCCAGATGCTGTAGATGTCGGCGGTGTCGATGAAGTTGCCGCCCGCCTCCATAAAGGCGTCCATCACGGCAAAGCCGCTGGCCTCATCAGTCGTCCATCCCCACTGCATCGTGCCCAGACAAAGCTCCGACACCTTGAGGCCGGTGCGTCCCAAATGACGATACTTCATCTACATTTCTCCTATGGGTGATTGTTTGCTATGCGAATGACAATCTTTACGCGGACGTTCACGCCGAATCGGCACAACGCAGGTTGAAAGTGCGCTTCAGCGCAACCCGCGTGCCCGACGGCAGCGAGACTTTCAGGGCAGAAGTAGCGTTTTCAACATGCGCAACTACAACAGCATATCTTGCACCACCGCTGTCTGACAATTGTATTCGGCTAGGTCCGCCGTTGGGAATCCCGTCGCCCTTGCGAGACGAGGCGCCTATTTGGAAACTGTGATCTCGCCAAGATCTACAAAGTCGCCGATCGGCGCGCCCGCGCCGTCAACCACGGACATACGCTCGCCCGTCTCGACGCGATAGAGCCCGGCATAAAGATGGTAAATGCCCGGCGCCGCGTCGCCCCAAATCTCGACGCGCTGTGTGTCAACGATCCTGTCACCCGGGTTCCACTGCCACGTAAGCGCCTGGCCGCAGACGGGCAAGGCGTCGCTCTGCCCCGCCTTGGCATTGGTGAGCGGGTCAACCACGTGCAGGAAAACAGTGTAGGAGAAAATTGCAGGGTTGATCGACTCCCACAACAACTGCACGGCCACCTGCTCGCCCGGCGTAGCGCTCCTTGGCGCAACCTGCGCACCGCGCAGTAGAATCGCCTCGCCAAAGTGTGCGCCCACTTCCGGCGCAAGGGGGAAGGTCAACACGCGCCCGCGCCGCGGCGGCATGGGCAAACGCGTTAGTGCGTCAAACGCCGCCTCGTACGCCTCAACGGGATGCACTGTTGCCTCGCCCGCGCCCCCCTGCGTATAGATGCGCAGCCGCTCGTCACCGGCCACAGTCACAACGCCCGCGAGTCGCTGCGTCTGCTCCACCTCCTGCCGCACCTGCTCCAGACGCGCGTCGTCAGTCGGTTCGACGGTCGTCGTCAACAGGAAGTGCTGCTCGTCGGCGGGACAGGTGGCAGCGGCGCGCGTGTACCAGTCGAGGACCTCGGGCCGGGCATTGCTTTCGAAGCCACCCGCAAGCGCCCCCTCAGCATAAAGCACGCCCACAGCCTTCCATCCGTTGCGCAGGGGAAAGCCCATAATGGCCCTCTCCGGTGGCTGCGCGAAGGGGTGCCAGTATGCGCGCGGCTGGTTCTGCTGCCACGTGCGCAGCCGTTCGGCGGGGGCGTCCGCAAACAGTAACCACGGGTAGCCCGCCAGGAAGAGGAGCAACGCGCCACCCGCCGCGCCCATGGTCCAGGCAGCAACCGGCTCTGGCTGCCACGCGTTGACGGCCGCCTGCACAGCCAGGCCAACCAGCAGCGCCCAGGGCACGAAGAAGACATACACGTGCGAGTCGGGTTTGCCGACGAAGAAGAGCGCCGCCACGAAGAGGCTGCCGAACCAGAGCCACGCCGCGCGTTCGCCCACACGCAGTCCGCGCAGCAGCGCCACACCCGCAAGCGGCAGTGCGGCGATCAGCGCAAGGTCGCGGCCGCCGAACGTCAGCCAAGCGGGTTGCGTCAGGCCAATGGCCAGCCCCCCGGCCACGAATGCCGCCGCGGCCGCGCCCGCCCACATTCCAAAACGGCTGCGATAGAGCGCGCCCGTGTAGATGAGCGTGACCAGCGCCATGATCAGGATGGCGTACGCGCTCGAGTAGATTAACGTGCGCTGGAGAAAATCAAAGAGGTTGTTATAGGGGAATTGCAGACCCAGCCGCTCGTCCATCACGTAGCGGTATGCATCGCCAAAGCCGGGGTAGCGCAGCCACGCCACAAAGAAGAGTGCGGGCAACCCCACAGCCAGCAGCGCGCCCGGCCCCAGCGCAGGCAGCAGACGTCGCAGCCCGCCGCGCAGGTTGCGCGCAAGTTCGACCAGCAGATAGAGCGCGGGCAGGGCAATCGCCAGCAGGTCATAGTGCGCGAGCAGCCCCGTGGCGGCGATGAAACCTGCCAGCGTCAACCGTCCAGTGAGCCTGCGTTGATCAACGTGCGCCTCGTCAATCAGCAGCAGCAGCAGCAGGCTCGCCATAATCACAATACTCTGGTACTGCACAATGCGCGCAAACGCGATCATGTAGCCATCCACTGCCAACAGCGCAGCGGCGACTACGCCCCCCGTCAGCCCTGCCCAGCGCTTGCCCAGCAGCAGCGCCGCTGCCAACGCACCAATGCCTGTCAGCGCAAAGGGCAGCCGCGCCCACAATTCGTTGATTTCGCCCGCCTGCCCGTAGAGCGCGGCCACCATCAGTATTTCGCCGGGTGGCTTCTGGTGCACATACAGTGCGTTCGGGTAGCCCGCCAGCACTTCACCCGCGCGCAGCAGCACGCGCGCCTCGTCGCCCTGAAACTCGCTGTAGCCCAGGTTCGTCAAGCGCAGCACACCACCCAGCAGCAGCACGCACGCGAGCGCGACCCAGAAGGCGCGGCGCGGCAGCCGCTCGAGCGCGTGGCCCGCTGCGGGCAGTCGCCCTACCCAAATCGCCAGCAACAGGCTCGTTGTGCCAAACGATGCCGTGATCGCCCATGGCGCCACGCCTCCCGGCAGCGCCGCCAGCCCAAGCATCACCAGGAAGGTTACGCCGTAAGCAGCCCCCAACCCATAAAGCAGCCGCTCCAGCCGCGCATAAACCGAGGCGGGCCGTCCCAGCAGCGCCGTCGCCAGCAGCCACCCAGGCAGTAGACAGAGCAGCAGCGCCGCCGGGGCGCGCAACCACATTGGCGACGCGGGCGCGTAGAGCAGCGCTGCCGCCAGCGCCACGCCTACCGCCGCTACCAGCGCCGCGCTCATATCTCTTTTCATCGCGCACCCACCACACCGACACCCCGACGCAGGGGCACACCCCGACGCAGGGGCACACCCCGACGCAAAGGCGCGAAGGCGCAAAGGAGCGCAGAGAAAAGCAACGACAAGGAAGAACAAGAAGTAGATTGCGCTCTTCCTTGTTGTTGCCTTTCTCTGCGTTCCTTTGCGCCTTTGCGCCTTTGCGTCGGGTTGTGTCTTTTTGTCGCGCTCACGGTGCGAAACGCCGTCTTCATCCTTGCACTTCCACAATGCCCAGCGGAATCATGTCCGTCGGCTCCAGGGGAGCCTGCGCGTCCAGTGAAAACTGCAGCCGCTGGCCGTCCTGCGGCGAGTAGAGGCCCGCATAGAGCGCATATGTCCCCATGGGTAAATCCTCTGGCAGATCAATTTCGGCGTGCTGCACAAGCACATCGCCGGGCGCCAGGCCGCGCAACGCCACATCCCAGCCGTCGTAGCCCGCCTTCACCGTGCCGCTGGTGCGCGTGGCCAACTGCACAAAGGCCGAAATTGCCTCGCCGCGCACGGGCGCCGGCATGGGCATGTTCGCGTCACCACGCTGCCACACCAGCTTGACGACCAGCGTTTCGCCCGGTTTGGGCGCTGTCGGCAAAATCGTATACCCCAGCAGCTTGAAGACGTCGCTGTCATAGCCGCTGGGTGCATATCCCCACTCTGCAGGCGCCGTCAGCCCATTGCCGCCAGGCAGGACTTCAATCTGCTCGCCTTGCCGCCAGCGCGCCTGTGTGCGTTCGCCAGCAGCACCCAGTTCATCAGCCGGCTGCGCGTAGACCGCCTCGCCTGTGAGGACCACATCGCGCACCACAACGCCCGGCGCGTCGCGCACGTGGTAGAGGTAGATCGAGTATCCGGCGCGGCCATCAGGCGGGCGGTTGCGAAACCACGCGTAGAGGTCGCTGCTTGCGCCGTCAAGCACGCCCAGACGCAGGCTGGTCGCGCTGATTGCATACCAGCCCGGTTCCGGCGCAACCGGGTTGAACGCGGCCGGTTCGCGCCCGTTCATGAAGCGCAGATAACCGGGCAGCGGGCTGTACTGCACACCGTACGCCTCGGGCGCGGCCTTGCCGAAGTAGGCCAGGTTCACTCGCTCAATGCCGCGCGCGGCCATTTCGTCGCGCAGAGCCGGCAGATCCTGCCCCCAGTCCAGGTTGGAATCGACCAGCAGATTGCTCCAGTTCGTCCAACGCCCGGCCAGTTCGTTGAAGTAGCTGTCGTGGTTGGGAAAGAACCAGAGCGTCGCGACCAACAACCAAAGCGCCAGCGCACCCACCACCACTTGCACAACCTGACGCCTACGCCCTACAAACCAGCGCTCGTTGTTCCCGGCCAGCAAACACAGGAAGGGCAGCGCAGGCAGCAGGTGGCGGTAGCCAATCGTCAGAATCCCCGTAAGCCCCATGGCGAGGAAGGCCAACGGTGGCGCCCACAACGCCACCCGCCGCCGTGCCATCCCACCCCGCGCCATCGCCCAAATCCCGCCTGTGGCCAAGAGCAGCAGCGGCAGCGGCGTCTTATAAGCAATCGCCACGGGGAAGTAGTACCACCAGCCCGTGCCCACCTGCCCCAGCAGGAAATTGGGCTTGACAGCGTTCTGCTCCAACAGCCCGCTGAGGGTGCCCCACAGATTACTCCAGTAGAAGGGTGCGGGCAGGGGGAGCGTGGCATTGCCCAGCGTGGCTGGACCGAAGTCAAAGCCGTAGAGCGCCCAAAAAAAGGCCAGCGCCACCAACCCCATAGCCGCCAGCGCACCCAGACGCGCTGATGCGCCGCGCCGCGCCCCATTCTGCGCCGGGGGATGGACCAGCAGCACCACCAGCACAATCGGCCAGAGCAGCAGCCCGTTGTACTTCGCGCCCATGGCCGCACCCGCGGCCAGCCCAGCCCAGAGCACATTGACGTGGCCGCGCCCCTCCAGCCACGCCCACAGCCGCCACATGGCCACGAGCAGAAAGAGCGTGACCCCCACGTCGGTGGTGATTAGCCGTGCATTGGCGATAAGGCTCGGGTCCAGCGCGGCCAGCCAGAGCGCCAACAGCGCGCCCCACACACCATAGAGCGTGCGCCCCCACAAATAGACCACCGCCACCAGCGCAAGCCCCAGCGCAATCACCGCCCAGCGCCCGCGCACAACCATGTCCGGCGCATCGTTGCCCGCATACCACAGGAAAATGTCCGAGAACGCGAAGCGATCCCCGGCTTCCCAGGCCGGGTTGTCGAGCGGCAGATTGATGGTTGTATCGCGCAGCAGCGGCAGCGCCGCCAGCAACCCGACAAGCGGCGGGTGCGTGGTGGCCAGACGGAAATCGCCCGTTCTGGCGTAGCTGTAGCCTGCGGCGAGGTGATACTGCTCGTCAAACGAGGCGGACTTGTGGGGCGATGCCGCCAGCGCCAGCAGCGCGAAGGTGGCCAGCAGCAGAGCAAAGGTGGCCCACGCCCACGGCGGCGTGCGCCGGATGGCGCCGGTTTGCATCAGCGCAGCACCCGCAGGTCGCCTTCACGCCGGGTCAAGCGCCGTGCGTCCATTTCCTCGAGCAGCGCCTGCACGTACTTGCGACTCGTGCCCAGCAGGTCGCGTGCCTGCGCCAGCGTAATGCTTCCATTTGCCTGCACGTATGCCAGGACCTGAGCCATGAGCCCCTCGAGATCCTGCGGGCGAAAGAGCACGTCGTCCCCAAGCCGCACAAGTTGGCCTTGTTCGAGCAGCATCTCAAAAAGGGGCGCGTCCCCCTCCAGCAGCGCGAGCGAATCGCCCGGATTGGGGGGCGCGGCGGGCGCGGCGGCAAAGGCGGCTTGCAGGCGTGCGACGGCTGCGGCCTGCGCAGGTGTGAGCGTTGGCGCAAAGCCCGCACGCCACACCAGCGCGTCGCTCCCCTCCACAAGATTCCCGGTGGTGGCGTGCGCGAGCACAGCGTTGAGCAGCCGCGGCGTCAGCGTTTCGCTGCCCGCTGCCGTCTGCAAGCGGCTGCGCACCTCGCCACGCGGCATGCCAGCACGCAGCGGATTCTGCGCGTGGAAGCTGTCAAGCATGGCCGTCAGCGCGTCACTCACCCTGTGCCACGTGTCCAGCGTCAGCAGCACCTGCTCGCCACCCGCCTGCAGCCGCAAAATGGCCCCCTGCGCCTCGAGTTGCGCCAACGCATCGGCCGCCAGAGCCGCGTCGAGCCCGGATCGCACACTCAACTCCTTGGGCGCAAGAAACGGACTGCGCGCCAACGCATCAAGCAGCAGTTCGTCTGGTGCACCGCGCGCCAGCGCCTCAAGGCGCCTGAGCACGGCCCCGTCGTACCTGCGCCAGCGTCGCCCCGGCTGTGCGTTCACCACCACACCGCCCCCAATTGTGGCGCTGGGCGACGCCGAGCGCAGGATGAAGTGATCGCCCGCGACCACAACCGCAGGGCGCGCCAGGCGCAACTGCACCCAGCCCGTGCGCCCCGGCTCAATCACCTCGGCCCCCAGCACACGTGCGCGCGCGGGAATCTCGCTGGCTCCGCTGAAGAAGTCGACGGGCGCATTGTGCTTGAGGGGTGCATGCGCGTCGGCCAGCAGGCGCACCTGCGCATCGATCAACAGCGTGGGGTGCAGCGTGCCGGGATGCGACACCACGTCGCCGCGGCGCACATCGCCGGCGTCAATCCCGCCCAGGTTAATCGCAAGGCGGCTGCCCGGGCGCCCTGCGCGCACCGCCTGCTTGTGCGTTTGCAGCCCGCGCACGCGCCCCGCCACGCCCTGCGGGAGCAACTCCACGCTGTCGCCCACGGCCAGCGCGCCGTCCAGCAACGTACCGGTCACGATGGTGCCGAATCCGCTCAGCGTAAACGCACGGTCAACGCACAGACGCGGACGGGCGCGGTCGCGGCGCGCGGGCAGGTGTTCCAGCGCCGCAGCCACTTCGCCCCGCAGCACCTCGAGCCCGTCGCCGGTGGCGGCGCTCACGCGCACAATCGGCGCACCGTCGAGTCGCGTTCCCTCCAGCAATTCGGTCACGTCAATCTCAACCAGGTCAAGCCACGCGGGATCATCCACAAGGTCGCACTTGGTCAGCACGACAATGCCCGTGGGCACCGCCAGCAGGTCAATGATGGCCAAATGCTCGCGCGTCTGCGGCATCACGCCCTCGTCAGCGGCGATGACAAGCAGCACCAGGTCAATGCCACCCACGCCGGCGAGCATATTCTTGATGAAGTCGAGATGACCCGGCACATCGACGATGCCCACGCTCTCGTACGCATCACTTGCAGACCCAGGCGTGCCGCCGGCAGGCGCGCCTGCGCGCACGGCAGGCAAATCCATCCAGGCAAAGCCCAGATCGATCGTCATGCCGCGCTGCTTTTCTTCCTTGAGCCTGTCGGGGTCTATCCCGCTCAGCGCACGCACCAGGGTGGATTTGCCGTGGTCAACGTGGCCTGCCGTGCCGATGACGCGCATGGTGAAGGGCTTATGAAAGGCGCCAGAAATCACTTCGACGCAAAGGCGCAAAGACGCAAAGGTTTGCAAAGAAAAGCAACAACAAGACAGGTGGTTCTTGTTGTTGCTTTTCTTTGCGAACCTTTGCGTCTTTGCGCCTTTGCGTCAAGGCTCTTCCTTTGCGTTGAGAAGTCGACATTATTGTCAACTCAAGCAGACACTGCAGATGAGCGTGGATAGTCATGCTTCTGGAGCAGCGAGCAAGGCGCGATCACCTGCCCACTGTTCCGGATTCCACAGGTGTGCAGGTGTGCAGGAGTGCCCGGACTTGTTCGATTTGGCTGGCTTTCAGCATGGCGCTGTTGCCGCCTTTGCGCTGGTCGAATCATGCTGCAATCCCGTCCTTGCGATACGCACGACGCCAGGTCGTCTACGCAGAACGCGTACAGACACAGAGCTGTTCGATCTCTGTGATGGCACGACCCAGCCCATACAAGCGCACGGCCTGAAACCGCGTCCGGCCCAGACCGTCCTTGCAGTTGTGAAAAGCACCCTGCAGTTTGTTGGCTTCTGCTTCGCTGAGGAGAAACTGTCGGTTGCTCATACCGACATAGTGTACACTCTTTGCCGGAGTTGTCTATTAGCCAAGAAGGAACAGGCGATCCTTAAGCGCGTAAAGGAGGGTCACAGCCTGCTACTACCTGTGGATCAATCATCAGTGTATGCGTATATATTCTCTCATCAAACTGCCTCTACTATCTACCTCGTGCAAGTATTGCACCCACCCTCAAGGTGATCCTGTCGTTGCAGGTCCTAGACCTCCTTCTTAAGAATGCCTACGTGCGTATAGGGCAATCGCGAACTTGAGGCGTATGGGTAAGGGGTTTGAGTACATTGAGCAGGAAATTGTGATCCCACCCGGCCTTGAGCCGCTTGTTCTTGATCCCGATCTTAGTGGATTTGTTCTGTTTGAGCAGTTTGAGTGCAATGTGGCGGAGGATGGCGTCGTTCTGTGGGCCATGGTCTTTGCAGCGAAGACACTGCTATACCACGCGCGAAGTCGTCCACATCGCCCCGGCGCTGGCGGACTGTGAGGAGGCGTGTTGACAGTGCAAGAAGTCAGAGCCACACGACGAAACACTTGCGCTCCCAAAATCGGTCGGCTCCGGCTCGATAACCGGTCGATTATGAGGCGAGTGGCTCAGACTCCGTTATGGGCCGGCTTGATGTTGTGATTGAGGCGGAAAGTGTTGTCGGGATCGTATTGCGCCTTGATTCGCGCAAGTTTGCGGTAGTTTTCCTCTCCGAAACCGGCCATAACTCGATCCTGCCCTTCATCGCCGATGAAATTGTGATAAATCGCGCCGCTTGCCCACGGTTTGAGATCGGAACGGACATTGTGCGTCCATTGCATGCCTCGCTCGTCGTCAGCGGGGTCTTCCCACAAACCGAAAGGATGGGCACACCAGGGTGCGTATCGCCAGGCAATGGGGAAGTGTGAGGGCCCACGGGCAATCGCGCCACCTTGCGGAATGAGTACATGTTGGGACGGTGAAGGTACGATCATGTCGTGGGCCCGTTTACAAAAGCGCACCACGGCCTCATCTGGGAAGGCGACCACGAGGGCCGCCCTTACTGCGGGGTCGGCCCGTAGTAGCCCTGCTTG
>CAYRVP010000154.1:0-9838 GCA_964427845.1 uncultured Caldilineaceae bacterium
CTCCTGGCGGATGTATTCCTCGTGGTGGGCCGGGCGCAGGCGCGCGGCCAGCGGGGCGTCCTTCTGCAGCCGTTCCTTGTGGGCTTGCTCAAATAGGTCCATGCTTCAATTTTACCCTATGGGCAGGTAGAAGGTGGGCCGTTTGTGTGCAATATGCAGCCATACCCCTTTGCACTACAATACGCGCCATTCACTGCAAACTGGACGGCTCAATGCTTCAGCAGAATGGGAGGCACGACTTGGCAACCATCATCACCGGTCGCACACTCGACAGCGACGGGCACCCCATCGACGGAACAGGATTTGAGTACGACAGCGACGGTCGTCTTGCCGAATTAGTGCGCCAGCGGGTCTCTCCGCTCTATTCACAACCGATCACTGGCGAATGGGTCTTCGCCCTCGTCCTGTCGAATCAAACCAATGGCGAACTCGAGCGCGGCGTGGGTATCTTTAGTCCCGGCAATACGGGTCCGCCAGAGCATATTCACCCCACCTATGATGAGCATTTTGATATTGTCGCCGGCGAGTTTGTCTTCAAAATCGCCGGCAAGGAGCACAGCAGCCACGCAGGCGAGCAATTGGTTGTCCATAAGGGCACACCCCACACCTTTCGCTGCGTGGGCGATACGCCGGGCGTCGCCATTGTCGAGACGCGGCCGGCTGCCAGAACGGGCGAGGTGATCGCGACCCTCTTCGGGATGGCGCACGAAGGCAAACTCACCGCCCAGGGCCAACCGAAACTTATGCAGGCAATGGTTACCGGTGCCGAATACGCGGATGATACGGTATTCACCAGTCCGCCGCCAAGCATCGCCTTGCCCATTGCCAGGGCATTTGCACCCATGGGCCGCCGGCTTGGCTATCGCGCGACATACCCCCAGTATAGTGAGGAGAGTTTCTGGAGTTCCCACGTTGAGCAGCCGCAGTGACCGGCACGCATCGACTCAGGCGTCCGCTCAACAGTTCTACGCGGTTGCGATACAGCCTGTTCCGAAGGTTTGGCAATACGCAGGATAATTTCGCCCAATCAGGAGACGCAAATGAACATGCCGCTCTTTGTTGCCGCCGGGGCCGATTGCTTGGGCGAGGTGCGCAGCCTGGGCATCAGCACGATTGCATTCAAGCTGACGCCGCAGGATGGCAGCGACTTGCTGATTCTGGAGAACAGCTTCTTTGCGCGCGGTGGCCCGGCGCGCCACCTGCACCACAGGCAGGATGAGTTCTTCTACACCGCCGAAGGGGAGTTTGTGATTGAGGTGGGCGACCAGCGCATTGCCATGCAGCCGGGCGACGCGCTGCTCGCACCGCGTGGCATCCCTCACGTGTGGGCCTGTGTGGGAAGTGGACATGGCCGCATGTTGATCACCTTCTCGCCCGCGGGGCAGATGGAAGCCTTCTTCCGCATTGTGACCCAAGCCAACGCCATGCCGCCACAGGATCCGGCGCTCTGGCGGGCACACGGCATGGAGCTTGTGGGCCCGCCTCTGGATGTTGCGCTGGTTCGCTGAAAAGTTGCGCCAGCCTGCGGTCGTACGCCGCCTTGTATACGTAGCGGAAACTGGGGGCAATTTAGGCCGCCATGCGGTTGCATCCGCTGAGCGAACGTGTTACCATAATGTCAAGCGCCGGTTGGGGTGTACACGTCCCAAAAACGTGTTTCGGGGGAACATTCTAACCGGCGCCCACTCTCTTTGTTGAGCGCATAGAAATGACGAGACGCCATGACCTCAGTCATGGCGTTTTGCTGTTTTACGCAGCGGTGGAGGTGAGTGCGAGCGGCGGCGCTTTTGTTGCGCAACTCGGCGGGATAGCGTCGCCCCCGTTGACGCACCGCCAAAGATGCAGTATGATATGGCTAACCGGTTGCGCAACCGGTTGCCTGAAGCTCCCTTTCTGCCAATCCGAACGCACCGACCTGCCGCCTGTTCGTCTTTCCTGCCGCCAGGCCGTCGGTGAAAACGCCGGTTGCCATGAATCACAACGCCCCTACCATCACCGATGTCGCACAGCGTGCCTTCGTCTCGAAGACGACGGTCTCGCACGTCATCAATGGAACGCGCTTCGTCGAAGACGAAACAAAACGGCGTGTGCTCGCCGCTATTGCCGATCTCGGCTACCGGCCCAACAAGGTGGCGCGCAGCCTGACGACGCGACGCACGGGCAGCGTCGGCATGATCGTCTCCGACGCGTCGAACCAGTTCTTTGGCGACATGTTGCGCGGTGTTGAAGAGGTGCTCAAGCCCGCCAACTATGCGTTGATCGTCTGCAATACGGATGAGGCGCTCGACCGCGAGGAGCACTATCTGGACCTGCTGCTTGGCCAGCGGGTCGACGGCATCATCGCCGCCGCGACCAGCCAGAAGTGGTCCGCACTCTCGATTGCCGAAGCCAATCGTACGCCGATCGTTTTCGTCGATCGCCGCTTCGAGGGGCTGGATGGTCACTATGTGGGGGCGGACAACATAGGCGGCGCGCGCCTCGGCGTACAGCACTTGCTTGAGCGGGGACACCGTGCTATCGGCACGCTTGCTGGCTACCAGCGCCTCTCTTCAATGCGCGAGCGGCTGCAGGGCTTCCGGCAGGCGTTGGGCGAACACCGACTCGAACTCCCTGAGGAGTGGATTGTAACGAGCCCGCTCTCCATCGAGGCGGGGCGCGACGCCGCGCGCACTATCCTGACGCTTCCGCAGCACCCGCGCGCCCTCTTCTGCAACAACAATCTGCTCACCCTGGGCGCACTGCGGGCCATCTCTGAACTCGGGTTGCTCTGTCCGCAGGAAATTGCAGTGGTCGGGTTTGACGACCACCCCTGGGCTTCCGTGTGCGCCCCGCCGCTCACAGTCGTCAGCCAACCGGCGCGCGAAATCGGCAGGCGCGCCGCACAAATGCTCTGTACGCAAATTGACGGCGGCGAGATTGACGAAACGGTCGTCGAACTCCAATGCACACTTGTCGTGCGCCAGTCTTCGTGATCAGGGGACGCATTGACCACAACCACGCTGGTTCGCCCAGGCCGTTTTCAGCAGCAAGCGCGTTGCTGAACGGCTTGTTCCACAGCACCATGCCGTTTCACGAGCCCACCCCAACATTCCACCCTCAATTCAATCTTGCAGTGTTGCAAAGGAGCAGAAGATGAGTGAGCAGGAGAAGTCCACACGACGTCAGTTCCTCAAGGTTGCAGCCATGGCAGGTGCTGGTACGGCCCTGGCAGCATGCACCGTCCCGGTAGCAGCACCCCAGGCAGGCGCTGCCGCGGCTTCCTCCATGCCCGAAGAGCTATACGGCATGGTCGTATTCCTCAAGGGGTCCGAGTTCTTCAACTGGTGTTATCAGGGCATGGTCGACGCCGCCGCCCGCATTGGCTCGCACGTCAAGACCGAACTGCAGGGCCCGGCTGAATGGGACGCATCGCTTGAGGCGCGCGCAATTGACGAACTCGCGGCGAAGGGTGCAGCGGGCATTGTCACGACTGCCGGCGACGCTGCCCCCATGGTGCCCTCGATTGACGCCGCCATCGACGCCAAGATTCCCGTGATTACCTTCGATTCGGATGCACCTGACAGCAAGCGCCTCACCTTCGTGGGCACGCAGAACTATGCGGCAGGCTATGCGGCAGGCGAAGCCATGGCCGAGTGGCTGGGCGGCGCCGGCAAGATTGCCATCTCCACCTTCCCCGGCCCCGACCACCTGGCAAGGCGCGTGCAGGGCTTCAAGGACGCACTGGCTGCCAACGCGCCCGACATCGTAACCATGGAGATCAACGACGAGGGCAAGGTTGATGTCTCCGAAACACAGTTGACTGCCGCGCTCCAGGCCGACCCCACCATCACCGGCATCTTCGGCGCACACGGCAACCCCGGCCCCGGCGCCGCGGCCGCCGTGCGCACCACCGGCATGCAGGGCAAGGTCCAGATCATGGCCTTCGACTTTGGCATGCCCGTGATCGAGCTGATTGACAAGGGCGAGATCAAGGCCACCGTCGGCCAGAACCCCTACCTCATGGGCTACACCGCGATGCTGCTGGCGTACGGCGCCAAGGTTCCCACCAGCGTGCCCTTCGCCCACGACCTGGGCCCCTGCGTCTCGGCGCCGGTGGATACCGGCGTAGGCATTCTGTACAAGGACGACGTACAGATGTACAAGTCGGCGCCCAAGTTCTAGGCGCGACGCGTGGCTGTGCAGCGTTGTCTCCTGCGCTGCACAGCCACGTCCTCAAAGGCCGGCAGGGAGATCGGCGGCACGTCTCCTTGCTGACCGGCCCTTGCACGGGGCATAGCCCGCCCCATCATGCGTGTCACTAAACTCGAGGAACCTGTTATGTCTTCCAGCACAATGACAGCGCCCGGTGGCTCCAGCATGCGTAAGTCGGCCGGGCGCTTCTTTCGCTCGCGCACGACAACGCTGCTGCTGATCAACCTGGTCGTAGCCGCTGTCCTCGCCATCCTGCAACCCCGCTTTCTCGACATTGAAAACCTCAGTTCCATGCTCATGGGCATGACCTATGACCTGCTCATGGCGATGGGCATGACGCTCATTTTGATTCTGGGCGGCATCGACCTCTCGGTGGGCTCGGTGCTGGGCTTGTCAGGCGTCGTCGTTACCATGCTGCTGAGCAACCACATCGCTTCCAGCGCGATTCCCGTACCGCTGGCTGTGCTGGCGGGCCTGGGCGTGGCTGCGGCCTGCGGCGCCATCAACGGCTTCGGTGTCGCGCGGCTCAAGATTGCACCTTTCATCGTCACGCTCAGCATGTTTGCCATTGCCCGCGGCCTGGCCACTGTGCTCACCTCAGGCTGGTATGTCTCCGGCCTGCCCGATGCTTATCTGGTAATCGGACAAGGCTCGTTTCTGGGCATTCCTTATCCAATTCTTGTCACCGTCGGCATCCTGATCGTCTTCAGCTATTTGCTCACGCGCTGGAAGCCGCTGAACCAGTCTTTCTTTGTGGGGCAGAACCCTGACGCAGCGGCGCTCTCGGGCATTCGCGTCACCTCGGTCACCTTCTCCGCCTATGTCATCTCGAGCGTGCTGGCGGGCGTTGCGGCCGTCTTCATGACGTCTCGCCTCGCCATGGGCTTCTTCCAGTTCGGGCTCGGCTCCGAGTTGAACGCAATTGCAGGCGCGGTCATCGGCGGCGCCAGCTTTGCAGGCGGCTCGGGCAATCTCCTCGGTACATTTCTTGGTGTACTGCTGCTGGCATTGATTCGCAATGGCTTTGTGCTGCTCAACGGATCGCCCAACTGGCAGGGCATCGTCAGCGGCGCCATCGTCTTCCTGGCGATTGCGGTGGATGCCTACCGCCGCCGGAATGAAACGCGTGAGTAATCATGACGCCCACTCCCGATTTGACCAACAACGCTCCGCACAGCATTCCCATTCTTGAAGTCCGCAACATCAACAAGAGTTTCTCGGGCAACCATGTGCTGCAGGATGTCAGCCTGGTTGTAGAGCCCGGCAAAGTGCACGCCGTAGTTGGTGAAAATGGCGCCGGCAAATCGACACTCATGAACGTCATCGGCGGCATCCTCAAGGCCGACAATGGCGAGGTGTTGATGGACGGCAAAGTCGTTCACTTTGGCAACCCGCTCGATGCCATGCAGAGCGGCATCAGCCTTGTCCACCAGGAACTCAGCCTCTCGGCCAACATGGACCTGGCGCAGAACATCTTTTTGCGCCGCGAACCGGCCAATGCCATGGGCTTCATCGACTGGAAGAAGCTCTACGCCGACACGTCGGCCATTTTTGCACGCCTGGGGCTGGATCTTGACCCGCGTACGCTGGCCAGCAAATTGAGCGTGAGCGTCCAGCAGGTGGTGGAGATTGCGAAAGCGCTCTCGTTTGATGCGCGCGTCATCATCATGGATGAGCCGACCTCGGCCCTCTCCGAGAATGAGATCAAGCGCCTCTACGCGATCATCGACGACCTGAAGGCGCGCGGCATTGCCATCGTCTTCATCTCGCACAAGCTTGACGAGGTCTTTCACCTGGCTGATGAAATCACCGTGCTGCGCGACGGCAAGGTCGTCGGCACCGTGCGCACGCAGGAGACCAATCGCAACGCCATCATTCAGATGATGGTCGGCCGCGAGATTAGCCATCTCTACCCACCCAAGGCCGCGCAGATTGACGGCACCCTCTTCGCCGTGGAAGGATTGACGCGCGAGCCGTACTTCCGCAATGTCAGCTTCACGCTGCGCAAGGGCGAAATCCTGGGCTTTGCGGGGCTGGTGGGGGCCGGGCGCACGGAGGTGGCGCGTGGCGTGCTGGGGGCCGACAAGATCGATGCCGGTGCACTCACGCTCAACGGGCAGCAGGTCAAGTTTGGTTCACCGCTCGAGGCCATTGCCAAGGGCGTCTGCTACCTGACTGAAGACCGCAAAACGCTGGGCCTCTTCCTCAAGCTGCCGATACGCCTCAACATCGTCTCATCGTCGCTTTGGCGCTTCGTCACCAAACTGGGTTTCCTCCAGGAGCGAAGAATACGTGAGGACTCGAAGCGGCTGGTGGCCGAGGTTGAAGTGCGCCCGCCCAACGACGAGCAACTGGTCATCAACCTGAGCGGCGGCAACCAGCAGAAAACGCTGCTGGCCAAGTGGCTGTGCGCGCAACCCAAGGTGCTGATTGTGGACGAGCCGACGCGCGGCGTGGATGTGGGCGCCAAATCCAATATTCACGCAGACCTGCGGCGCATGGCCGACGCAGGCATCGGCATGATCGTCATTTCATCGGAACTGCCTGAAGTGCTGGGGCTGAGCGACCGTGTGGCTGTCTTTCGCGAGGGCGAACTGACGGCGATTCTGGACGGCGACGAGGCGACGCAGGAAAAGGTGATGCACTATGCAACCAAGTAGCGTGCCCCCCGGCGGCATTCCCCAGACGTCGGCCCCGACGCGCAGCCGCTTCAGCGGACTGAGCGCCGGCTCCATGCAGCAAATCGCGCTGCTCTTTGCGATTGTTCTGCTCGGCATCGTCATGCAGCTCTATTTCCCGCGCTTTCTCAGCGGCCGCAACATGGAGGTGATGTTCACCAACTTCGTCTCCGAAGGCATCATGGCGCTGGGCATGACAATCATCATGATCACCGGCGGCATCGACATCTCGGTAGCGGCCACCCTCCAGTTCAGCGCGATAATCGTCGCCATGCTGCTCAAGGCAGGCGTGCCTGTGCCAGCGGCCATCGCGCTGACGCTTGTGCTGGCGTCACTCGTGGGCGTCGTCAACGGCACGCTCACCAATACCTTCAAGGTGCACCCCTTCATCATCACCATGGCCACGCTGCTTACCCTGCGCGGGGTGGACCTTGTGATTACCAAAGGCACTTCTATCAGCGGTCTGCCCGAGTCGTTCACATTTCTGGGCCAGGACAAGTTTATGGGCATTCGCATCTCGCTGCTCATCTTCGTTTTCCTGGCGTTGATTATTGGCTATGCGTTGCGCAACCATCGCTATCTGCAGCAGGCCTACTTCATTGGCGGCAATCGGCGCGCGGCGCGCATGTCCGGCGTCAAGGTCGAACGCTTCCTGCTCTTTGCCTTCATTCTCAATGCTTTTCTTGCCGGTATCGCGGGCATTCTCGTCTGCGCACAGTACGGCGCAGCCAGCGTGAGCTACGGCCAAAACGCTGAACTGCGCGTGATTGCCGCCACAGCCATCGGCGGCACCAGCTTCAGCGGCGGTTCGGGCACGATTACCGGCACCGTGTTGGGCGTCATCTTTCTGGCCATGATCTACAACGCCTTCAACATGACGGGAATCAACACCTACTGGCAGGATGTCGCAATCGGCGTCATGTTGCTGGCGGCCGTCTTCCTGGGAGAAGTGCTCAAGCGCCGGCGCGTCTCGCGCTAATCCAACGCTCGTTTCGTTCACACGGGATGCGCCGCCACTTGATTGCGTGGCGGCGCACCCCAAACCCTTGTCAATTCAGCCAAAGCTGCTCTGCGAACCCTTCAAAGGAGGGTCAATGGAACCGTTTGCCTATTTTCAGCCCACCGAGATTCGTTTTGGCGCCGGGCGCCTGCGTGAAGTGGGAGAAGTGACCGCCCGTCTGGGCCGCCGCTGCCTGGTGGTCAGTTTGCCACCTGCCCCCTATGTGACGCCCGTAGTCGACAGGATCCGCGCGCTTCTCTCCGCAGCCGGCGTCGAATCCGCGCACTTTGACGGCGTCATCGCCAACCCCACCACCGACTGCGTTTCGGCGGGGGCAGCCATTGCCAGGGACTTTGGCGCCGATGTTGTGCTGGGCGTGGGCGGAGGCTCCGCCATGGACACGGCCAAAGCCATTGCCGTGGAAGCAACGCATCCCGGCACGTGCTGGGACTATCTCTTCTTCAAGACACCGCCGACCACCGCCACGCTGCCCGTGGTTGCGGTCACCACAACCTCCGGCTCGGGCTCGCAGGTGACGCAGGTCGCCGTGGTCACCGAAAGCGCGAGCAAGACCAAGTCGGCGCTCTACAACGCGCTGCTCTACCCGCGCGTCGCGATTGTGGACCCCGACCTTGTGGCCACACTGCCGCCACACGTGACGGCATCCACCGGCTTCGACGCTTTCACCCATGCTTTTGAGGCTTACCTGCATGTGGGCGGTTCGCCCTATGTGGACATCCTCGCGCTGGAAGCGATGCGCCTGGTGGTGAACTGGCTGCCACGCGCCTTTGACAACGGCGCCGATGCCGAGGCGCGTGCGCACATGGCCTGGGCCGATACGTTGGCCGGCCTCTGCATTGCCAACGCCGGTGTCACCCTCCCCCACGGCATCGGCATGACAATCGGCGGCCAGTGCCCCCAAATCAAGCATGGCGAGGCGCTGGCTGTGACCTACCCCGAGTTCACCCGCTACACCGCCCCCGCCGCACTCGACCGCTTTGCCACCGTTGGCCGCATTTTCCGGCCCGACCTCGCGCACGCGTCGGACGCGGTGGCTGCGGACGCCTGCTGTGAAGAGATCGATCTCTTCCTGCAGCGCATCGGCATGTGGCTCAGCCTCAAGCAATTGGGCGCGAGCGAGGCCGACGTGGTCGAAATTGCCGACCACAGCCAGGTGCTGCCCGATTACAGGAACAACCCGCGCGTGGCGACGCGCGACGAAATCTACGCCATGCTCCAGCGCAGCTACGATCGCGCTCCCGTTGCCGTGACTGTGGGAGGCTGACATGAAAGAAATTGGATTGCTCAACAGCGACATTGCCGATGTGGTCTCGCGCCTGGGCCACATGGACGAGCTGATTGTCTGCGACGCAGGCTTCCCGATTCCGCTGGGTGTGCGCACGGTCGATATCGCACTGGCCGAGAACAAGCCCACCGTGCTCGACGTGCTGGGGATGCTGCTGCGCGACTTCTCGGTGGAGCGAGTGGTGCTGGCTGACGAGACGCAGCGCCACAGCCCAAGGCGCTTCGCTGCGATTGTGGAACAAGTCGGCGAGGGCGTCACTGTCGAGACGATGCCGCACACCGAGTTCAAGCAACGGAGCCGCGCCGTCAAGGCCGTCATCCGCACCGGCGACTTCACGGCCTACTCGAATGTGCTGCTGATTTCAGCGGGAGGCCCGCGCTGGTATGTCGAGGCACCTTAGGAAACGCAGAAGCAACATCTCAACGCAAAGGTGCGAAGCGCGCAAAGAAACGCAAAGTACTGCAACAAGTCGGCTATTCTGACGTGTTGGTTATCCTTTGCGTTCCTTTGCCTCCTCCCCACCTTTGCGTTGAGGTGTGGTAGTGGCTATTGGTTTTCTTCCGGCATCAATTCAGGAGGTCAGCAAGTCAGCCCGAATCGCCCCGTACTCATCCCGGCTGATGTCGCCCCGTTCGTAACGCTCCTGGGCAATTTCCAGCGGCC
>CAYRVP010000155.1:0-9832 GCA_964427845.1 uncultured Caldilineaceae bacterium
GCGAGGTCTGCTGGTTGAGTAGTGGATTGGTGGATTGGTGGATTGGTGGACTGGTGGACTGGTTGATTGGTTGACTGGTTGACTGGTTGACTGGTTGTGTTCAGTCCGCCGCAGCGGAGGCAGGCGCGGCGCTGGGTGTCGGCTCCGCCTTGACGCGCACGCGCCCCGCGCGCTTCTTCGTCCAGTAGTCGGCGCTGACCACAAAGAGGACGACGAGACCCAGCAGCGCCGTCACCAGCGGTTGCGGAATCTGCATTGCGCGCTGCATCTTGTCACCGCCTACCAGCAGCGCACCGAAGAGCAGCGCCGAGGGGATTGCCCCCAGCGGGTGCAGCTTGCCAAAGAGCGCCACCACAATCCCGGAGAATCCGTAGCCCGCCGAGACGGAAGTCGGCTCAAACATGCGGTGATGCAGGCCGAGGATTTCCACCGCGCCCGCCAGCCCCGCCAGCGCGCCGCTGAGCGTCAGCGCCAGCACCACATAGGCGCGCACGCGAAAGCCTGCATAGCGTGCGGCAAAGGGGTTGTAGCCCACGGCGCGAATGCGAAAGCCTACCGTCGTGCGCCAGAGCAGAATGTAGACCACAATCGCCGCGATGATGGCGAAAATGAGCCCCAGGTGCAGGCGCGTCGGCTCGGCAAAGAGGCCGTAGAATTCGGCGCCCATGCCCTCCAGCCCCATTTGCTTGGCCGTCTGTGTAAAGCCGAGACTCTTGGCAATGTCGGTAAAGCGAGGCAGGTCGGCGCCCGCGGGCAAGCGTGCCGAGTGGGGCAAATTCGTGCCTGCCGCGCGCTCGGCCGGGTCCATCATCGTACCGCGCAGCAGGAAGAAGCCTAACTGGATGGCGATCTGGTTGAGCATCACCGTGCTGAGAATCTCGTTCACGCCCAGGCGCGCCTTGAGGTAACCGGGAATCGCACCCCACGCGCCGCCCGCCACAAAGCCGATGAGCAGCGTCAGCAGAATCAGCAGCCACGCGGGAGCGGCGCTGCCCATTTGCACCGCCAGCCAGGTGGTGGCCAGCGCGCCCATGATCAGTTGCCCCTCGGCGCCAATGTTGATCACGTTGGCGCGGAAAGCGATGCAGATGCCCAGCGCCACCAGCAGCAGCGGCGTTGCTTTCACCAGCATGTCGGAGAGGCCGTTCTTGGAGCCAAAGACGCCCGTAAACGCGGCGCGATAGGCCTCCCACGGGTTAACGCCAATCAGCAGGAGCATGACTGCACCCACAAGCAGCGCGCCAAAGAGCGCCACCAATTGCGGCACAAAGTCAAACAAGCGATCGGTCCTCGAACGCAAACCAGCTTCGTTCATTGTAGAGGTGGGGTTTGGGGCAGGGTCAGGCGCCTGTGCGCGCGTTGACAAAAGGATACCTGCGGCTGCCGGTCGAAATCAAGTGGGAAGGCGCGCGACACTTGTGGGTGAGCCATCACCCGCGCGCACGCAAGCTGGACTTGCCGCGATTGTACCGGCAGAACACGATCGGCACAAATGGCGCGCACCTCCCGGCTGCGAGCATAGCCGAAGTGGAAGGAGCGATCCAGTGGCAAACGCACGGCCTGTGCCATGCAGCGACTGTTCAAGTGCGCGCGTGCGTCAAGCGACTGGGTGCTCTTTGTTGTGCGTTAGCACGCGGCGCAGCGCCTGATAGCCCCAGTCGAGCACAAACCAGGTCGCCAGGAAGGCCAGCGCTTCGGGCGCAAAGTTGCCAAAGTGGTAGAAGAGGATCGCAATAATGAAGGAAATGAGAAAGACCGGCGCTTGCTCAACGAGCAGGGCACGCGTGGAATTCGACTTGAGCAGCGAATACATCGGGACTCCTCCAGGTCTTGCCAGGCACGGATGGGAAACGAAGCAAGCGATATACCGAGGGTAGAGCTGAACCGCCCGGCTCCCTTCTATCCTATCACCGCCGCGCCCAGCGCGGCAAGGATCATGTCCTCCTCTTCAGGCAGTCCGCTCACGCCGACGCCCCCCACAACCTGACCTTCATAGCGCAACGGCACGCCGCCGCCCCAGGCCGTGTAGCGCAGGTCCCCGAAGTTGGTCATGGGAAAGCCCTCGCTTAGCGAGCGCTCGCCGATGATGCGGCTGGGGTCCTGTTCGCGCGCGGCGCTGAATGCCTTGTTGATTGAGATCGTAATCGAGGGCAACTTGCAGCCGTCTGTGCGCAGGAACGCCATGAGTTCCCCATGCGTGTCCACCACGGCCACGGCGGCGCCGCGGTTTGTTACCTCAAGCTCCTCGCGAATCGCGTCAATGACGTGCATGGCGTCGGCGTGGGACATCTGGTTGTGCTGGTACATAATGGCTCTCTTTCAGCAGAAGAATGACTGGCATTGACTATGAATCATTGAAGACGGGAGCATACGCCCGCCGCTATGCGTCACCCGCCATCACCTCATCCACGCCCACCCAGCGCGCTTGCTGCGAGGAGCGCAGCGCCGCCTCGAGCACAGCCTGGACGTGCAGCCCATCGGCTAACGATGGGCGTGTAGGCCGCCCCTCGACCACAGCGCGCACGAAGTTGGCCTGGCATTCGCTGTGCGAGCGAAGGAAGCCGGGGGCCATGGTCCAGTCGGGCATCTTGGCGCCAGGGTAGCGGTTGCCCGACTCAATGCGCGTGATGCCACGCCGCCCGCCAATCGGCGCATCGGGCGCGCGTGCGTCGTAGACCTCCAGGATGCCTGCGTCCGCGGCGTCGAAGCGCAGTGATCCCTTCTCGCCAAAGATCTCGAAGGTCAACTCGTTGGTAAAGCCCGTGCCCAGGCGCGACGCCTCCACCACGCCCAGCGTGCCGTCACGCAGCCGAATATGCAACAGGGCAATGTCATCCACATCCACCGGCGCCATCTCGCTCCCGCCCAGCGTGGTGGGCCGCTCACGGATAACGGTCTCGAGCGTGGCCTGCACCTGGCCGAATTCACCCAGAAGCGAGTAGAGCATGTCAATGATGTGCGCGCCGAGGTCGTAGAGGGCGCCCGCGCCCGAGGTTTCGCTGCGCAGTTTCCACGAGAGTGGCTTGGCGGGATCAATGTAGGAGGAGCGGTAGTAGCGCCCGCGGAACGAGTAGAGACGGCCCAGGAAGCCTTCGGCAATCAATTGGCGCGCCCGCTCCAGCGCGGGGAAGAAGCGGAAATTGAAGGTCATCTGCGTAAGTACGGCTGCGTCGGCGGCGGCCTGCACCATGCGCTTGCCCTGGGCCACAGAGACAGCCAGCGGCTTCTCGCAGTAGATGTGTTTGCCCGCCGCAGCGGCCGCCAGCACAATTTCCTCGTGCAGGTGGTTGGGCACATTCACGTCCACAAACTGAATGTCCGGCCGGGCAAGCAGTTCGCGATAGTCGGCGGTCCAGTAGCCACAGCCGATTTCCGCGGCAGCCTGGGCGGCGCTCTCGGCACGCGAGGTGGCCACGCCCACAATCTGCACGCTGTCGGCAGGCAGGCCATAGTGGAAGGGAATGGCACGATAGCCCAGCGCATGCACGCGCCCGATCGCGCCGTAACCGATGAGTCCTACGGTGACTGGTTTCATGGAGATCCGGTCGGAAGCGTGGGTAGTTGTTATTGATGCTTGATGATTGATGAGTCCACTGAAGAAAGGGTCGGGCCCAGCGAAGGCCAAATTGGTGGGAGGAAACCTCCCCACGTTGGGGCAATTACAGAGCGAAATAGGGAGAGCAACGCAGAATCGGCGTAATAATCGGTTCTGAGTCCCACCCAACTTTACAACTATCCGTAAGGTTGCTCTAAAGTCATACCCGCATGAGAACAACATCTCAACGCAAAGTGGCAAAGAGAGCAAAGAAACGCAAAGAACTGCAACAAGTTGGCTGGTCTGAGCAGTTGCTTTTCCTTTGCGTGCCTTTGGCCCCTCCCCGCCTTTGCGTTGAGGCGTGGTAGTAGCAGTGGCTTTCACTTCGGTATCACTTTAGATCGAGTATTCTCAGGAGACTCATTGATTGGTGATAATCTGCAGAAAGCGCGATCAATGCTCAATCATCAGTCGTCAATCATCGTTTTTCGCTCTTCAAGCCCCGCACAATCAAAAAGCCGTCGTTGAGCCAGGTGCGGCGGCGGTCAATGAGCCAGCCGGCGTCTGCAAGGTGCTCGGCGGCGGCCACAAACCAGCGGCGCGTGCCCCACACCTGTTGCGCCACGGTCATACGCGCGGCCTGCTTCCATGTGTCAAAGAAACTGGCGATCGGCGCGCCGGGCGTCATGTGGTGGATGAGATTCTTGGGCAGTAAGGGCTGCAGCGTCGCCGGATCAAACGGCTCGCGCAGCGTGAGCCGGAAGACGAGCGCCTCGTGCTGCAGCGCGTCGCCCTCGGCGCGCTTGCGAAGCACATTCGCCACCCAGCGCCGCCCCAGGGGATCGCTCGTCCCCTCAATCAGCATTCCGCCCGGAAGCAGGTGCGACCCCAGCCGCGCCCATGCGGGTTCAACGGCGGACTCCTCATACTGGCGCAGTACATTCATCGCCCGGATCAGCCGCACAGGCTCAGCCAGCGGCAGATTGAAGCCCCCCAGCCGGAACTGGGTGCGTGCGTCGGCGAAGGGCTGCGCAGCGTCCACGCGCGCGGCGTCAATCTCCACGCCCAGCAAGCGCAGCGCTGGATTCACGCGGCGCATGCGGACGGCCATCTCAAGCGCCGTGCAGGGCTCGGCGCCATAGCCCAGATCGACTAGCCACGCTTCGTCCCACAGCCCCGCACTGCGGCGCAGGAGGCCGGGATCATAGCGCGCCACAAAGGTGTCCACGTGACGCAATCGGTTCGGGTGCGTCTTGCCGCGTGTCGCGCGCCCTTCGGGGCGGCGGGGTGCGGCATGAGGATGGCGTGGCGGCATGGGCCAAATAAACGAGTGTACGCATCAAGAGATCGCCGCAGGCGCGCAAGGCATGCGCTCGGCCCATTGCAGGCTGCCGCGTGCCGCCATGCCGGGCTTGGTCATGGTACACTATGCCAACGGCTGTAGCCAAGCGCACTTGGCCGATGATGATTGTGCGCGCCGCCGGATGCGCGCGGCACTGCGGCGCGCGGCCCTGCGGCGCGCGACCGCGGCGCATCCTCAATGCCGCGTCCTCTGCACCCAGGCACACGCATCTGCACCGGTGCGCAATTCCACCAACAAGCCAGGAGATTCTCATGGCGGGCCATATCATTGTCGTCGGCAGCCTCAACATGGATCTGGTCGTGCGTTCGCCGCGCCATCCCCTCCCGGGTGAGACCTTGCTCGGCAGCGACTTTCACACATTCCCCGGCGGCAAGGGAGCAAATCAGGCCGTCGCGGCTGCGCGCGTCGGCGGCATTGTTGCCATGGTGGGGCGCGTGGGCAGCGATGACTTTGGCGTGGCGCTCCTCCAGAATCTCGCAGCGAACGGCGTTGACACCGTCCACGTGCGCCGCGACGAGGAGGCCGCCACCGGCGTGGCGCTGATTACCGTGGCGGCGAATGGCCAGAATACGATTGTGGTTGCGCCAGGCGCAAATGGAAGCGTTGTGGCCAACGACGTGGCCGCAGCGCGCGCGCTCTTTGGCGATGGCGACGTGCTCCTGCTCCAACTTGAGATTCCCGTGCCAGCCGTGGCCCGCGCCGTGGATGAGGCACGCAAGCGGGGCACGCGCGTTGTGCTCAACCCCGCGCCCGCGCAACCGCTTGATGCGGCTCTACTCAAACATGTGGATGTACTTGTGCCCAACCAGAGCGAGCTTGGCTTGCTTACGGGCATGGCGGTGGAAAGCGTTGAGGAAGTGACGTCGGCGGCCATGGCACTGCGCGCCATGGGTGTGAAGAACGTGATTGTCACGCTGGGCAGCGAGGGCGTGCTGGTGCTTGACGAAACGAACACGTCGCTGCTGCCGCCTTATGCCGTGGATGTGGTGGATACGACGGCTGCCGGCGATGCCTTCGTGGGCGCATTTGCAGTCGCGCTGGGCCGCGGGGCAACGCTTGTGGAGGCGGCGCGCTGGGGCAATGCGGCAGGCGCTCTGGCCGTGACCAAAGCGGGCGCGCAACCCTCTCTCCCCTCGCGCGCAGAACTGGAGCAGATGCTGGCACGCGCGAGCGCGTAATACGCTCATGGCCAATCAAACAGCGGCAGGGGATTGCTCCCCTGCCGCTTTGGCGTCTGCCAGACGTCGCAATTTCAGTTCAACTGCGCCTTGGCCACTTCGGCCAATTTAGCAAAGGCGTTGGCGTCGTAGATCGCGATGCTCGAAAGCACCTTGCGATCCACCTGGACATCTGCCTTCTTGAGGCCGTGGATGAACTGGCTGTAATTTAGCCCGTTGATGCGCGCGGCTGCGTTGATGCGCATAATCCAGAGCGAGCGGAAGTCGCGCTTGCGGTTGCGTCGGTCGCGATAGGAATAAAACAGCGACTTAAGCATGGCCTCGTTGGCGCGGCGGAACAGCGTTGACTTGGACCCAACCTGCCCCTTGGTGAACTTGAGCACCTTCTTGTGGCGAGCGTGGGCGTAGACCTTTGGTCTCGATCGTGGCATTGTGTCTCCTTCCGTGAAGGCGGGGCCGGTGTCAACCGACTCGCTTTAGAAGCCGTTCACGTGCGGCGGATTATGGTTTCGTAATGTCCCAGCGTTACAGCGTACTACGCGGAAATGGCGGGACCGGCCAGAATGATCACGCGCTTGCGCAGACCCTTGGCGGGCGTCGAAACCGCATGGCGGTAATCGCTGCGCTTCTTGGAAGACTTCTTGCGGCGCAAGTGGGTGCGCCCCGCCTTCATGTGCATCAACTTGCCGGTGCGGGTCAGCCGAAAACGCTTGGCCGTCCCCTTGTGTGTCTTCATCTTGGGCATGATTAGCCTCCTCTGGATACTTTCCTGCGTGTCTGGCAGACACAAAAAACGGGCGCAAGCCCGTTCTTCGCTCGGTGGGTCCTGCTATAACTCCCGGCTGCGGGCGCCTATGGCGCTGCAGGCAACCGGCAATCCTGTGCCGCAGGTGGCAGATGGGCGCTACGTTGTGACGACCGGTGGCGCCAGCAGCATGATCATGCTGCGGCCATCGAACTGCGGCACGGACTCGACGACGGTGGCATCAGCCACGTCGCGCGCCACGCGCGTCAGCAGGTCATGCGCCACTTCAGGATGCTGGATCTCGCGGCCACGGAAGCGAATACGCACACGCGTCTTGGCGCCTTCCTTGGCAAACTTGCGGATCTTGTTGACCACAACCTGAATGTCATGCTCGTCCGTCTTGGGACGCAGGCGCACCTCTTTGATCTCGATGACCTTCTGCGCCTTGCGGTTCTCCCGCTCGCGCTTCTGCTTCTCGAAAAGGTACTTGCCATAGTCCATCAACCGGCAGACGGGCGGATTTGCGTTAGGCGCAACCTCCACCAGGTCCAACATGCGTTCGGTGGCGAGGTTCAAAGCATCGCGCACCTGCATCACACCCAACTGCTTGCCGTCATTGTCGATCACACGCACCTGCAGGGCACGAATCTCGCTGTTGATGCGAGTCGTATCCACCGCGGGTGGTGGTCGCATCGGCTCTCTCCTGCTAATAGGATCCTCTCCTTCGTAAAAGGGTTCACGTACAACTGCTGCGGCCGTTCCGCAGACCATCCAGACCCGTCACGCGGCGCGAACGTATGGCGCGCCCGTGCGCCTGGATGACGAATTATAGCACGCGTACTCTCGAGCGTCAAGTTTTTTTGCGGCGACAGTTCGACAGCACTTCCCGCTCAGCAGCCAACCATCAACCTGTGGTCTGTTGCACACCGCTGCCTATGCTTTGCACATGCTGGTCCAACAGGATTGTGTTACCGTCAGGATCAACAACCATAAAGTACGCTGGGCCACTCGTCGCTTCGTCGGCCTCCGGCGCCGGCGACAGACCTTGCTCCTTCAAGCGCCGCTGCAGTTCGCGAACATCCGTGAAGTGCTGCAGCGGCTGCGCGTTGCCGTCCCAGCCGGGGTTGAAGGTGAGCAGGTTCGCGTCGAACATGCCCTGGAAGAGACCAATCGCCGTCGTCCCGTTTTTCAGTATCAGCCAATTCTGCGCGATATCCCCGCCGAAGGGCTCGAATCCTAGCTTCGCGTAGAAGGCACGCGATGCCTCAATGTCCTTGACTGCAAGGCTCACCGAAAATGCGCCCAGTTCCATTCTGTGCTCCTCTCGAGCTGTCGTTTCCTGTAAAGACCTGCGCTCATTCACCTTGTGTCTGTCGCCGGCCGGTGCAACTTGATGCGCGATTCTAGAACATTTCCGGCGCAAGAACCAGCGCAATAACGCCACCGCTACACTCTCTCACACGTCCCGCATGTGACAAAACCTGCGCCGCCATAGCACCTGTCCTCCGACCCCCAACCCGCTGATTCCACAGCCTAGATGACGCGCGCGCGCCCACAGCCTGCTATAATGAAGCAACGCCAACCCCGCGGCAACTCCCCTGCGCCGCGCCCTCTTGCCGGCACACCCCGGCACAGGAGACCCTATGATGACCCAAGTTGCGATGGCCTCGCCCTGGTTCAATCACTACGAAAGCGGCGTGCCGCACACGGTCGCCGTTCCCGACAAGCTGCTGCACACGACCCTGGCGGAGGCAGCCGCGCGCGTGGGCGCAGACATCGCCGTCCGCCTGGTCCTCAAGTATCTGCCCCTGGGCCTCACGATTGGCTCCAGCCTGACCTATCGCCAGCTTGACGACGCCAGCAATCGCTTTGCCGCTGCGCTGCAGGAACTGGGCATCAGGAAGGGCGACCGCGTGGGCATTATGTTGCCCAACGTGCCGCAGGTGCCGATTGCCTTCTTTGGCATCCTCAAGGCGGGCGCCATCTGCGTCAACATCAACCCAACTTACACTTCCTATGAACTCAAGCACATCCTGGCCGATAGCGGCGCGCGCGCCATCGTCATGCTCAGTGGCCTGGTGGAGCGGCTGACACCCATCCGCGACGAGGTCGCCATCGAGCACGTGATCGTCACCGATGTGGGCGACAGCATTGGCCGGCCCTTGCGCATGCTGGTGGAGAAGCAGGTGCGCGCAACCGGCATGATGGCTCCTGTCGACTATCGCCAAGGTATACACCCCATGGCGCAATTGATGGGCGCCGCGCCTGCCGAGCCGCAGGCCGTGGCCATGACACCCGACGACCCCGTACTCTTCCAGTACACGGGCGGCACAACGGGCGTGCCCAAGGCCGCCATGCTTACGCATCGCAACCTGGTGGCCAACTGCCTGCAGATGGAAGCGTGGCTCACGGATATCGTTTACGGCGAAGAGGTGATGCTGCTCGCGCTGCCCGCCTTCCATGTCTACGGCATGTCGGTGGGCATGTTGCTGGGCGTGCACATTGGCGCCCGCATTGTGATGGTGCCCAACCCGCGCGAAACGGGCCATATCATCGAGGTCATCAGCAAGGAGAAGGTCACCTTCTACCCCGCCGTGCCTGCCATGTACATCGCGCTGCTTAACAACCCGCTCGTGAGCAAGTTCAACCTGACGTCGGTCAAGGCGTGCCTCAGCGGCGGCTCGCCCTTGCCCGGCGAGGTGGCGCAGCGCTTTGAGGCGCTCACAGGCGGCAAACTGGTGGAAGGCTACGGCTTGACGGAAAGCTCGCCGCTAGCCGTGGGCAACCCCATCTACGGCGGTGCACGTGTCGGCTCAATTGGCCTCCCCTTCCCCAGCACCGACTGCACAATCTGCGCGCTGGAGCCGGATGCAGAGGGCAACTTCGCACGCCTGCCCCAGGGTGAGGAGGGCGAACTCATCCTCAAGGGGCCGCAGGTGATGAAGGGCTACTGGCAGATGGACGACGAGACCGCCAAGACGATCGACAGCGACGGCTGGCTGCACACCGGC
>CAYRVP010000156.1:0-9775 GCA_964427845.1 uncultured Caldilineaceae bacterium
ATGACAGCCACCTTTGCTTAACCGACTGTCCACTAAACTCAGGTAACCCCATTTCCTTGCGCCCTTCCGCACCTTGCGCCCTTGCGTTGAAGACGTGAATTCCATAACGCCTTCAGATTAGATATCGCGCGATGCCGGCCGCTGCGCCGCAAGCCACACCACAAGGCCAACGAAGGCAACGTGCAGCGCGCCCACGCCGCCGCCCACGAGCAGCGCGGCCGGTGGCGGGTAGGCTGCGCGCAACAACCCCACCCACCAGAGCAGCAGCGCCGCCAGAGCATAAATCCCCACCAGAGTCCGCGCGCGCAGGGCGCGCGCCCTGCGTGCGGCCACAGGGCGCATCCACACAAAGGCCGCCACAACCGCGCCCGCGATCAACAACAGGTCCAATAGCACCAATACGCTCATGGCCGGCTCAAGCTCGCCTGCGCGTAATCGCACAGTGGCTGCAGCGGACAGATGGCGCAGCGAGGCACACGCGCCGTGCAGATCTCGCGCCCCAGCCGAATGAGGTTCAGGTGCAGCGCATAGTAGCTCTCGGGCGGCAGCAGCGCCTGCCACAGCCGCTGCACCACGTCCGGTGTCGCCGTGGGGCCGCTCAGCCCCAGCCGCTGTGTAATGCGCTGAATGTGGGTATCCACAGGAAAGGCGGCGCGGTTGAAGCAGAAGAGCAGGACAATACTTGCCGTCTTGCGCCCCACACCGGGCAGGCTGGTGAGGAAGACGATGGCCTCCTCCACGGGCATGTTGGCGAGGTCGCGCAGATCATAGCCGCCGCGCTCGCTGTGGAGCCGCTCGAGCGTGGCAACGATGTGCGGGCCTTTCTGGTTGTACATGCCGGCGGGTCGAATCGCGTCGATGATCTGTGGCAAGGGCGCGGTGCGGATTGTCTCCCAATCGCCCAGTTGCATGAGCCGACCAAACGCGCGGCCGCTGTTGACATCGGTGGTGTTGGCGCTGAGGATCGTGCCGATGAGCATCTCCGTGGGGTCGTCACCCGGGGTGAAGAGCGGCTCGCCAAAGCAATCGATCAGCGCCTGATAGATGGCCTCTGCGCGTTCCCTCATGCGCCGCCCACGTAGATGCGCGGCACGCGCGCCAGAATGCGGCTCACAATGTCGTAATTGTTGGTGCCCACGCGTTTGGATGCGTCCTCGGCCGTGATGCGGCGATCGCTCTGCCTGCCGATGAGCACTGCCTCATCGCCCATCTGCACGCCCCCGTTCATGAGGAAGGCTGCCGTCACATCCACCACCGTCTGGTCCATGCAGACGCGGCCGAGTATGGGCGCAGGCTGCCCGCCCACCAGCGCATACTCCCAGGTGTGCGGGCGGCGCGGGAAGCCGTCGGCATAGCCCACGGGCAGCACAGCCACGGGCATGGGGCGGTCGGCAATGAACTCGCGCCCGTAGGAAACCGCATCTCCCTGCTTGAGCACGCGCACCTGGCTCACTGTGGATTTCCACGTCAGCGCCGGGCGGAAGCCGTCGGGCAGGGTGCACTGATCGGGGTCGGGGTCCAGCCCATAGAGGGCGATGCCGGCGCGCGCCATGTCGAGGTGCGTATCGGGCATGGTGAGAATGGCCGCGGAGTTGGCGGCATGGACAACAGGCGGGCGCAGGTTGTTTGCGTCCAGCAGCGCCAGCACTTCGCGGAAGATGTCAAACTGGTGCTGGGCGTGGCTGCGGTCAAACTCGTCGGAGGTGGCAAAGTGCGTGAAGACGCCCTCGACCACAAGCAAGGGAATCTTGCCCAGCGCATCCAGAAGCGCAACGGCCTCGCCCGGGTCCACGCCCAGGCGGTTCATGCCCGTGTTGATCTTGACGTGCACCTTGAGCGGCGCATCGGCCCCGATGGCGCCACACGAGGCGCAGGCAAGTGCGCCCTCGCTGTCGTAGAGCGTAAGTGCGACATCGCGCTGCGCCGCCTCCCCTGCCTGGTGAGGCGGCGTGTAGCCGAGCACGAGCATAGGCGCAGTGATGCCGCCGTCGCGCAACTCCAGCGCCTCGGAGAGGGTGGCGACGGCGCACGCATCGGCCCCGGCGCGCAGCAGCACGCGCGTCGTTTCCACAGCGCCGTGGCCATACGCATTGGCCTTGACCACGGCCATGAGGCGCGTACCCGATGCCAGGCGACGGCGCAACTTGCGCACATTATTGGCAAGGGCGTCGCGATCAACTTCAATCCACGTAGGTCGGCTGGGGAGAGGGGACATGGCTTCTCGTCAATCCGGAAGAGCCCCTGTACGCACAAACAGCGGAACAATCGGAAACAACATGACAAGCGTCGTTGTCTCCTGCTCTTTTCGGTGGGTTCGCTTATTCTGCGTACGGGCTCTTATCTTGGTGTTGTATCAAATCGCCAGAATTCGCTCAACGGGCTTTGCGTCGTGTCGGCGGGCAGGTGATCCACATTGAGCACGCTGAGATAGATGAGTTCGTCGAGGCGCTCCTGCTTGAGCTGCTGTCCCCACAGAATGGGAGTGAGGCCGCGCCATCGCTCCTGCAGGAAGTCGCGCAGCAACAGGTTGGGCGACGCAGGCGACTGCAGCGCCGAGGGCGATGGCGGCGCCCCAGCGTCCTTTGCGGTGGCGGCGTGCGCGGGTGAGGTCATGTGGCCTACATCCCAGGCAGTGTCATCGGCAGCGGGCGCAGCGCCCTGGCGTGCGGCCATCTCGTGCAAAATGGCGGCGCTGCGGAAGGTGCAGAAGCCACCCTGGCACGGCCCCATGCCCAGCCGTACGTCGCGGCGCAGGTCGTCGAGCGTGAGCGTGGGGTTGGCGCGCGCAGCGTGCTCAATCATGGTGCGTGTGACCAGTTCACACTCGCACACAAGCTGCCCCTGCAGCCGCTCTGCCTCAACCTCGTGCAGGCGATGGCCCACCCAGTAGTGCCCTTGCTCCACGCCGGGCACGGTGGTTGTGGATGTAGTGCAGGGGCGGCGGCTGCCCAGTTGTTCGCACGCCTTGTCGACAGTCGTCTCGGCCATGAGGCGGAAGGTGGTCCACTTGCCGCCGGTGATGGTGAGGAAGCCGGCGAGGCCGTCGCGCTCCTTGTGGTCCAGCAGGGTGAGAGCGCGCGTTGCGTCGCGGCTTGCGCCTGCGTATCCCTCCTGGTAGAGCGGCCGCACGCCCGCCCACGCACGTAGCACACGCGCCCTGCTGAAGCCGGGCAACAGCTTCTCGCCCTCCTGCAGCATCAAATCCACTTCCCACTGCTCAATGCGCAGATGCTCGGGGTCCGTCACCTTTTCGTCGGTGGTGCCGATGACCGCCACAGTATGGATTGGTACGATGATGTCGCCGTCTGACGGCATCTTGCAGCGGCTGATGACGGTGTTGACCAGCCGGTGGTTCATGGCAAGCATGACCCCCTTGCCGGGAATCACCTTGACTTCGACGCCCGCCAGCGCCGCCACCTGCCCTGCCCACGCCCCCGTGGCATTGATGACCATGGCGGCGTGCACGGTGACTTCCTCACCGGTGGCCATGTTGCGTGCGCGTGCGCCTACCACACGCCGGTCGCCCTCTCCCCCCTCCACCAGCAGGTCGATAATTTCATGGTAGACGAGGATTTGCGCGCCTGCCTGCTGCGCGGCCTGCGCTGTGGCGTGGGTGGCAAGGAAGGAGTCGGCCGTGCCGTCGGGCACCTCAAAAACGCGGCTGATGCGCGGGTTGAGCAGCGGCTCGCGCCGCAGCGCCTCGGCAACTGAAATCTCGTTGCAGGGGACGCCCGTCGCGGCGCAGGCCGCACGGAAGCGTTCAGCGTAGTCGCCCTCGTCTTCAGGCGTCACCACATAGAAGCCGCTCGTCTCCTCAATGCAATGCGTGTGCGTCTTGCGCAAGATGCGGTTCTCGGCAATGCACTCAATGGCGCTGCGCGGGTCTTTGACCACATAGCGCCCGCCGCTGTGGAGCAGGCCGTGATAGCGCCCCGTGGTGCCATGCGTAAGGTCGCGTTTCTCCAGCAACACCACGCCAAAGCCGCGCAGCGCCGCATCCCACGCCACGCCCGTGCCCGTCGAGCCGCCGCCTATCACAAGGATATCGGTTTCAATTGTGCGCATGGCATTCACTCCGCATGTGGCCAGTCATCAATCAATCTTCAATCTTCAATCCTCAACAATGATTGAAGATTGATGATTGATGATCTCCATTGCCCTATTGTAACAGCACGCGCACCGCAGCGGCATCCGGGCAGGTCAGCGCCTCTTGGGCGAGCACCGTACACTCCTCGAGCGTGGCGCGGCGCACCGCCGCCTTGACGAGCGCCACGGCAGGCACGGGCGCACTCAACTCCTGTACGCCCAGCCCCAGCAACAGGCGTGTTGCGCTCAGGTCGCCCGCAAGTTCACCGCAGAGCGAGACGGGTTTGCGCGCCGCACGCGCGCCACGGCAGGTCATTTCAATCAGCCGCAGCACGGCGGGGTGGAGAGCATCTGCCAGCACGCCCACGGTGCGGTGGGTGCGGTCGCTGGCCAGCGTGTACTGGGCGAGGTCGTTTGTGCCAATGCTGAAGAAATCGGCGTAGGGTGTGAGTTGTTGCGTAATCAGCGCAGCCGACGGCACCTCCACCATGACGCCCAGTTTGATGCGCGGCATGTCGCCTTCGTGCAGGTTGGCCAGCAGCAGACGCACAAAGCGCACTTCCTCGACGGTCGTCACCATGGGCAATAGAAACCGCACCTCGAGCGCGGGCGCGCCCCACTGCGCACCGCCGTGGTCACGCACGGCAATTTGCAGCGCCCGATACTGCGTGCGCAGGATTTCGGGTTCATCAATCAGCAAGCGCACGCCGCGCAGCCCCAGGAAGGGGTTTTCCTCGGGCGGGTGTGGAAAGAAACGCAGCGGCTTGTCGCCGCCGGCGTCCAACGCACGCACCGTCAACTGCATGGGCTGCCCCTCACGCTCGCGCAGTTGGCGCATGAAGCGACCATAGGTTTCCACCTGCTCCTCCAGCGTAGGGGGCAGCGCGCGCTGCTGGAAGAGATACTCGGTGCGCAGCAGGCCAATGCCGTCGGCGCCGACAGCCGCAGCAGCGGGCACCTCCTCGGGGCTATTGGCATTGGCCAGCACAGGTACATAGACGCCATCGCGCGTATACGCCGGCTGGTGCGCATGGCGCGCGGCCTGGGCGCGCTCCTCCACAAGCGACTGCTGCGAAGCATGTGCACGTTGCAGCGTGACGGTGTCTGGTTCCAGCACTAGTGTGCCACGGTCGCCATCGAGAATGCAGGCTATCTGCGGTGTCACAGTGAGCACGCCCGCGCCCAGGCCGCAAACGAGCGGTATCCCCAGGCTGCGTGCCAGGATGGCCGAGTGCGCCGTGGGCGTGCCGCCGGCCAGGGCAATTCCCAGCACGTTGCCTGGCTCCAATTGCACCACATCGGAGGGCGATAGCTCGTCGGCAATCAGGATTGTGTCGGGAGGCAGCGCGCCCAGGTGCGCGCGGCCCAGCGTTGCCCCCAGGTGCACAAGCAGCCGCTGGCCGATGTCCAGCACGTCGGACGATCGACCGGCAAAGTAGGCATCATCGAGTGCGCCCATTGCCTCGGCAAGGTTGCTCACAACCTGAAAGGTGGCTGCCGCCGCCGAACGGCCGGAATCTATGGCACTCTTCACCGAGTCAATCAGCGTCTGATCCTGCAGGATAACGCGGTGCGCGGCGTAGAGTTCGGCCACGAGCGTGGGCTCGCCGCGCGTCAGACGTGCGAGTTCGTCGTCCACCAGCCGCTGCGCAGCGCAGAAGCGCTCCCACTCGAGCGCGGGGTTAACTGCGCCCGCTTCGGCAGGCTGATCGAGCGTGAAGTGGCCTGTGCGGTAGAGAACCGCTAAACCAATGCCCACGCCCGGCGCGGCGGCATATCCGGAGAGGGTGTTGCTCATGGAGAAGGCTCGGTTGAATGGGCTGTCGGCGCGTTGGGGGCGGATTCAAGCAGCAGGCGCAGCGCGTCCACGGCACTGTGCGCATCGGGACCGTCGGCAGCCAACTGAATGCGGTGGCCCTGGCGCGCCTGCAGTTGCATCAGTTGCAGAATGCTCTTGGCATCCACCACAGGCGAGGGGCGCGAAAGGTTCTGGGCGGTGATGGTGGCCTGGAAGCGCCCGGCCACCTGCACCACATCCTTGCCAATGCGCATGTGCAGCCCCAGTGGGTGATTGATGGTGATGACAGTGGTCTCGCCCTCGTCCAATTCCAGCTACCTCCTGCAAGATACGACGCAAAGGCGCAAAGGAAACGCAAAGGAGTGCAACTGCAAAGTGCGTCAATCCCTTGAACAGGGCTTCTCAAAAGTCAGCGTACTGCAAAACTGCACCTCACCCCCGGCCCCTCTCCATGCGGAGAGGGGTGAAAAACGTCGCCTTTGTGGGTCACGTCTCCGGCATAACGCAGATGCTTTTCACCCCTCTCCGCATGGAGAGGGGCCGGGGGTGAGGTGCAGTTCGCGCCTGCTCATGTCGCGTTCCTGACTTTTAAGAAGCCCTGATCCCTAGAATCAAACCCGAATGTGGACGACGGCGCTATCCGGCTTTCGCTCTCGTGTTTGCGCTTGTTTGCTTTGTTATTCTTTGCGTTCCTCTGCGTTTTTGCGGCTTTGCGTCAGAATTCTAGTCATACCTTGCGGAGTGTGGACGCGGCTTCGGCAGCGGCATTCACCTGCTCCAGCGTGCGACCCAGCCCCGCCTCCACGGCTGCCACAATCGCGCCCTCCACCAGCGGCGCATTGCTGATATGGCAGCAGGGCTGCTGGCCGGGAGGCAGCATGGCGAGTCCCTCCTCGGCGCTAAGCACCGCACTGCCCATGTCGACAAGCAAGAGCACGCCCGCAGGCGTCCACAGGCGGCGCACGGCGTCGGCAATGCGCAGCGGGTCGGTGCCCAACACGGTGTGGCCATCGCCGGTGCACAAGCCACCCACCGCCGCAATCTGCACATCATCACCCGCCATCTGCTGCGCAATCTCGCACACGCCCTCGGCCAGTTGCGCCGAGTGCGAGATGATCACCAGGTTGACGAACGCCGCCGCTGCCATCTGCTGTGCCTCAACTGCCCGGTATTCAGGAACAACGGTAACAGCAGAAGTAATACAAAAGATGCGATGTGTGGGTGGCGTGCCTTATCCGCCGTTGCGGCGTACACAAGTGCAGTTATGCCCAATCGAAAGTCCGGGTGACGGCCTTCTTCCAGCCGGCCAGGCCGGCGGCGCGCGCAGCGTCGTCAATTTGCGGCTGCCAGGTGCGGTCGGCCTGCCAGTTGGCGCGCAAGCTCTCGGGGCTGGGCCACACGCCCACGGCCAGCCCCGCCGCATAGGCCGCACCCAGCGCCGTCGTCTCGGCCACCTGCGGGCGCACCACCTCCACGCCCAGAATGTCGGCCTGGCGCTGCATGAGGAAGTTGTTGGCCGTCATGCCGCCATCCACCTTGAGCAGGCGCAGGGGAACGCCGCTGTCGCTGTTCATCGCCTCAAGCACCTCCTGCGTCTGGTAGCAGATTGACTCGAGCGCCGCGCGCACAATATGGGCGCGCTCCACATAGCGCGTCAGCCCCACAATCACGCCGCGCGCGTCGCTGCGCCAGTATGGGGCGAAGAGACCTGAGAAGGCAGGCACAACGTAGCAGCCGCCCGTATCCTCCACCGTTTGCGCCAATGCCTCGGTCTCGCTGGCGTGGCGGATGATCTGCAAATTGTCGCGCAGCCACTGTATCGTGGCCCCGGCCATGGCGATTGAGCCTTCCAGCGCGTAGACGGCGGGCTGCCCGGCAAACTGGTAGCAAACGGTCGTCAGCAAGCCATTGTTGCTGTGGACGATTTCGGTGCCGGTATTGAGCAGCATGAAGCAGCCGGTGCCGTAGGTGTTCTTGGCCTCGCCCGGGGCAAAGCAGGTCTGTCCCACCGTGGCCGCCTGCTGATCACCCAGAACGCCGGTCAGCGGCACCTCACCGCGAAAGGGGCCGGCGAAGGAGGTTTCGCCGTACGCGCTGGCATCGCTGCTGGGGCAAATGCGCGGCAACATAACGCGCGGCACACCCATGATGGCCAGCAACTCCTCGTCCCACGCCAGGGTTTCCAGATTCATGAGCAGCGTGCGCGAGGCGTTTGTCACGTCCGTGGCATGTTCTCCTGTGAGGTTCCAGATAAGCCACGAATCCACCGTGCCGAAGAGCAATTCACCAGCCTCGGCGCGGGCGCGCGCGCCCTCCACGTTATCCAGAATCCAGCGGATTTTGGGGCCGGCAAAGTAGGTGGCCAGCCGCAAGCCCGTGCGCTGATAGTAGAGATCGGCGTGGCCCTGCTGCTCCATTTGCTCGCAGAAATCCGCCGTACGGGTGTCCTGCCAGACGATGGCGTTGTAGACAGGCTCGCCTGTGCGCCTGTCCCACACAATGGTCGTCTCGCGTTGGTTTGTGATGCCCACCGCGGCGATGTCGGGCGCGTCAATTTCCGCTTTGGCCATGGCTGCGCCAATGACCTCACGCGCCCGCTCCCAGATTTCCAGCGGGTCATGCTCCACCCAGCCGCTGCGGGGGAAGATCTGGCGGTGCTCGCGCTGGTCGGCGGCGAGCACCACGCCGCGCTCGTCAAAGAGCATGAAACGTGTGGAACTGGTGCCGGAATCGAGTGCGCCTACGATTGTGCGCATGGAGAGCGCCCTTCTGTCCTGGAATATGTGAATTAGCGGGCGGACCCGGCCGTTGCGCTGGGCATGGCTTTGATCGCCGCGCGCACCGTAGCCACGGGCTCCGGCCCCAGGTCTGCCACGCGCTCGGCGGCCAGCACGGTGTTGCGCGCAAAGAGCAGCACAACCGCCGCCTGGATGAGTGATGTGGTCAGTGCCACCAGCATCGCGTAGCGCTCGACACCGTCAGTGTAGACGTGCATTTCTCGATCGCTCTGCAAAAGCGAGTCCGGCATCATGCACACCTGCTGTCTTGATGTGGCGGTTGATGGCTCGGTGTGGGTCGCGACGCGCCAAACAGTCAGTCCTCGGGGCGCTACATGCAGCGCAGCCGCCGGTGCAAAAATCAGTGCGTGGCTTCAGCTAGGCTGGGGCGCTTTCGACCAGCGTGGCGGCAAGCGTCTCGAACAAATAGTAGCTGCTGGTGGCGCCGGGGTCCTGGTGGCCCACAGAGCGCGGCCCGAGGTAGCTGGCGCGTCCTTTGCGCGCCTCCATAGCGATGGTGGCGTGCAGCCCGGCGCGTGCGGCCTCTACGGCGGCGTTGACAACGTCTGTCATCACAAGTCCGTCGGCTGCTGCTTGCTCGAGCGCAGCGACGGCCGGAAAGAGGACGTCGAGCATGGTCTTCTCGCCCAGAGCAGCCTTGCCGCGGTTTTGCACGCCTTCGGCCCCCGCGTGGAGCATTATGGCGAGCTCCCTGGCAGTAACGGTGCTGCAACCGGCCACCGCGGGCTCTTGCGCGGCGCGCAAGAAGAACGCGCCGTAGAGGGGCCCGGCCGCACCGCCCACGCTGCTGATGAGCGTCATGGCCACCGTGCGGAAGAGATCAGCCACGTCCTCGGCAGGCTCATCGCTGTCGAGCAGACGCATGCGCACCTTGCTCATGCCGCGCACCATGTTGGCCCCGTGGTCGGCGTCACCAATCGCTGCGTCAAGTTCGGTAAGTTGATCGGCTTGCTCATCAATCCGGTCGGCGTAGCGCAGCAGCCACGCCCGCAATTGGGCCAACGCAACATCGTGGCGCATAAGTCCTCGGGGAACTGAGTTAAACTCGAAATCAGTAGAGAGCGATAGTTAGGTATTTGTATGGTAGAGTTGG
>CAYRVP010000157.1:0-9664 GCA_964427845.1 uncultured Caldilineaceae bacterium
GTCCACCAGTCAACCAGTCCACCAGTCAACCAGTCCACCAGTCCACCAGTCCACCCATCACCCCGACCATAAGGTATAATACACCAACAAAACCCACCACAGGCGACACCAAGCCGCCTCCATCCTGCGACAAACGCCCATGCCCATTCTGCGCGAATACCTGCGACCTTCCACACTGGCTGATGCCCTGGCGCTCGTCGAGAAGCATGGGTCTCATGCCGCGCTGCTCGCGGGCGGCGCCGACCTCATCGGCGCGCTCGAATCGCACATGCGCCCCGACGTCGATTTTGTCATCGACCTGGGCGGCCTGCGCCTTTCGGGCTTCCACACGAACACGACGCACCTCGTGATTGGCGCCACAAGCACCCTCACCGATGTAATGGAGAACGCTGTGGCGGCGGCGCTTGCCGGCGGCCTGCTGGCGCGCGCCGCGCGCGGCGAGGGGCCGGTCAATTTCCGCAACGCGGCGACGCTGGGTGGCATCGTGGCCGGAGCAGCGACCGACAGCGTCTTTTACGCTGCCCTGCTGGCGTTGGGCGCCCTGGTGAGCAGCACCGCTGCCGAGCACCCGGTTGAACTCGCGTCATTTCATACCGGCAAGGGCATTATCACAGCTGTGCACGTGCCGCTGGGTGACGCGCGCAGCGGCCTCGCGTCTGTTGCCCGCACCCCTGCCGACAGGCCGATTGTGACTGCTGTTGCCGTCGTTGCAGGCGACGGCACGCGCGTTGCCTTTTGCGGTCTGGCCGACCGCCCCATGCTTGAGGGGACAGACGCGCCGCCCATTGCGGATTTTCGTGGCAGCGCCACCTACCGGCAGGCCATGGCGCCCATCCTGCGCGCACGTGCGCTGGCGCAGGCACGGGTATAGGATCGCTTAACTATTCGTTACGAATTATAACTGATTACTGATCATTGATAATTGATTTGCTCACTTGGTTAGCTTTCAAACTATGAATATAACCCTGGTTGTCAACGGCACGCACCACACAATCGAGGTACTGCCCGGCGAACTGCTGCGCACCACGCTGCGGCGGCTGCGCTATTACAGCGTCAAGTTCGGCGACGAAACCGGCGACACGGGGGCCGATGCGGTGTTGCTCACGCATACGCCTGGTGAGGCCTCATCCTACCGGCTGCGCAACAGCGGCGCGCTGCTCACAGCACAGGCCGATGGTGCTTCGATCATCACGGTGGAGTCGTTAAGTGGGCCGCGCAACGAAGAGTTGAGTCTGCTGCAGGAACAGTTCGTGGCGTGCGGCGCCATCCAGTGCGGCTATTGCACGCCTGCGCAACTGCTCGCCGCCAAAAAGCTGCTGGATGTGAACCCTGAACCCAGCGAAAGCCAGGTGCGCGAGGCCATTGCCGGCGTACTCTGCCGCTGCACGGGCTATCTGCGCCCGGTTCAAGCCATTTTGCGCGCCGCCGCCGAGCTGCGCGGCGAGGCGGTGCCTCCGCTTGAGACCGAGGTTGTCGACGCGTTCGACACGGTCGACTGGCCTACAGGCGACTCACCGCTACCGAATGATGGCAGCGACGCCGGCGCTACGGAGACGCAGACGCGCACCAAAGTCACCCCCATTACCCTGGCCCCGCCGCAGACCAGCGTCGTCAACAAGGGCGAACCCAAAGTGGACGGCATCAAGCTGGTCAAGGGGCGCGCCGTCTTCGCCGACGACCTCGAGATACCGGGGATGCTCTACGGCGGGATGCTGACCAGTCCCCATGGCCACGCCCGCATTGTCTCCATTGATGCCAGCAAGGCGCGCGCGCTGCCCGGCGTCCATGCCGTGCTTACGCACGCAGATGTCGAGCGCGTAATCTACGCCTCAGGCGGGCAGAGCTACCCCAACCCGCCGCCCTACGACCAGGTTTCGCTAGACAACAAGGTGCGCCACGTGGGTGACCGCGTGGCCGTCGTCGCGGCCGAATCCCCGGAAATCCTGCAGCAGGCGCTCGCACTGATCGAGGTTGAATACGCATTGCTGCCCGTCGTCCTCGACCCGGGCGAGGCCATGCAGCCCGGCGCGCCCATCATCCACGACGAGCAGGATGCATGGAAAATTCATGACGCGCAGCGCAACATCGCCATTCACATCCATGTGGATCATGGCGATGTCGACGCGGCGCTGGCCAACGCAGCGCACGTCTACGAAAGCGAGTATCGCGTCCAACAGGTGCAGCAGGTGAGCATCGAGCCGCATGTAGCTCTCTCGTGGTGGGATGAGGACGATCGCCTCGTCATCCGCACGAGCACGCAGGTCCCCTTCCACGTGCGGCGCATGGTTGCGCCGCTGGTGGGGCTGCCCGTGCGGCGCATCCGCGTCGTCAAGCCACGTATTGGCGGCGGCTTCGGCGGCAAGCAGGAGATGCTTATCGAGGATCTCTGCGCGCACCTGACGATTGCCACCGGCCGGCCGGTGCGCTTTGAGATGACGCGTGAGCAGGAGTTTACCAGCAGCCGTTCGCGCCACGCACAGTTCCTGCGTTACCGCAGCGGTGTGGACGAGAACGGCAAACTTGTGGGCATGGACCTGCGCATTGTGGGCGACACAGGCGCGTACGGAACCCATGCCCTCACGGTGCAGATGGTGAGCGGTTTCCGCGGCCTCAGCACCTACTGGCTGCCGGCTGCGCGTTTTGATTGCGATGTGGTCTATACAAACAAGCCCGTCGCGGGCGCGTTCCGCGGCTACGGCGCGCCCCAGGCGCTCTTCGGCCTCGAACAGCACATGGAGGAATTCGCCCTCGAACTGGGGCTGGACCCGCTTGAGTTCAAACGGCTCAACTGGATCAAGGTGGGGCAGAATTTACCCATGGCTGAAGCGATGGGCGAGGGGCGCGAGGGCTTTGCGCAGGTCATCCGCAGCAACGGCCTGGAGGAGTGCGTGCGCGAGGGCGCGCGCGCCATCGGCTGGGAGCGGCGCGACAACCCCGCCTGGGTGGTGGACCCTACGCGGCCCCACATCCGACGCGGGCTGGGGCTGGCCATCGCCATGCACGGCACGGGCATCGCCGGGCTGGACATGGGCGCGGCCAGCATCAAGCTGAATGATGATGGCTCCTTCAATCTGCTCATGGGCGCCACCGACCTGGGCACCGGCTCCGACACGGTGCTGGCGCAGATTGCCGCCGAGACGCTGGGCGTGCCGCTCGACCAGATCATCGTCTACTCGAGTGACACCGACTTCACGCCCTTTGACACAGGCGCGTACGCCTCGAGCACAACCTACATCAGCGGTGGCGCCGTGATGAAGGCGGCCGAGGACGTGCAGCGGCAGATCATCGAGCACGCAGCGAAGCATCTGCTCGAAGGCGCGCCCGCCGAACGGCTGTGGCTGGAGAATGGCTGCGTCAAGGCGGCCGACGGCAGCAGCGTCACGATCGAAACTGTTGCGCTGCACAGCACCCACCAGGCCGAGCAGCACCAGATTATGGCGACAGCCAGCCACATGTCCTATATCAGCCCGCCCCCTTTTGCGGCGCAGTTCGCCGAGGTGGAGGTGGACACGGAGACCGGCCAGGTCACCTGCACCCGACTTGTGATGGCAGTGGACTGCGGCGTGGCCATTAACCCTGTTACGGCCGCGGGGCAGGTGGAGGGGGGCATGTTGCAGGCGCTGGGTTACGCGCTCTGCGAGGAGATGGTCTACGACGAGGCGGGCCATTTGCTCAACCCGCGCATAGGCCCCTACCGTATTTACGCTGCCGACGAGACGCCCGAACTCAAGGCCATCCTCGTACAGACGTATGAACCCACGGGCCCCTACGGCGCAAAGGCCGTGGCCGAGATCCCCATGGATGGCGTCGCACCGGCCGTGGCCAATGCCATCCACCATGCCACGGGGCTGCGCTTGCGCCAAATCCCCTTCACGCCCGAGCGCGTCTTTTATGCCCTGCGCGAACGAGGCCTTCTTGACGCAAGGGCGCCAGGACGCTAGGAAACGCAAGGCACGGCGCAAAGAAGACCAAGAGCAGGAACAACTGCTGGGATTTGCTGCTGCTTTTCCTTGCGTCCTGCCTTGCGTCTCATGGCGTCCTAGCACCCTTGCGTCAAGATTCCATGCACATAACGACATTTTTGGAGCTTGACTGATGTCCCGAATTCTTGTCACCGGCGCGGCCGGGTTCATTGGCTCGCACCTGTGTGAGGCGCTGCTGGCCGACGGCCACCTCGTCCTCGGCCTCGATGCGTTTATCCCTTATTACCCGCGTTCGCTCAAGGAGCGCAACCTCGCACCGCTGCACGCCCAGCCCGGCTTCACCTTTGCGGAGGCTGACTTGCGCACTGGCCACCTCGAGACGCTGCTGGAAGGCGTCGACGCGGTGGTCCACCTGGCCGCCATGGCCGGGCTGGTGCGCTCGTGGCAGGAGTTTGAGGGCTACATGACCTGCAACGTGCTCGCCACGCAGCGGCTGCTGGCCGCTGCCGCCAGCACGGGTAATCCCCATTTTGTGCACGCGTCCACATCGTCGGTCTACGGCCGCTTTGCCACGGGCGACGAGAACGCCGCCACCGAGCCAATTTCGCCTTACGGGATTACCAAATTGGCTGCCGAAAAGCTGGTGCTGGCCTATGCGCAGCAGTTCGGCCTGCGTGCCACGGTGCTGCGTCTCTTTTCCGTGTATGGCCCGCGCCAGCGCCCCGACATGGGCTACAACATCTTCATTCGCAGGCTGCTTGCGGGCGAGACGATCACCGTGGACGGCGACGGCACGGACAGCCGCAGCAACACCTACGTGCTCGATTGCGTGGACGGCATACGCCGAGTCCTGGCACAGCCCGACGTGAGCGTCGGCCAGCTCTTCAACATTGGCGGTGGCCAGGAAGTGAACGTCAACCAGGTGCTCGAGATGCTCGAGGAACTGACCGGCAAGCCTGCGCAGATTGTGTACGGCCCACCCCGCCCCGGCGACCAGCGGCGGACCGTGGCAGACACCGCCAAGGCACGCACGCTGCTCGGCTATGACCCACAAACCACCGTGCACGAGGGCCTGCGCGCACAGGTGGCTTGGCAGCGCGCCGCGTCCTGAATGCCGGTGTTCTACACACTCCTGTGATCGAACAACCGTTTACTCAACAACAACAAAGCACGGCACGCGTGCTGCAGATATCCTGTAAACCTGTTGCACACTCTGTAGACGTTCAGCGGCCGCACGGCCACGAAACTTCCATTTTGATGAACGACTGCAGCGGTGGCGGCGTTGATAAGTGTATGAAGAGCGACCAGGCAAGTCCTGACCTTCAACCCCCCGCACGACCTGCAGAGGCCGATACCGCACTCTCGGAAGAAGGCACTGCGGGTACAGTGAACCCGCGCCAAGTTGCACACGCGCCCGACGCAGCCATGGCGGCCAACCTCGAGGGCAAGCAGATTGTGGGCCCGCAGCGCGGCTTTGGCCCGCTGTGGCAGCGCACCTATCGCGTGCGACTTGAGGGCATACGAGAATCGCCTGCCGCCGTGATGGCGGTGTGGAAGGCAAACTTCCCCGAATTTCAGCCACCGAACAACCGCTTCTACCCTTCGCCCGAGGGCGTCAAGGATGGTGAGGTTGTCTTTGTCGACTCAAATCTTGTAGAGGCGCCGGGCATGCGCGCCATGACGGAGATGGCCAGCGGCGTCGTCATCGTCCACGTTGATGATCTCTCGTTTACTGTGATGACGCCGGAAGGTTTTCCCGTTTCCGGGTGGAACACCTTTAGCGTGACCGAAGAGCGGGGCGCAGTTGTTGCTCAAGTACAGGGACTGGAGCGGACAGCAGACCCGGTGTACGAGTTCGGATATCGCTTTCTGGGCGGTGAAGCAAAGCAGGATGCAACGTGGGTCCACGTGCTGCGCTCGCTGGCGGCCCATTTTGGCGTGACAGCCGATGTACTTATAGAGCGCACCTGCCTCGATTCGTCGGTGCAGTGGCGCTATGTTGCCAACGTGCGTCAGAATGCGGCCATACGCACGCTACTGCACCGCCTTACCGCGCCGCTGCGCGCGGTGCAGCCAAAGAAGTCGTGACGGCGCTGTATTGCCATCTGCGTTTGATCTGCAAGGATTGTCCCAGCTGATGGCAGCATCTACTGCACGACGCACCGACGCAGCCAGACCAGTTGATACCGAATACGACGCCGTCATTGTCGGCTCCGGCCCCAACGGGCTGGCCGCCGCGCTCGTTCTGGCGCAGGCCGGTCTCAAGGTGCTGGTGGTGGAGGCGCGGCCTACGCTGGGCGGCGGTACGCGCACCGCCGCACTGACGCTCTCTGGCTTCCGCCACGACATCTGCTCAGCCGTGCACCCGCTGGGGGTTGCCTCGCCCTTTCTGCGCAGCCTGCCGCTGGCCGAGCACGGCGTCGAGTGGATTACCCCGCCCGTCTCGGTCGCGCACCCGTTGGATGCTGAACCTGCCGTCGCCATCTATCACTCGTTTGAGGAGACAGTCGCGCAACTCGGGACCGATGGCCCCGCCTGGCGGCGCATGATGGGGCCGATGGTTGAGAATTGGCAATCGTTGATTGCAGAGTTCCTTGCGCCGCTTCACTTCCCGCACAAGCCATACCAATACGCGCGCTTTGGCGCGGTGGGCGGCCTGCCCGCCACGTGGGCGGGCCGCCTGCTCTTTCGCAGCGAGCGCGGCCGCGCCGCCTTTGCCGGCATGGCGGGCCACGCGATTATCCCGTTGGGGCGCGCACCCAGCGCCGCGTTTGGCCTCATGCTCAGCATGCTCGCGAACACGGTGGGCTGGCCTGTGGCGCGCGGCGGCAGCCAGGCCATTGCCGATGCACTGGTGGCGATGATTCGCGCGCTGGGTGGCGATTTTGCGACCGAGTGGGAGGTGGAAAGCATCAGTGAACTTCCGGCTGCGCGCGCCATTCTGCTTGATGTGACGCCGCGCCAACTGCTCGCACTTGCGCGCGACACCTTGCCCGCCGGCTATCAGCGCGCACTGAGCCGCTTTCGCTACAACCCCGGCGTTTTCAAGGTTGATTGGGCGTTGAGCGAACCCATCCCCTGGCGCGACCGTGTCTGTCACCAGACGGCCACGCTGCATCTGGGCGGCACGATGAACGAAATCGCCGCCTCGGAGGCGGCTGTGTGGCGCGGCGAAATCCCCCAGCGCCCCTATGTACTCATGGCACAACCCACGCTCCATGATCCATCGCGCGCGCCGGCTGGCAAGCACATTGCCTGGGGCTACTGCCATGTACCCAGCGGCTGCAATGCGGACATGACCGCCGCCATCGAAGCGCAGATTGAGCGTTTTGCACCCGGCTTTGGCGACACAATTCTTGCCCGCCACACCTGCAACGCTGTGCAGATGGAGGCGCACAATCCCAACTATGTCGGTGGCGACATCAACGGCGGCGTACAAGACCTGTTGCAGCATTTCATGCGCCCCGTTCCCACGCTGAACCCCTACCGCACGCCCGCACCGGGCGTCTACCTCTGCTCGTCGTCCACCCCGCCGGGCGGCGGCGTGCATGGCATGTGCGGCTACTACGCCGCACAGTCGGTGCTCGAAGATCTGGGGGTGCATATGCCCCGCGTTGATCAGGCAATTTGACCGTTGCGCTGCACCCTCGCCTAGGCTACACTGGAGGCAGCCCACCCCAATCCCTGACGGCTGCGGCCGCCCACCCCACCTGCCCATGAACCCAATCGACATTCCCGCCCGCCGGTCCGTCGAGCTGGAGACGAAGCCTGATTTCGACCAGGCGATTGACCGCATCTACGCGTGGTACGAGCAGCAGGTGATTGACCGCCCGCCCGTGCGCTTCAGCCGCCACAATGCGCTCTATGCCGATGCCGACGCCGTGGCGCAGGCACGCTACGCCGACCGCAAGGATTGGTGGTTCGACGCCGACTACCAGATGGAACGCTTTCTGCGCGGCTTCCGCAACAAGCGCTTCTTGGGTGAGACCTTCCCCCTCTTCTGGCCCAACCTCGGCCCCAATGTATTTGCCGGATGCTGCGGCAGCCCCCTCGTCTTTGGCGAGGTGACCACCTGGGCCGAACCCATTCTCGCCGACTACGCACAGCCGCTTATGCTCGACTGGCAGAGCGAATACCTGGCCAAACTCGATGAGTTGACCATGCGCGCACTCGAACTTGCCCCCGGCCAGTTTCTCGTCGGCTATACGGATCTGCACCCCGGCATCGACTGGCTCGCGGCGCTGCGTGGCACCGAGCCGCTCCTCTACGACCTCTACGATAACCCCGATGATGTCGAGCGCATTCTGGCTGCGAACACTGCCGATTTCATTGCCTTCTACGACCACTTCGACACATTGCTCAAGGCACATAAACAGCCGTCGATCTCGTGGATGGAGATCCCCTCATTTGGGCGCATGCACATCCCGTCGTGCGACTTTGCCACAATGGTCTCGCCCCGCCACTTTGGCCAATACATTTGGCCGGGGCTTGCGGCCGAATGCCTGGCGATGACCCACAATATCTTCCACATGGACGGCAAGGGCGTTGCCCATCACCTCGATGCCATCCTTGAGCTTCCCAACGTGCAGGCCATTCAGTGGGTGCAGGGCGTGGCCGACGACCTGCCCATCATGCAATGGACCGGCCTCATCCGGAGGATTCAGACGGCGGGCAAGTCGGTTGTGGTTGACCTGCAGCTCGATGAACTTGACCCCTTCATGAACGAGATACGCCCGGAAGGAATCTTCATCTGCGTCTCCACGGACAGCGAAGAGCAGGAGCATGATGTCCTGCGCAAGCTGACCAGGTGGGTGAGTTAGCGCAACTTGCTATCCGAGCGTTATCACATTTCCACAAAGCCGCTTTGCTATCTCCATTCGTTTAAGTGCACGACCCCAGGGGGCGCAGCCGCATGGATCAGGGCAAGCAGGAACAATGGGATCAACTGATTGACGATGTTTACGACGCGATTCTGGATGGGCGGCACAAGGAAACGCCCACGCTCGTGGCGCACGCGCTCGATGGCGGTGTTGGCCCCGCTGACCTGCTGAACGACGGCATGATAGACGCCATGGCCGAAGTGGGTCGTCAGTTTGAGGAAAAAGTCTGCTTTGTGCCCGAGATGATGCAGGCGGCGCGTGCCATGAAGTCGGGGCTGGCCGTGCTGCGCCCGCGTCTGCAGGGAACAGCCGTCAAGGCGCAAGGGCGCGTGGCGCTCGGCACCGTCAAAGGTGACATGCACGACATCGGCAAGAATCTTGTGGCAATGATGCTCGAAGGCGCGGGCTTCGAGATTGTTGACCTGGGCGTGGATGTGTCGACCGAGCGTTTTGTGGCCGCTGCCGAAAGCGACGGCGTAGACATTGTGGGGCTTTCGGCGCTGATTACAACAACACTGCCCGCCATGCAGCAGGCGGTGGCAGCACTTAACGCGTCGGCAGCGCGCGGTCGCGTCAAGGTGGTGGTAGGGGGTGCGCCAGTCTCCTCCAGCTTCGCCACGCAAATCGGCGCCGACGGCTTTGCGCCCGACGCGAGCAGCGCCGTTACCCTCGCGCAGGCGCTGCTTGCATAACGAGAGATTTGTGACTGATGATTGATGATTGATGATTGATGATTGATGATTGGCTATGCGCCGTAATTGTTAGATTACGGCGCATAGCCAATCATCAATCATCAATCATCAATTATCAATGAGTCTGCTGAAACAACGTACGGTTGCGAAATCGACGGATGAACAGAAT
>CAYRVP010000158.1:0-9572 GCA_964427845.1 uncultured Caldilineaceae bacterium
CAGGTGTGCCCACGCCCATGAGGTAGCGCGGCTTGTCGGCGGGTAGCATAGGCACAGTGGCCGCAAGCGTCTCATACATCTGCTGTTTGGTTTCGCCCACGGCCAGCCCGCCCACGGCGTAACCGGGAAAATCGAGCGTGCGCAGGAAATCGGCGCTCTGTGCCCGCAAATCGGGGAAGATGCCCCCCTGCACGATGCCGAATAGCGCCTGGTCGGGACGGGTGTGTGCGCACCGGCAGCGTTCGGCCCAGAGGTGCGTGCGCGCCACGGCATCTTCGACGGCTGGGCGGTCGGTGGGCGTGGGGCAGACGTCGAGCACCATGGCAATGTCAGCGCCCAGCGCCATTTCCACCTCCATCACCTTCTCGGGGGTGAATAGGTGGACGCTGCCGTCAAGGTGGCTGCGGAAGGTGACGCCGTCGTCGGCGAGATTGCGTTGGTGGGCGAGGCTGAAGACCTGATAGCCGCCCGAATCAGTAAGGATGGGGCCATTCCAGCGCATGAAGTTGTGCAGGCCACCCAGGCGCGCAACCAGTTCGTGGCCGGGGCGCAGGTAGAGGTGATAGGTGTTGGCGAGCACCAGTTGGCAGCCCGCCTCGAGCAAATCGCGCGGCTCGAGCGTCTTGACGTTGGCCTGCGTGCCCACGGGGGCAAAGGCGGGCATGTCAATGGGGCCGTGGGGCGTATCGAAACTGGCGAGCCGTGCGGCGCCCTCGCTGGCGTGCAGGCGGTAACTGAAATTGGGCATAATTTTGTCATGCTAGCACAAAAGCGTAACTACGACGCAAAGCCGCAAAGGCGCAAAGAAACGCAAAGGGGAGCAAGAACAACTGAGGCAGACCTTGTTGTTGCTGTTCTTTGCGTCTTTGCGCCGTCGCGTCGTCGTTACAGTTGTTGGTGGGCGCGCTGAATGGCGGTCTCAACGACGCGGCCGGCGCTGAATGCGGGCAGGCGCAGATAGTGGGCGGCGGCCTGGAGCATGGCCTCCTGGGGGACGAGGCCAATGAGTTCGGAGCGGTCGATGTCGACGCCCGCAGCAAGTGCCTGCGTGCGCACGGCATCATAGACCACATGCAGGGGCGTTTGCGTGTAGTCAACGAGGTTCATGCTCACCTGCGCCTGGCCCTCGACCAGCAGACCCATGGCCTTGACGGCAGGGAAGCCGCCGCTGCTCTCGCGGATCGATTTGCCGATGGTGCGCGCGATCTCCACGTCGTCAGTCGTCAGGTAAAAATTGTAGGCAATCAGAAAAGGGCGCGCGCCGACGACGGTCGCGCCCGCCGGACCCAGGCGCGCCGGGCCAAAGTCGGGCCTGCGCGCGGGCGTGTCGATTTCGTTGATAAGCGCCTCGAATTGTCCCTTGCGCAGCGTTGCCAGGTTCCGGCGCTCGGGGCGGGTGGCGGCGGCCTCATAGAGAAAGACGGGGATGCCGAGTTCGGCGCCAATGCGCGCGCCCAGGGCGGTGGCCCAGGCGGCGCATTCCGCGAGTGTGATGTTATGGATGGGCACAAGCGGCACCACGTCGGTGGCGCCCAGGCGGGGGTGCTCGCCCTTGTGCTCGAAGAGACTGATGAGGCGCGCGGCCGTCGCTACGGCCTGGAATAGCCCCTCGACAACGGCCGCGGGCGAGCCCGCCACGGTGACGACGGAGCGATTGTGGTCCCAATCGCTGCTGTGATCAAGCAGCAGCACACCGGGTGCCTGGATGGCGGCGACGATGGCGGCGACGACTTCGGGGCGGCGGCCTTCGGAGAAGTTGGGCACGGCCTCAATGACTACATCCTGCGCGTGCGACATGGGTTCGGCACTGGCCACGGTCGGCTCCTTGGGGTGGCGGGTTGATGTGGCGCAAGGCGGCGGTGCGCTCGCGCCTCTACGCCGCGCGATGGTATCATGGGGGCCATGCGCAGACCAAGCCCCAACCCGAATGTAGTTGAGACGAGCGATGACGACGCACCGCTGCACGCGAGCGTGGCGGGCGGGAACGCGTGGGACGCGTTCGTTGCCGGCCACCCTGCCGCGCACGTGCTGCAACTAAGTGGCTGGGGCGAACTCAAGGTGGGTTCAGGCTGGCAGGCCGAGCAGGTGACGCTGCCCGCGAGTGCGGACGTGGGCAGCATCGAGGCTGGTGCTTTGCTGCTTTTCCAGCGGCGGCTGGGGCTGACGCTTGGCTACGTGCCGCGCGGGCCGCTGGTTGATTGGAACGACCTGCCTTCCGTGCGCAGGCTGCTTGACGCGCTGCAAGAAGCCTGTCACCGCCATGGTGCGTCGGTGCTCAAGATTGAGCCGGAGCTGGCCGACACGCCCGCGCACAGGGCCATGCTTACGCAACTGGGCCTGCGCCCCAGCCTGCAGAGCATCCAGCCACGCAGCACAATCCAACTGGACATTGCGGGGAGCGAGGAGGACATCCTCGCGCGCATGAAGAGCAAATGGCGCTACAACGTGCGCCTGGCGGAGCGCAAGGGCATCACGGTGCGCGCCTGCGGCGAGGCGGACTTGCCTGCGTTCAACGCGCTCATGGCGGCGACGGCGCAGCGCGACCACTTCGACGTGCATTCAGCGGCCTACTACAACGCCGCCTTTGCGCTGCTTGCCCCCGAGCATGCCGTCTATCTGCTGGCCGAGTTCGAGGGGCAAGCGGTGGCGGCGATAGTGGTTTGCTCTGTAGGCAAAATGGCGTGGTACCTCTGGGGCGCATCGAGCGACCGAGAGCGCAACCGCATGCCCAATCATGCGCTGCAGTGGGCGGGGATACGCTGGGCGCGCAGCCGTGGCGCCAGTTGCTACGATTTCTGGGGCATACCCGATGAAATCGGCGCGCTTGCCCAGGGATTGCGTAACGGCGACGGCAGCGGCACGCCCGTGGGGGATTTGCCGGTGGACGTTGAGGCGTTGCCTGGTGACGGCCTGTGGGGTGTCTACCGCTTCAAGCAGGGCTTTGGCGGCAGTGTGGTGCGCACCGTAGGCGCGTGGGACTTGCCCGTGCACGCTCTGGGCTTCGGCGTTTACCAGGCGGGCCTGCAGGCGCTGCGCGCGCAGCGTGCGCTGAAGCAGCGTGCGGCGACGCGCCGGGAGCCGGTGGCTGCAGTGGAAGATGCGGCCGCGTGGCGAGATACACTGGCGGCGCTACCCACTCCCCACGTACTGCAGAGTTGGGAGTGGGGCGAGGTGAAGGCGCAAACGGATTGGCGCGCCGAGCGGTTGCTGCTGCCGGGCGGACAAGGTGCGGCGCAGTTCCTCACGCGCCAGCCGCTGCCGGGGCTGCCATTGCGCATCGGCTATGTACCCAAGGGGCCGGTCATTGATTGGCGCGACGGACGCGCTGTGGACGCGGCACTGGACGCGCTGCAGGCGCACGCACGCACCCGCAACTGCGTGCTTGTGAAGATTGACCCGAATGTGGCGGAGGACTCAGTCGAGGGACAGTCGCTGCTGCGCAAGCTGCGCGCACGCGGTTGGCTCTACAGCGGCGAGCAGGCCCAGTTCAAGAATACGGCCTTGACGGACTTGCGGCTTGACGAGGACGCGCTGCTGGAACAGATGAAGAGCAAGGCGCGCTATAACGTGCGCCTTGCGGAACGACGCGGCATCACCGTGCGCGAAGGCTCGGCGGCGGATCTCGATGCGTTTTATGCACTCTACGCCGAGACGGGCGCGCGCGATGGCTTCCTGATTCGGCCCGCGTCCTACTACCGCACTACGTGGCGGACTTTTCTTGAGGCCCAGGCGGACGCAGCCAATCCGGCCGGCGGCGCGTTACTGCTGGCCGAGCACCCCGAGGAAGGCGCGCCGGTGGCGGGCGTCTTCCTGCTCAAGTACGGTGCGACGACGTGGTATTTCTACGGTGCGTCCAGCGAGCGCCGCCGCCGCGACATGCCCAACTATCTGCTGCAGTGGGAGGCGCTGCGCTGGGCGCGCGCACACGGGTGCACAGTCTATGACTGGTGGGGCGCGCCCACAGACCCGGAGGACGCGGGCGATTCCTTGCAGGGTGTGTGGGGCTTCAAGCAGGGGCTTGGGGCGGAACTGCAGGAGCATGTCGGCGCATGGGACTATCCCGTGTCGCGCCCGCTCTATCAGGTTTACCAACGGGCGCTGCCGCGCGCATTGGCATTCATACGGCGCGCAGGTAATGCGAGTGCGGCGTAGCGGCGGCTTATGAAGACAGCCGAAATGGTGCGGTATGGCGCCGCATGCCGAACCATTTTGGTGACAATCATCAGCCGCCGTACCCGAGCCGCCGAGTCCAATGGTGCGACGCGATCCACAACTACGGCGGCTCAAGCCGCCGCTACGACGGCTGTGATGGCGTGGGCTGCGACCCCGCGACGCTCGGCGCGCGCGAGGCCTTGATCGACGTGTTGCAGTAAGGGCATGACGCGGTTGTGTCGCTGCGCCAGATGACACGCCTGGTGTCGAGCGGCGCGCCGCAGCCGGGGCACTGTGCGGGCAAGGCCGTCGCGCGTGTTTCTTCCAGGTTCTTTTGCTTGACGACAGCCTCTTCGCGGGCGGCATTCTTGTCGAGGTAGGACGCGATGAGTGCCTGCGTCAGCCCGCTGACTGCCACGAGCACGAGCATGCCCGGCCACCACCATCCCCGCAACGCGATGATCGCGAGACCGATCAGCCATATGGCACTCTGCACCTGTTGCCACTTGAAGGGAAGCTCGGGCTCCTTGCTGGATTGCATCTCCGGATTGGCCATGGTCGCGACTCCTTGATGCGCGCGTGAGTATTGTGGAGTGACAGGGGCTACGAGGCTGAATTGTAGCACGGCGTTTGACGCGGTAGGCAGCCGACTTGCCTGATTGGCGTTTCGGCGGCGGCCTGTGCGCAACGGAGGTGAGGTGGTACAATAGGCCGCCTTGCCATTCAATGTGTGCAGCGCCCTGAGACAGTACGAGATGCGGGCTGCAAGGTTGCAGCAACGGCCCGCGCAGTCTGCCGTCCGGCGCCACGGAGAGCTTGTGTAGATTCTTGTGACAATCGCTTCCCAGATCTTTTCGTCGGAAGAGCACTACTATGCGGTCATGCGTGAGGTTTTTGCGCGCGTGGCGGCCGAGCCTGATAATGTGCATGATATTGCGCACAGCAACCTGGTGATTCGCATTCGCACAAGTGACCCTGAGGCCGAAATCCTGGTGGACGGTCGTCAGCCTCCACTCGAGGTCTTCTTTGGAAAGCGGCCGGGCGATGCCAACATCGAGATCACGCTGACGGCGAACCTCCTGCACGCCATTTGGCTGGGCAAGGAGAGCACGCGCCAGGCCTTTTTCGGAGGGCAGATCAAGACGCGCGGCAACATGCTCAAGATGATGAAGCTGACCGAACTGTTCTACGAGTGCGAGAAGGTCTATCCTGCGATCGCGCATGCGCATGGGCTGGCGTAGGATGAACAGAGGTTCGTGCATCGTGGCGGAAGGCCTCCCGGCTTTCGTTTTTGTGGCTTCGCACCAGGGTGCACGCAAGGTGAAGGCCGGGAGGCCTTCCGCTACGAGGCGTGGTGCACTTTCACGCTCGTGTGCCCTTTCGTCGGCTTTGACAACCACTCAGGGCATCCGTTAGAATTGCGCCGCCCGCCCCGGCTCCGTGCGTCCCCGGCTGTGGACGGGAGGAGGGTTTGCATGAGCGCCATCGACGAAGTCAAAGCCCGAGCGAACATCATTGACATCGTTTCGCGCTACACGCCGCTCAAGCGCGCGGGAAGCATCTACAAGGGGCTCTGCCCCTTCCACAACGAGCGCACGCCCTCGTTCGTTGTCTACCCCAACTCTGGAACCTGGCATTGCTTCGGCGCCTGTGGCACAGGCGGCGACGTCTTTTCGTTCCTTATGCGCAAGGAGAACCTTGACTTTCGCGAGGCTCTCGAGCGGTTGGCGCAAGAGACGGGCGTGTCGCTTGAGGAGCAGGAGCACGAAGCGGATCGCACGCAGAAAGCGGCGCTTTACGAGGTGAACGAGGCGGCGGCCCGCTATTTCCATGATCTGCTGCTGAACCATGCACAGGCCGCGCCGGCGCGCGACTACCTGGAGCGGCGCAAGCTGGACCGTGAGACGACCGATACGTTTCAGATTGGCTTTGCACTGGAGCAGTGGAGCGCGCTGCGCGATTTTCTGAGCAGCCGCGGCTTCGGGCTGGACATCCAATTGGCGGCTGGTTTGGTCAAGCGCAATGAACAACGCGAGTCGATTTACGATGCGTTTCGCAACCGCGTCATGATTCCCATTCGCGACAGGCAAGGGCGCGTAATTGGATTCGGCGGGCGCGTGCTGGACGACAGCCAGCCCAAATACCTGAACACGGCCGACACCGCCCTGTTCCACAAGTCGCACGTGGTTTTCGGCATTGATCGCGCGCAGAGCGCCATACGCGACGCCGACCAGGTAGTCATCGTTGAAGGCTACATGGATGTCATCGCGGCGCATCAGCACGGCTTCGAGAATGTGGTGGCGTGCATGGGCACGGCACTCACCGCTGAGCAACTGCGGCAGTTGCAGCGCTACACACGCAACTTTGTGGTGGCGCTTGACGCTGACGTGGCCGGGCAAGCGGCGACGATGCGAGGCCTGAATCAGGCGCGGCAATCCTTGCCGCGAGTGCCGAAGACCATGGACGTCGGCGGTCGCTTGCAGAGGACTGACCGCCTCGACGCGGCGCTACGCATCATCTCCATGCCGGACGGCATGGACCCCGACGACGTGATTCGCGGCGGCGGTGAGCTGTGGCGTGAGCTTGTGGGCCGCGCGCAACCGTTGGTGGACTTTTATTTTGCCGTAACGAGCCGCCGGCTGGATCTGGGAAGCGCGCAGGGGAAGGCCGAGGCCGTTGCCGAGCTTGCGCCGCTGATCGCCGAGGTCGATGACGAGGTCGAGCGGCAACATTATATGCACCAGCTTGCGCGGCTGGTGCAGGTAGAGGAATACATCATCGAATCGCGGGTGCGTGCTGCGGCGCGCGCAACGCAGGCCGAAACGCCTGCCGCTGCAGACGCAAGGCGGCGCAATGGCGGAGCAGGCGACGGGGAGGCAACGCGCGGCATTGACGGTCGGGAAGGGTCCGACGCGGCAGGACGGGCGGCGCGTCCGGCCGCAGTGGCGCCCTTCGAGATTGAGGATCATCTGTTGGCGATGATGGTGCGCGAGCCCGATTCGCTGGTTTGGCTGGCGCAGCGCGCGACCGAGCTGAAGATCGATCCGCCCATGGAGGCGGACCTTCAGCATGCAGAGAATCGGGAGATTTTTGGCGCGCTGAAACGCTACATTACCAGCGACGAAGCATGGGATGTTGAAAGCTTCCAGGAGAGCCTGGCGTCACCCCTGCACGCCAAGTTGGGGAGTCTGATGGCCTATGGGGCGGGCCTCCCGCCGCGAACCGATCCGGAGTTGCGTGAGGGCATGATTAAGGATATAGTCCACTTGCGCCTGCAGAGACTCAAGACAGAGAGCATTGCCGTGAAGTTCCTTGTGGATGAGGCGCAACGCAGCGGCGAGCTGGGCACGGCACGCTCCCTGGGAAGCGTCTACGGGCGCATTCAGCGTGAATTGGACCACTTGCAGCCCCTCAAGCTGCGCGAGAACCACAGGAATGGCGAGCGGCGACGAAACGCCTCCGGCGCTCGTATTGGTTGAACGAAGTGCCTCTCACAATCGTTACCCGCGCCGACACTCATGTATTCAGGAATCTGCAGATATTGCACCACCATCGGCCTTCAGGCCGGTTGCTGTCAGAGAAGGTGGCCCGATTCCCCCGCGGCCAAGCCGGCGCAAAGCGCCGGTTGTGAAGGAGATTAATGGCTAGACCACCCCGTAACGTAGCTCATAACCCTGTGTCCACAGCGGCCGCAAACGGGAAGAGTGATGAGCTAGATCTGCGCATTGCGCAATTGCCCGTGGTGGGCCCTGCGCATGACGACGGCAGCGGTCGCCCCGCCGACGCGCGCATTGAGCGCGCGTCCAAATCCAGCGGCGAGAGTGAACTGGACGAGTATATTCACCTGGGCGAACCGAAGGCCGCCGAGGAGGACGATCTCTTCACGGATGAACCGGACGTCCCCGATGAAGAGGCGGCGTCGATTCCCCAGATTCGGCGCAACACGAAGCTTGAGGAAGAGGTTGAGCGGGAGAAGAGCCTCCCCATCGAGAAGTTGATTGAAGATGTGCCCGAACTCGGCCAGAGCCTTGATCCGGTGCGCATGTACCTGACCGACATCGGCCGCCACCCCTTGCTGACGGGGGAGGAAGAGATCGAGTTTGCGCGCCGTATCCACGAAGGGGTGGAGGCGCAGGCTTTCCTCAAGGAGCAAGGTGTCGAAGGCACACGCGAGCTGCTGGCGCTGCTGGACGAACTGGCCAGGGATGGCGAGCACGTGCTGCAGGAGCCTGCGCCGGATGCCAAAGAAGCGGCGATAGACGCGGGCATTGCGACGCTTCTGGAGAGCATGCGCGAGTACGATGCCAAGCGCGGGCGCACGCGTGCCATTGACTGGGGCGCAGTGGATGACGCCCTGTCGCGGCTGGAGTTGGGTGCAGTGGCAAATTCGCGCGCGCTGGCTGGCGCCTTTGTCTCGCTGCAGCAGATTGTGGGCGCCTTGCGCGCGGCGGGCATTGTGGGCGAGAAGCGCGTGCGGGCGTTGGTGCTGGTTCACAATGGCGAGCTCGCCCACCGCCGCCTGGCGCAGAGCAACCTGCGCCTTGTGGTGAGCGTTGCCAAGCGCTACATTGGACGCGGCCTTAACTTTCTGGACTTGATCCAGGAGGGCAATCTGGGCCTGCTGCGCGCGGTGGACAAGTTTGACCACAAGCTTGGCTACAAGTTCAGCACCTACGCCACATGGTGGATTCGCCAGGCGATCAGCCGGGCGATTGCCGACCAGGCGCGCACGATTCGCATCCCCGTGCACATGGTGGAAACGATAAACCGGCAGGCGCGCATTCAGCGCAGCCTGCAGCAGGAGCTGGGCCGCGATCCAACGCACGAGGAATTGGCGATGAAGATGGAATTCCTCGAGAAGGATGATGTTGATCAAGTGCGCGACGCGATGGAATCGAACGTGCAGTTGGAGGTGGAGCTGGAGCGCCGGCTGGAGCGCGCGGCGGCCAAGGTGCGACGCATTCAGCGCCTGAGCCAGGAGCCCCTCAGCCTCGAAACGCCGGTCGGCAATGAAGAGACGAGCAGCCTGGGCGATTTCATTGAGGACGACAGCCTGCCCGGCCCTGTGGATTCGGCCAGCCGGCGCATGTTGCGCGAGCAGATGGCGGAGATTCTCGACGGCCTCAACGAGCGTGAGCGCAAGGTGCTTGAGATGCGCTTTGGCTTGCAGGACGATATTCCACGCACGCTGGAGGATGTGGGCAAGGAGTTCAACGTGACGCGTGAGCGGGTGCGGCAGATCGAGGCCAAGGCGCTGCGCAAGTTGCGACACCCTCTGCGCAGCCGCAAGTTGCGCGACTTTCTGGCATAGGTAGAGGGCCCCAGCAGTGCGTTGCTGTCGAGCAAGCGGCGCGCCTTTTTGACATACGCAGCCCCTGCTGGTAGACTGCACCTTCGTGCGTGACGAACATTGCCATGCG
>CAYRVP010000159.1:0-9522 GCA_964427845.1 uncultured Caldilineaceae bacterium
CACCTTGCGCCCTTGCGTAGAAAAATGTGAAGCCCATAACGGTTTCAGTTTAGTTATGCCGGGTGCATGCGACCTAGATGGTGCGCACTACAACCTCACCCCCCGGCCCCATCTCCAAACTGGAGAGGGGGCCGGGGGGTGAGGTTGTAGTGCGCACCACCTAACTGAAAAACCACTAGTTATGTCAACTCCTTTGACGCGGACTCACTCCTGTGGTATCCTCACCGGCGCAGCATGCCTGTCGCGCCATGCGCTCCATCTTGCACCGAGGTCCCCATGTCAATCATTCGCACCCGCGTCGCCGACGATACGTGGGTTTTTACAAGTGGTCTCTACGTTGAAGTGACGGCCGGGCTGGTGGTCACCCCCGAGGGCGGCGTGCTCATTGATACGCTGCCCTTCCCCTCCGAAACGCGCCAGATGGCCGAGTTTGCCGAGCGCATCTGCCCGCAGGGCATCAAGTACGTCATCAACACGCTGAGCCACGCCGACCATGTGTACGGGTCGTACCTCTTCCCCGACGCCGAGTTGATTGCGCACGACCTCTGCCGGCAAATGCTGGAGCAGTACGGCTACCGTGGCCTGGAGGAGGGCAAGGAGCACACGCCCGAACTGCGCCAGGTGCAGATCCGCCTGCCCAAAATTGTCTTCAACGAGGGGCTGGTCATTCGCCTGGGCGGCAAGACAATTCACCTGATTCACTCGCCCGGCCCCAGCCCCGAGTGCTGCGTTGTGCATGTGCGCGAGGACAAGGTGCTCTTTGCCAGTGACCTGATGATGCCCGTGCCGCTGATTGCCACGCCCATGAGCGACATCGAAGCGTACAAGCGATCGCTCACCAACCTGCACGATTACAACCTCGAGTGCATTGTCCAGGGGCACGGCGACATTCTGCTGCGCGGCGAGGTGAGCAGCAGCATCGATTCATCGATTGAGTATCTCTACGATATCCAGAAACTGGTGGACACGCTGATTGCCGACGGCGCGACCAAGCACGATCTGCTCGAGCACGACATCGAGAGATTTGGGCGCTCGCGCATTCCGCTGGGCGGGCTGGTGCAGCAGTTTCACTCCAACAATCTGTTGCACCTGTGGGAGAAGGCGCGCGCCGAGCAGCGCCGCCAACGCCAGGCTGCGCGCGAAATGGCCGCCGCCGTCAATGAACAGTCGATACCCTGACAGACCATGAACGAGCAAAAGACGCACCCGGCCGCAGCCGGCAGTGATCTCGAGGCGCTTGTCGATGTGATTGCGGCGCTGACGCCCGCGCAGCGGCGCGCGCTGCAGCGACGGCTGCATACCGCGGGCATCTTTGTGGCCGAGGAGTTGCTGAGCGATCAGCACAAGCTTGCTGTGGCGCCGGCGCTGCGCCCAGCCCAGCGCACTGCGCCCACCGCGACGGCTCCTGCCGCAGCGCACGTCGCCACACAGCCGCCCCTGATTCCGCCGCAGACCGTTGAGAAGCCGCAGACTGAGCGCCTCGTGATCGCGCTGCCGCCGGCAAATTCCAGGGCGGGGGGCAAGGCCGTGATGGGCGCGCCACAGCATGTGGAGGCCGACGACGACCCGCACGCCATGCCGCCGCTGCCCGGCCAGGCCCCTGCGCAGCCGATCGGCATTATCTTTGACGGCGGCAGCCGCGGCAACCCCGGTGAGGGCTATGGCAGCTATCAGGTGCGCTGGCCCGGCGCGCAGCCGCAGGTGGTGCGGCTGCGTTTTGGCAACCACATGACCAATAACGAGGCCGAGTATGACACGCTCATCGGCGCGCTGGAGGCGGTGCTCAAGCGGCTGGTGGACAGCGGCGCCGCACCCAAGACGGCGCGCGTGGAAGTGCGTGGCGACTCGCTGCTTGTGATTAACCAGGTGATGGGGCTGTGGAAGTGCAAGGATGCGCGCATGGCGGCGCGCCGCGACCGCGTGCGCGCGCTGCTCAAGCAATTTGGTGACTGGAGCGTTGCGCACCACGACCGCGAGAACAGTGTGCGCGCACTAGGACACTAAGCAAAACGGCTTCGACACTGCGAAAAGGAACAACGACACAGAGGCCACAGAGATAACAGAGAAACACAGAGAAAAGCAACTACCAGTTCGAAATAGGTAAGAGTGGCAGCGCGCTCCAAACGGATCGCGCTGTTCTGTACCTGTTGTTCTCGCTGTTGCTTTTCTCTGTGTTTCTCTGTTGCCTCTGTGGCCTCTGTGTCGTAGTTTATTGACTAAATGCCGTAGGCGAGCGTGGCGGCGATGCGCGCGGCCTGGAGCACGTTGCTCATGAGCACTGCGTTGGTCATGGGGCCAATGCCACCGGGCACGGGGGTGAGCATGCCGGCAACCTCGACCGCAGCGGCCTGGTCCACGTCACCCTTGAGGCCGGTGTCCGTATAGGTTGTGCCGAAGTCCACGACGATTGCGCCGGGCTTGATCCAGTCGCCCTTGACCATTTCGGCGCGGCCGATGCCCACGCACAGCAGGTCGGCGCTGCGGCAGACGGCGGGCAAATCCACCGTGCGGCTGTGCGCGATCGTGACCGTGCAGTGGCGGTGGAGCAGGAGCATGGCCATGGGCTTGCCCACAATGTCGCTGCGCCCCACCATGACGGCGTTGAGTCCCTTGAAAACAACGCCAGCGTCCTCGAGCAGTCGAATCGCGCCGGCGGGCGTGGCGGGGACGAAAACGGGCGTCTTCTGTTGCGCCAGCCGCCCGGCGTTGAGCGGGTGCACGCCGTCCACATCTTTGTTTGGGTTGAGCATCTCCACGAGCGCCTCGTGGTTGATCTGTGCGGGCAGCGGCTCGAGAATCATGATGCCGTGCACCGCTTCACTTTCGTTGAGGTCGGCCAATGCTGCTGCAACAGTGGCCTGGTTGGCGTCATCCCCCAATTCGACCGCCTGGAAGGCTACACCCACACTCTTGCAGTTCTTCTCGATCGCGCGCGCATAGCCTGCGGCCGATTCGTCACTGCCCACGCGCAGCACTGCCAGCGTGGGTGTCACGAGGAACTCGGCCGTGTAGGCGGCAATCTCATCTTTCAGGTGCGCCTTCACTTGTTTGGCCAACGCGCTGCCGTCGAGGAGTTGCGCCGTCACAACGTCACCCCAATCGTCGCTGCACAGGCTGCTTTGGAGATCTCGACGGCGGTGCGCATGTCGTCGAGCACGGCGTTGCGCTGCTTTTCCCACGCATCCACAAATTCTTCATCCTTGATGAGTTTGAGGTTGACGTTGACATTGGCAATGCCCGCCAGCAGCGCGGCCTGCGCCAGGTAGATGGCCGTCGCGGCGTCGCTCACCACGTTGGGGTTGCCCTTGGCGCCCACCGGCTCGGCCAGCTTGATCACCTCGAGGCACTTTTCGGCGGTGACAAACGGGACGTGCGCGGCGTGTTTGAGCGCATCCTGCATGGCGGCCGTGCGCGCTTCCTTCTCGGCGTCCGTCTCCTTGGGCATGCCATAGGTGGCGCTGACGGCGGTAAATGCATCGGCGTCGGCGTCGGCCAGGGCCAGCAGGTCGCCACGCAGCCGCTCGCTCTCGGCGAGGTAACCGCGCAACTCGTCCTCCACGGCGGCGTACTTCTTCTTGCCCACGGTGAAGTTGATCACCATGCTCACCAGCGCGGCGGCCATGCTGCCGGTGAGGGCCGCTGCGCCGCCACCGCCGGGGGTGGAGGTCTGCGCGGCGAGCGCATCCACAAACGCGCCGGTGGTCATTTCGGGTATCGTGCTCATGTGGAGATGTCCTTTGTGTGCACACGCGACGGTGCGTGTGGGTGGCACTGTGTGGTTAGTATAGCACAGCAGATCGTCGTGCCCCGGTCCTCAACCCCTATTGTTACGCCATGCAATGACCATCTGGATACGCCCGCAGCACTTTGCAGCGCGTCAACCGTCACCTTGCCAACAAGGCTTGCGTGATGCGGTGTGCTATAATTATTGGATCGCAGCCCTTGCAGGCTGTGAGCGCGCGCCCGGCCACCCCTGGCCCTTTGTTTTCACGCGCGACTATGCACGAGTATGGTTGAGGTACATGAAAGATTTTTACGTGAATACCGGCGATGATGATTGGGACGAGCCGGATGAAGATGAAGTGATTTTTGAGTCGGAAGAGTTTAGCGCAGCACACGATCAACCTGCGATCGAATCCATCATTTCGGATGATCTGCCCGTCTTGCCGCTGCGTGGGGTCGTTGTCTACCCCATGATGTGGCTGCCCCTGCCGATTGGCCAGGAGCGCAGCATCCGCCTGGTAGAGGGCACGCTGCCCAACAATCGCATCATCGCCCTCGTCACCAGCAAGGACGAGAGCATTGAGGAGCCGGACCCCGACCAGATTCACACGGTGGGTACTGCGGCCCAGGTTCATCGCGTCCTCAAGACGCCCGACGGCAGCATGCGCCTGCTTGTGCAGGGGCAGGAGCGTATTCGCATTGGCGAATATGTGCAGGAGCAGCCATTCCTGCGCGCCCGCATCGAGATCATCCCCGAGGTGCTTGAGGATGGGCTTGAGATGGAAGCCGTCATGCGCGCCGTCCAGCAGCTCTTCCGCCGCCTGGTGGAGCTTGAGCCGCAGATGCCCGACGAGCTGGCCGTGATGGCCATCAACGTCGACGACGGCCGCCAGCTCGCCTACCTGGTCTGCAGCTCGATGCGCCTCAAAACCGACGAGGCGCAGACCATCCTCGAGATGGACTCGGTGCGCGACAAACTCTTCCACATCACCGAGTTGCTCAAGAAGGAAGTCGAAGTCCTGGAGATGAGTCGCAAGATTCAGAGTGAAGCCCAGGGCGAGATGGAGAAGATGCAGCGCGACTACTTTCTGCGCGAGCAGATGCGCGCCATCCAGAAGGAGTTGGGCGAGGAGGACGAGCAAAGCGCCGATCTGCGCGAGCTCGAAGAGCGAATTGCAGCGGCCGGCCTCTCTACCGAGGCCGAGAAGGAGGCGCGGCGTGAACTGGGGCGCATGAAACGCATGCCCATCCAGGCGGCCGAGTACAGCGTCATCAAGACCTATCTTGATTTGCTGGTGAGCCTGCCCTGGCAGGTGAAGACCGAGGACAACCTCGACATCAAGCACGCGCGCGCCGTGCTCGAGGAGGACCACTACGGCCTCACCGAGATCAAGGAGCGCATCCTCGAGTTCCTGGCTGTGCGCAAGCTGCGCGCAGAACGGCGCGCCGACGGCACCTCCGAGGACCTGCAGGACAAGATCCGGCGCGAGCGCGAAGGCGTTGTGCTCTGCTTTGTGGGGCCGCCGGGCGTGGGCAAGACGAGCCTGGGCGTGAGCATTGCGCGCGCCATGGATCGCAAGTTCGTGCGCCTGGCGCTGGGCGGCATTCGCGACGAGGCCGACATTCGCGGCTTCCGCCGCACCTACATTGGCTCCATGCCCGGCCGCATTATCCAGAGCCTGCACCGAATCGAGAGCAAGAACCCGGTCTTCATGCTCGACGAAGTCGACAAGCTGGGCCGCGACTTCCGGGGCGACCCGAGCAGTGCGCTGCTCGAGGTGCTGGACCCCGAACAGAACCGCGAATTTCGCGACCACTACATCGACGTGCCCTTCGACTTGAGCCAGGTCTTCTTCATTACAACCGCCAATGTGCTCGACACGATTCCCCCTGCGCTGCGCGATCGCATGGAAATCATCGAGTTGAGCTCGTATACCGAGGACGAGAAGGTCAAGATTGCGCAGGGCTATCTCATCCCGCGCCAGATCAAGGAGAACGGCCTCATTAGCGATGAGGTGAAGTTCACCGCAGGTGCGCTGCACGAGATAATCCAGGGCTACACGCGTGAGGCGGGCGTGCGCGGCATCGAGCGCAACATCGGCAAGATTTGCCGCAAGCTGGCGGCGCGCATTGCCGCGGGCGAAACAGGCAGCGTGACCATTGACGTCAACAACGTGACCACCTACCTGGGCAGACGGGAGGTGCATGAAGAAGAAGTGGCCGAGCGCACGGAAATCCCCGGTGTGGCCATTGGCCTGGCATGGACAGCAACCGGCGGCGATATCATGTTCTTCGAGGCCACGCGCATGCCGGGCGAGAAGGGATTCACCCTGACCGGCCAGTTGGGCGATGTGATGAAGGAGAGCGCGCAAGCGGCGTTGAGCTATGTGCGCGGACGCGCAACGCAGCTTGGCTTTGAGCCCACCTTCTTCCGCACGGCCGACATCCACCTGCACATACCCGCGGGGGCCATCCCCAAGGATGGACCGTCTGCAGGCATTACCATGGCCACGGCGCTGGCGAGCCTGCTCACGGGGCGTCCTGTGAAGCCGAACCTGGGCATGACCGGTGAGATTACGCTGCGCGGCAAGGTTTTGCCCATTGGCGGCCTCAAGGAGAAGGTGCTGGCGGCGGCGCGCTTTGGCCTTACCACGGTAATCCTGCCCAAGCGCAACGAGGCCGACCTGGAGGATGTGCCGCCGGAAATTCGCGCCACGATGACCTTCATCCCCGTGGATACGATGGACGAAGTGCTGGCGCATGCACTCTGTGCGCCGCCGGGCAGCGACGATGGTGCATCCATCGCAGAGCGTTCGCAACGTGATGGCGCAGCACGCGCGCCTGATGTCGCGTCCGAACCACCCGCCGGCAGCGCGCCAGGTGAGGGGAAAGCAACGACCAACGGCGGCAAAGCGGCGCGCAAGCGGCGCACGCCACGCAAGGCGGGTGACACGGCAGCCTAGCATTTGCCGTAAATACACGTATGGGGTCAAGCCCAGGCGAGGAGCAGCGCAACTTTCCCGCGTTGTTTCTGCCGCACTTTCCACGGCGGCCGCCTGCACCCCCGCAGTACATTTGTTGTATATTTTGCCCGGCGGCAATTGATACCAGCCGGGCCCAGATCAAGGACTTTTCACGTGACAAGAAGACGAAGACCGCGCAGCGGTGGCTACTACGGTGGCACTGCCTCAAGCGGCAACACGAGCGGCAACGGCAACAGTTCGGCCGCCGCTCCCCCTGCGCAAGCAGACGCAACCCGGCCGCCTGCCCCCGAGGGGGCGCGCCGCTGGTACAAGATGGACCTGCACACGCATACACCTGCGAGCAGCGATTACGAAGAACCTGGCGTTACATACCTCGATTGGCTGAGGGTGGCTGCCAACAGGGGCCTGGACATTGTGGCGATTACCGACCACAACACCGTGGCGGGCGTGGCTGCTATCCGGCGCGAAATCGAGTGGCTTACGCGCCTCGAGCAGCAAAATCGCCTCAACGACGAGGAGCGCGCGGCGCTGTCCGCCTGGCGCGAGCTGAGCAACCGCGTGCTCGTGCTTCCCGGTTTTGAGTTCACCGCCACCTTTGGCTTTCACATCTTGGGCATCTTCCCGCCCGAGACCTCCGTGCGCACGCTGGAGCACATCCTGCTCTCGCTCAAGGTGCCGCCCGAGAAGATCGACATTGGCAGCACGGAGACCGGCTCGGCCACTGACGTGCTCTTCGCCTACCGCGTCATTCGCGAGGCAGGTGGGCTGGCGATTGCCGCCCACGCCAACAGCACGCACGGCGTTGCCATGCGCAATTTCCCCTTTGGCGGCCAGACCAAGATTGCCTACACCCAGGATGTCAACCTGGACGCCCTCGAGGTGACGGATCTCGAGCACCGCGGCTATTCCACGGCGCGCTTCTTTAATGGCAGCAAGTCCGAGTACCCGCGGCGCATGCACAGCGTCCAGGGAAGTGATGCGCATCGCTTGACGATGGACGCGAGTAACCCCAAGCGCCTGGGTATAGGCGAACGCGCCACCGAGGTCTTTCTCGAGGATAGCAGTTTCGAGGCGCTCGCGGCGCTCCTGCGCAGCAGCGCGTGGGAGCTTGTGCGCCCCGCGCGGCCCAAGGAGCGCGCCTTCGATGCGCTGGCCACGGCGCGCGCGGCCGGCCCCGGCCTCTTGCAGTCGTTCCACGTTTCCGCAACCAAGGCAGGGGGCAATGCCGACGCCATCCTGGCCGACATTTGCGCCTTTGCCAATACCGCGGGCGGGGCGGTTTATGTGGGTGTCAGCCTGCGCCGTGACGGCCCCCAGGGGCTGGCTCGGCCCAATCAGGTTGAGCAACAGCTTCTTGACGCCGTGGGCGAGCGCATTACGCCCTCACTTGTGGTTCGGTCGGAGATCGTCAAGTCCGACGATGCCAACGTGCTGCGCCTGCAGGTGCCAAAAGGTGAAGACCGTCCCCACTCCGTCGATGGTACGCAGATCTGGATGCGTGACGACAAGCAAACGCGCGCCGCCTCGCGCGATGAGATAGTCGCCATGGTGCTCGAGACGATGGAGCAGCAGAGCGTGCCCCTCGCACCCGAAGTAGCAATGATTGTCGAGCAGATCGCCGCTGCGGATGCGGTCGAGGGTAATGCCGCGCAGGTGGAGGAACAGGCGGCCAAGCCCAGGGCGCGCCGTTCGCGCCGCGGCGGCAGTCGCTCGGGCTCCCGCAAGGTTGTGTTGGAGAATGCCGATATAGCAGATGATCCCGCGGCAGACGCACCAGAGGCGGAGGGTTCCGCTCCTGATCAACCGGTCGAGGAAATGGCGTACGCTGCCCCAGCAGCGACGGAGGCCGCGCTGGTCGCCGTGGAGTTTCCCAAGGTCGAAGCGGTGACTGTGTCCCCCAGTGAGATTTCCCAAGCGCCCAAGCCGAAGGCGCGCCGCGGCCTCAAGAAGATGGCCGCTGTCGAAGTGGCGCCCACACTCGAGGCAGAGCCGGTCGCCGAGGCTCCAGTGGTTGCGCCGCCGGCAGAGACGAAGCCCAAAACGACGCGCCGCAAGTTGACCAGTACGGCCGAGAGTGGGACATCGAAGAGTGCGACCACCACGGCGTCAACGACGACAGCCGCGACCGCGAAGGCCGCGACCGCGGAGGCCGCGACCGCGGAGGGCGCGACGGCAAAGACCCGCACGGCCAGGAACACGAAGGCCAGGGGTACAACTGCCAGGAGCACGAAGTCTGCGCCAGGTGAAGGTGGCGCACTGTCCGCAGCAGAGGCCGAAAAGGAATCAAAGCCCGCCGGGCCTGCAACGCGCGCAACCAGGTCCAAAGCGCCATCCGCAGCAGCCGCGCAGAGCGCAGCGGCGGCGGTTCTGCCTCAAATTGGCGTCGAAATTGTGGAAAGCGAAATGCGCGGCGGCGTGATGAACCACAGTATCCGCGACATGCGCAACGGCAGCATCATCAAGGGCGTCACCCGGCGCGGTGCGCGCGACTTGTGGAACTACGCGATTCGCGCGGTGGAAGAAAAGCGTTTCGACGTGGACGACGCCGAGTGGAAGGGCGAGTATGGCCTGCTGCACGTGGAAAAACGTGCCGGCAAGACGCGCTATGACCTCGCCCTGCGTACGCCCGAAGGCGTCCGCGTCTTCTACGGCGTCACTGAAGAAGGCATGCCTGCGCCCTGGTCCCAGTTTGTGTTGGACGAAGATGAGCAAGCGGGGTGAGGACGGGCGCGTTGACTGAAGACTGAGAGCGTGTTTAATAAAGTCAAGTTACTCGAGCAAGGCGACGTGTCAGGATATTGACAAAAGCGAGCGT
>CAYRVP010000160.1:0-9449 GCA_964427845.1 uncultured Caldilineaceae bacterium
GCGCGACAACGTCCGCGCCGTCCTCCACCCAGCGCCCAGCCACGGGCGACATCACGCCGGCCGAGCGGTCGGCCCCGCCGGCGGCGCAGGAAACGTCTCTGGCTGAGGCCGCGACGGGTGCGCCAAGCCGGTCTGTTGCAGCGCCGCCGGTGAATCAGGCCTCTGATGCGCTGCCGCAGGCCGCCGCAATGCCGCCGCCGCCGCAACGCGCTACGCCGCTTGCAGCGCGCACACCCGCGCAGCGCGCACCTGCGTCTGTACCTGTGCCGCCTGCGCCTGCATCTGCGCAGAGTGCACCGGCGCTGCAGCCCGCGCCAGCGCAGAGCGAGCCGGCAGCGCCGCCCAGGAGCCTGGCCGGTCACTTCAACGAACTCGTGGCGCGCGCCGCCACTGCCTATCAGGCCGGGGAGACACCCGACATTCCCGGCGTGAAGGCGCGCGGCGAAAGCATGTCCGAGCGCTTCACGCGCCTCGTAGCCGAGGCCGGTGGCTCGCCTCTGGCCGAACCACCGCCCGCAGCGCAGCGTCTCAAGGGGCTGAGCGAAGAAGAGAAGGCGCGCGTCATTCAGCAGCAAATGCAGCGCTGGCGGGCTTTTTCGCGGGTTGAGGTTATCAGCACGCCCAATGCCGAGGGCGATGCGATGCGCCATGCCACAACTGCACCGTCGCCAGCACCGGCGCCCGCTGTGCCATCGCCTGCCGCACCTGCGCCCGCTGCGCCGACAGAGCCGCCGACTGGGTCTGTCGCTGAGCCGGCAGTTCCCCAGACGCAAGCCACTGCAAGCAACGCGCCGCTTGAGAGCGAGACGACCGCGCCAGCTGATGCGGAAACCTACGTGGCCGCCGCAGCAACCGGGGAAGCAGCGCCGCCACAGGACCCACGGGTCGACGACCGGTCGAGCGCGACTGTAATGCCCGCAGCGCGCGTGCAACCCGCAGCACTAGACGCGGACGCGTCTGCCGATGTTCCGGGAGAGCAGGCTGTGGCGCTGCCGCCGCACAGCGCTGCCGCCGCACCCGCTGCCTACGGGGCCGAACCTAGACAAGTGCTCGCCGCGCCTGCCGATGCACCGCCATCGCCCACAGTAGTACAGTCTGCGCTCGACGCACGCGTCGTCCCCGCTGCTCCGATTGCGGGGCAGTCGCCGCAGCCGAGGGCCAGTGGCCGTTCGAGCGCAAGTACACGGCCGGTGGAAGGTGGACAAGTGGAGACGGCTGCCGAAGCTGCGCCTGCGGCTGCGGCGGGAGAGCAGGTCACCGCGACGACGCCGCGCACTTCTGCAGACGCACCCGCTACCCACAGAGCGGACTCAGCACAAATGTCGGCCGCTGCGATCAGGGCCGAAAATGCAGCCGCGCCAGTGGCTTTGCCGCAGGGCGCAGTTGCTGAAGCGCCGCCTGGCATGCCGCCGACCGAGGCGGTGATTGAGGCTGCCGCCGAGATGCCGCCGGCTCCATCAGACGCAACACGCGCAGAAGCGGCCGCGGCTCCCGTGTCACCAGACCGCAACGCCGATCGGGCCGCAACCCCTGCCGCAAGCGCCGGCGACCCGCAGCGTGCACCGCCCGTAACTACGGCGCGCAAGGGGCGCGGCAGCCGCACGCATGAAATTGCGGCGCCGGCAGCCGAGGTTGACGCAGGAGCACAGGTCGCGCCCGCCGACGCGACCGAAAGACTCGCACGCACACAGCGAACGGCCATGCAGCCGGAAGCGCGCGTAGATGGGGACGCTGCGGTTACTCTGTTGGCGGACGCGGCGCTGCCGCCTGCACATCAAACTGCCGTGCCTACCGGGGGACCGTCCGGAAAGCCGGGCGCCAGGGCCGATGCCGCGCAATCCGACGAGACAGTCATCGAAGCCGCGCCTCCAGCCGCCGCGCAGCCGGATGCCGAAGCCACCGTGCGTAATAGTGCACAATCTGCGGTGGCCGTGGTTCGCGAGCCAGCGCTTGTCGATGCGCCTGCGCCGGCTAAATCCGCGCCTACGGTCACTGCGTCCGTCGCGTCGACCGCGTCGACCGCGTCCATCGCGTCCATCGCGTCCACAGCGGGCGAGCAGTCGGCCTCGGTAGCGCCCCTGCCCGAAGCAACGCACACTGCGTCGGGTGACTCGGCGCAAGCCGCTACGCAGCATGTCGCGGTGACCAGCGAACTACCTGCAGCGCCGGCCGCTACGCCGTCTCTGGCGTCTCCGTCGCCCGTCACTCTCAAGCCTGCTGCCACGGCCACCCCACAGTATGAAACGGGCGCGGCCGGGCAAGCGGCTGCGCACGACGATGCAGCCGCAATGGAGCCCGCCCCGCCGCCGGTGGCCGCACCCAGCCTGACGCAAGTGCGGCAAGGTGGCGCGCCTGCCTTGTCCCCGGCAGGGAATACAGCCGTGGTCTCCGCGCCAGAGGCGCCACGCGCGCCCACCGGCGAGGCTGCGCCTGCACCCACGCCCGAGCCCACGCCCGCAACGTCCACCCCGGGAAGTTCTGCGCAGCCGGAAGACGCGCATCAGCCAAGATTGGGGACGCAGACGCGACCACCTGCGGCGGCCGCAACCCATGCAGGGCCGTCTGCACCAGCAGCGGATGCAGCTTCGACTCCGGACATCAGCGCACCCGCGATGCCGCAGGAGAGGCAGACACTTGATGCGGCAGCCGCGCCATTGAGCGCAGCCAAGCCTGTCGATGCGCCGCCGGCAGGCCAGCCGCTCCGACCCGCAGCACAGCCGCGCGAGGGCGCGCAACCCAGTGCGCCGCCGGCCGGCGCGCATTCACAGCGCGCAGATACGCCGCCCGGTGACATTATCCCGACGCCCGCCGGCAAGACCCAGCCGCGTGCTCAACAGGCCGATGCAGCCGCGCCACAGGCGCAAGCCGCGCCGCAGGCGCAAGCCGCGCCCGCCGTGGCGAGTGGGTTGCGGGGCGAACCCGGCAGCGTGGCCGCTGCTGACGAGGCTGGAACGCCGCTGCGCGCCGACCAGGCTGCCGCAGCAGTCACAGTGCCCGCTCCACCCCACGCAACGCAGCCGTTGCATCCGGCGACGGCGCCTGCGCCACCGCCTGGTGCGGGTGGGCCATTCGACGCAGACTTAGGCAGAGCGCAGCAGCGGCCTGCATCTGCCAGTGTCCAGGCTGCGGTCGTTGAAGCGCCCGAGGCGACGACGCCGGCAGTGGAAGGCGCGGGGATCGCGCCACCTGCGCCAACCACACTACCCGCGCCACCCGCGCCGGCTGCTGTTAAGGCCGCGGTGGACGCACCCTCTGCTGCAAGCAGCGCGCCATCAGTTCCTGCAGAAATCGCGCCGCAAACGCCCGCAACGGCTGGCACAGCGCCCGAGCCGCCAGAATCAGGGCGCGCGGCGCCGCCACCAATGAGTGCAGCACCCCCCGCTGTCGTGACGGAGCCCACCGCAACGGCACAGCCGTCGCGTGTCGCCGCAGGCAATGTGGCCGACATGCCGCTCGTTCGTTCTGGCCGTGCCAAGGCTGCACCATCAGTACCCGTTGCGCTGTTCGCGCCGTCTGCGGCGTCTGCGGCGTCTGCGCCGTCTGCGCCTTCCGCGCGTGCCGCCACATCCGCGCCCGCTGCACCTGCTGCACACGTGGGCGCGGCGGCCATCGGCGTCATCCAGCGCACGCCCACCGACGAACCCGCACCGAGCGAGGAACCAATCGCAGCGCCGGACGCAGACAACACTGCTGCGCATCTGCTTGCCGCCGAAAGCGACTCTGCACGCCCGGTAGCCAGGCCGCCCCGAGATGCGCCCATGACCGCGGCCTCGACACCCGCGGCGACTTTCCAGACCCATCGTGTGCCCGACGCTGTGATCCAGCGTGCAATGGCCACCTATGCCCCACCGCCCGCAATCACAACTGTGGACGTGGCGCACGCTGCGGTGGTCCAGCGTGCCACTGACGACGAGGCTCCGCAATCAAGCGCTTCAACGGTGGACCTCGACGCCATCGCGCGCGAGGTGTATCCCATTTTGCGGCGTATGCTTGAAGTTGATCGCGAGCGACGCACGCGCTTCTAAACGCACGACCTGGGTTGGGAACGTTTTGGAGAGAGTTGAGGAACGCCTGTGGCACTTGCCAAGCTCAAATTCACAAAGATGATCAAGGACGACGCAGAGGGCGCGTGCCACGCGAGCACCTCCAGCGCCGACATCTTTACCTGCCAGTTTAACCCGGAGACCTTCAACCTCTTCAAGAAGAACAGTTTCCAACCTGCCAAGACCACCGGCACCGATGTTGCCAAGACCGCATTCACCGGTGGCGAGCCGCAAAACATGGACATAGCGCTCACCTTTGACACGACGAGCACGGGCGACCCCGTCTTTGAGAAGTACGAGGTGCTGCGCAAGCTCTCGCAGGTGGATCGCTCGGCGCTCAACCAGACCACGCAGCAAGGCGAGCCGCCCTGGGTGATGGTGCAGTGGGGCACCTACATCGGCTTCATTGCGGTCATCACCGGGTTGGATGAGCAATACGTGCTTTTCACGCCCGATGGAACCCCGCTGCGCGCCAAGGTGACGGTGCATCTGCAGCAGGTGAAGGACGACAATGACATGGGCAGCCAGAATCCTTCCACGCGCACGTTGCCGCGGCGCACGTGGGTTGTAGAGCAGGGGCAGCGCCTCGACTGGATTGCGCACCAGGAGTATGGCAACTCGGCGGCATGGCGCGACATTGCCGAAATCAACGGTATCGACAACCCCATGGAACTGCGCGCCGGCCAGGTGCTGGTGCTGCCAGTTCTCTAGCGCAACGCGTACGATGCAGGAGTTGAGAGCGTGTCTTCGCAACTAACCCAACTACAGCCCGTCCTCATCAAGGTGGATGGCGCCAATCTCGATCAGAAGTGGTTTAATCGCCTCGAGGTGGTGGAGGTGGATTTGTCGCTGGGCGCTCCCGACATGGTGGCGCTCCATTTCAGCGACCCCACGCTTGACCTGGTGGACGACGCCATCTTTGCGCACGGCAAGGCGTTGGTTGTGAGCGCGCTGGGCGAGACCGGCAGTCCGGTGGAGCTTGCTTCGGTCGAGGTGGCTTCGCTGGAGCCGGACTTCCGTGGCGACGGCACCGACCGCTTCATCGTGCGCGGCTACAGCAAGTGGAATCGCCTGCAGAATGGCCGAAAATGCAAGACTTTCCAAAGCATGACCGATTCGGATATCGCCTCGCAGGTTGCGAGTAGTGCCGGATTGAGTGCAAGCGTTACAGCGACCAGCATCACGTATGACTACGTCGTGCAATGGCAGCAAACAGACATGGAGTTCCTGCTCGAACGCGCAGAGCGCATCGGCTATGAAGTCTATCAGGATGGAACGAACCTGGTTTTCAAGCCCGCACCTACGTCGGGGTCGGCCGTGGCTACGCTCGCCTATGCCGAGTCGCTGATTCGCTTTCAGCCACGCTTTTCGATCACGGGCCAACTGAATACGGTCAGTGTGCGTGGTTGGGACATGCGCACCAAACAGGCGATTACGGGCCAGGCCACCCCGGCGGGCGTGCAGGGTGGGATGGGAAAGACCGGCGCGGCCCAGGCCCAAACGGCGCTGGGGCTGAATGTGACCGAGAGGGTCACCGACGGCAGCGTCGTCAGCGCGGACGATGCCGGCAAGCTGGCCGCGTCGATCGCGTCGCGCGTCAACGGTGAGTACTTTGAGGCAGATGGCGAGTGTGTGGCATCGCCCAGCTTGCGACCCGGCAAGCTTATAACCGTTACAGGCGTGGGCACGCGCTTTTCGGGCAGCTATCGCGTCACGGGTGTGCGCCACGTTTGGTCGCAAGATGGACTGACGACGCACTTCACGGTGCTCGGGCGCAACGGCGCAACGCTCGCACAGGCCATGTCCGCCCCGGCGCCGCGCCGCCGCGTTGACAACCTCATGGTAGGGATTGTCACAAATCTCAACGACCCGGACGGCCTGGGGCGCATCAAGGTCAAGTTCCCCACACTCGGCGCCGCATCGGGCGACATCGAGAGCTTCTGGGCGCGGGTGACGGTTCCCTTTGCGGGTGCGCAGCGGGGCATGATGTTCTATCCCGAGGTCAACGACGAAGTGCTTGTCGGTTTTGAGGATGGCGACCCGGCCCACGCCGTCGTGGTGGGTGCGCTCTGGGGCGGCGCCGACAAGCCGCCGCTGGCTACGTCCGCACTGCAGGCCGACGGCAAGGTCATTATGCACCTCATCAAGACAAGGGCGGGCCACGAAATCCAGATTGAGGACAAGCAGGGCAGCGAGAAGATTCAGATCAAGGACAAGATCGGCAACTTCCTGCTGCTGGATTCTGCGAACAAGCTGGTTCACCTCAAGGAGAGCAACGGCAATGAGGTGAGGTTGGACGGCCAGGGGCGCAGCGTGCTCATGAAGTCGATTGGCGCGATGACGATTGAAGCAGCGCAGGCGCTCACCATCAAGGGCATGTCGGTCGCGATAGAATCGACCGGCGGCGCCCTTGACGTCAAGGCAGCGACGAACCTGACACTTAGCGCCAACATGAATGCCGACCTCAAGGCAAACGCCAACCTCAACGTGCAGGCCAATGCCATGTTGGGCGTGAAGACCAGCGCGATACTGACGATTCAGGGTTCGCTCGTCAAGATCAATTAGCACGCTATTTCCGGAAAGAGGGAGTCGATTATGCCACCGGCAGCACGCATGGGGGATCCGACGTCGCACGGCGGCACGATTGTTCTGGGGATGCCCACTGTATTAATAGGCGGTCAGCCCGCTGCGCGCCTCACCGACATGCATGCCTGCCCCATGGTCACGGGGATTGTGCCGCACGTGGGTGGCCCCATTATTGGGCCGGGGATGCCTACGGTGCTGATCGGTGGGCTGCCCGCCGCGGTCATGGGTGACTCTGCCGTCTGCGTGGGCCCGCCCGATTCGATTGTCATGGGCTGCCCCACCGTTATCATTGGCTAGAATACGCATCACTCTCGGGAGCAATGCAGATGAGTGCTGATCCACGCGGCGACCCGCGCAAGGAGTACATCGGCCAGGGGCTTTCCTTTCCCCTGAGTGTGACGCCGCGCGGCGGGCTGGCGCTGGTCACCGGCGTCGAGGACATCGAGCAGGCCATCCTGATCATTCTCGAGACCATGCCCGGCGAACGCGTCATGCGCCCCAATTTCGGCTGCCGCATTTGGGAGCTTGTCTTCGCCCCCAACAGCGCCGAAACGCGCGCCATGGCGGCCTACTATGTGCGCCAGGCGCTCGCCTTCTGGGAGCCGCGCATCGACGTCAATACCATCGACGTGCTGAGCAACAATGACGCCGGTGTGCTCGAAGTCCATATCCAGTACACTATCAAGAACACGCATGACCCGCGCGCCATCATCTACCCCTTCTTCCTCATGGGTGAAGAGTAGCTGCAAAACCTGCCGCCCAGGCGCGGGCGGCCCGCGCGCCACAGGAGTCAACTATGCCCTTGCAGGATGTATCGCTGGATGATCTACGCTTCCAATCGGCGATTGTGGACGAAGCGCGCAAGCGCATTGCCCGCTACTGTCCCGAGTGGACTGACTACAACCTGAGCGACCCAGGCATCACGCTGATAGAGCTCTTTGCGTGGATGACCGAGATGATGGTCTATCGGCTCAACCGCGTGCCCGAGAAGAACTACGTGCGCTTTCTCGAGCTGCTGGGCATCCAGCTCTTGCCCGCTCGTAGCGCCCGCACGGGATTGACCTTCCGCCTCTCGGCACCCTTTCCGCTGGGGCCGGACGACGACACGCGCGCCCTCGTCGCGCAGGGGCTGGAGGTGGCCACGCTGGAGACGCCTACCACGCCGCAGGTTATCTTCACCGTGGACGAGCCGCTCTACATCGTGCCGCCCAAGCTCACCGACATGCGCACGGCCGAGGAGTTCAGCATCAACTGGGTCAACCGTGTTCAGTCATTTCCGGCCTTCCGCTATGACCCGCCGGTGCAGCGCGCCACCTTCTACCTCGGCTTTGATCCCGCCGAGAGCCTGCGCAACCACATTGTGCGGCTGCACGTGATGAGCGAGCGCACGCAGGGCACGGGCGCGAACCCCAATGACCCGCCCCTGGTTTGGGAAGTCTCAGTGGGCGGCGGCGGCTGGCGCGAAATTCGCCCCAGCCGCACCGATGGTGAACGCGACACGACCGGCGGCTTCAACTTTGAGCAAGGCTCAATCACCTTCTACCTACCCGACGAAGCCGGCGCCGACTTCTTCATGGGGTTGGAGCGGACGTGGATTCGCTGCCGCTACGAAACACGCAAGGACATTCAGGGCACCTACTCGCAATCGCCACGCATTCGCAGCGTGCGCGCCGAGTCGCTGGGTGCGTCGGTCATGGCTTCGCACGCCGTTTACGCCGAGCAGGAGGAATTGGGTGTCAGCAGCGGCGACGCCAACCAGGTCTTTCATATACGCAATGCGCCCGTACTGCCGCTGCGCAGCGGCGAGACTGTGGAGGTGGAGGAACTGCGCGAGGGCATGCTCATTTATGTACCCTGGGAGCGCGTGGAAGACTTCGCCGACTCGTCAATGTACGACCCCCACTTCACGCTTGACACGTCAACCGGCGAAGTGCGCTTCGGCCCTTCCATACGCCAGCCCAACGGCAAGCCGCACCAATATGGGCGTGTGCCGCAGGTGGGGCGGCGTATCCGCATTACGCGCTATCGCTATGGCGGCGGGGCGGTGGGCAACGTGCCCCCCAACCGTGTAACGACGATGCGCGCGGCCGTACCCTTCATCGATCGGGTGACGAACATGGGGCCGGCCGTGGGCGGGCGCGACCCCGAAACGCTTGACGAAGCCAAGTTGCGCGCGCGGCGCGAATTGCGCGCCCAGGAGCGCGCCGTAACTGCCGAGGATTACGAGAGCCTGGCCTTGCAGGTCAATGAAGCGCTGGACCCCGAACAGAAACTGGCGCGCGTCAAGTGTATTACCCCCTCGGCCGCGGCGGGATGGCTGCCGCCGGGTATGCTCGAGTTGGCCATTGTCCCCGACGCTGCCGACCAGGTCTACGCAGGTGACTACGCCGGCCTGGTGCTGGGCGCCGACCTGGTGCGCGCCATCCAGAGCTACCTTGAGCACTATCGGCTGCTTACGACAACGCTGACGCTCCGTTCGGCGACCTATGTGGGTGTGCGCGTTGAGGCGCGTCTCGTACCCACCATTCACGTGGCCGACGAGGTGCTTGTCGCGCGCGTCGTGGACGCGCTGCGCCACTACATCACACCCCTGCCCACCACAGGCGTCAGCGCCCTCACGCCTGACCCCGAAGCGGAGGAGCCGTGGCGCGGCTGGCCATTTGGCAAGCCGCTCTACCTGGCTGAACTCTACGCGCTCATCCAGCGCGTCAAGGGCGTCAAGCATGTGCTTGACGTGAAGATCAGCACGCGGACGATTGACCCGCTGCAGGCAGCCGACCTTGCCGCCCACAGCGACGGCCTGGAGCCGGCCGACATCGC
>CAYRVP010000161.1:0-9443 GCA_964427845.1 uncultured Caldilineaceae bacterium
TCAGAACCTATCTTGCTAACCCGCTCTATACCCTTTCAACTGCGTAACTCCTAATCGGATGAGTCCGCCGGCTTGTGGAGTCGGTAATCAATGGGCGCCGTCAAATTGACGGCGCCCATTGTATGCAAAGCCGGATTACTGGTTGACAGAGGCCAGAATCTCGGCGACCTCAACGTCAGCTTGCTTCATGGCTTCCGCGTAGTCCATGCCTTCCGTCAGCGGCAACGTACCGTAATAGCCAACGCGATCGAGGATTTGACCGAGCACAGATGTTGGTGGGATCCAGTGCAAGCCCGCCTGGACAAGCGCATCAGCTTGCGCGTACGCTTCAAGCTGCGCCTGTGCCGACGGGTCGGTTGCCTGGTATTCGGCATCCATCAAGATCGATGTGCGGCCTGCAATGCCTCCTTGCGCGATATACTCCTTGGCCATCTCCTTTGACGTCATGAACATGACAAAAGCCCAGGCGCACTCAGCGTTCTTGCTGTCGGGGGAGATGGCAAAGTCCCACCCGGCCAATGTTCCGCCGGCGCGACCGTTCGGGCCAACAGGACCCGCCGCAAACGCGACCTTGTCGATCACTTGAGAACGCTCAGGATCAAGCAGCCAGGGCACCAGCGCTGTCGAATCAAACCACATCGCGGCTTTGCCGGTATTGAACGCAGATGTGGCTTCCTCATGTGTATAGTTCAGCACATCCGGCGGCGCGGTCTTGAGCAACTCCGTGAACCACTCAAGTGACGCCTGCACGTCCGGCTCGGTCATGCGCGAGGTCCAATTGGTTTGGTCGACAAAGCCATCACCGAAGTCGTAGATGTGCGTCAGCCAGCCCGATGCAAAGAAGATGCCTGTCTGCGCGCGGTGGCCAATGCCGTAGAGTCCATCCTCCTTACCGTTGAAGAAGCGCGCCAGTTCGAGCATCTCATCAAGAGTCTTGGGCACCTCTTTTTCATACTTGTCAAAGAGGTCCTGACGATAGGCCAGGAAGCGTGTCTCGCCGGCAAATGGCACTCCATACGTGGTTCCATCAAACATGCCCAAGCCAGAGCGGAAGGCAGGCAGAATGTCTTCCCAGTCGAACCATTCCGGCGTCAACTCGGGATTGTTGATGAAGTCGTCGAGTGGCATCGCAACGTCTTTGGCAACATACTCGGCGACCCAGAAGCTGTCCATCATCAACACATCATAGAGCCCGGTTTCACCAGTTGCTTCCAGAAACTGCTTGTCTCGCGCTTGGGCTTCCGACAATTCATCGAAGGTAACCTTGATGCCGGTTGCCTGCGTGAAGGCCGGGGCCATGGCGCGGAAGGCCTCCACCGAAGGGTGGGTGCTTACGGCGACGTTGACCGTCGCGTCGCCACATGCAGCGCGCACCTGGTCGCCCCACGCGACAATATCGTCAGGCAGAGTGACCGCGGCACCTGATTCGGCGCCGCTGGAGGCAGGCGGGGCTTCCATGGGCGGAGCAACACAACCAGATAACAGCACAACTACCAGTAACAGATAGAATGCGTTACGAAAATGCAATTTTGACACGTAGCCCTCCCTTTGGGTGCATGAATGGAACGCTATGCAGCTGGGTCCAACGCACTTGTTACTGCCCGCCTCACCTCCTTCCATGGTACTGGAAGTGCAAATGCAGATTCGCTAGAGGTATGTTGTACTTCCGGGCAAGTCCGTGGGTTGATACTGCGGAAGGAGACCTGTCTGTGACGGAGATGAGTGCGCGCGATAGCATAACGGGCTATACTCACGTAAAGTCCGGGATCGAGCAGATTGGGGAAGGTCAAACGATTAATGCCCATCGTACATTTGGACCAACACCTTTGTGGCCAAATAGACAATGCAATTTTGGATTCAGCGGGGAAGGCTCAAGAATTCGAGCAAATAGTAGCACCTACGAAGACTTTGTTTCAGGCTGAAATATACCATGTCCTTGACGATTTGTCAATCATTCCCTCCCCCCTCCCCTGGGGGGATGGGCTCCTCGCGTTGCCATTGGCAGACGTACCGCCTTACGGTACAATAGATGAGCGATCAGCGCGGCTTCGCCGCACGTATGCGGACTCCCCCGCGCTACGCTGCATCGCTTTGGCTCCGGGTGTTGTCCCGGACGAGGAGAGTGCTTCCATGCTCCCTGACCAGAACGGCACGGTCACGACCGGCAACGCCAATGGCATTGCGAAGACAGGCGCCGCCAACGGCTCAGCAAACGGTTCCGTCAACAGCAGCCAACCGCCCGCCCAGAAGCCCGCAGGCGCAGGCAGCGCGGCCTACGAGCCGCTCTTTGTCGCGCTGCGTAACGTAGACCCGCTGCCCATGGTGGTCGCCAAAGAGAAGACCGACAAGGGCGAGGCGCCGGCGCAAGCCGAGCTCATTCGGATTGCGCCTGAAGCCGATGAAATCTCAGCGATTGAGCGCCTTCTGCATGGGCTGGGCGATGCGTACCGCGCCGAAGACACCATGCTGCTGGTGCGCGCCTATATGCTTGCCAGTTACGCACACCGCAACCAGCGGCGCGAGAGCGGCGAACCCTACATTCTGCATCCCATCGCGGTCGCGCAGATTCTCATCGAGCTGGGCATGGACCCGCAGTGCGTGGCTGCGGGGCTGCTTCATGACGTGGCCGAAGACACCGATTTCACAATCGAGTACATCAGCGAGCAGTTTGGCGCAGAGATCGCGTCGCTGGTGGATGGCGTCACCAAACTCAAGCGCATCAACGAGATGGGCAGCGCTCGCGCGGGCATTGCCAACCACAAGGCCGAATCGCTGCGCAAGATGTTCATTGCCATGGTCGATGACGTGCGCGTCGTGCTTATCAAGCTGGCCGACAGGCTGCACAACATGCGCACCCTGAGCAGCCAAAAGGAGCACAAGCGCAGGCGCATTGCACGCGAAACACTGGAAATCTTTGCGCCTCTCGCCAACCGCCTGGGCATCTGGCCCGTCAAGTCCGAATTGGAGGACCTCTCCTTCCGCTACCTCGAGCCTGCCACCTACAAGGATCTGATGAAGGCGATCCTGCAGAAGCAGCCCGAGAGCGAAAAGCTCCTCATTGTCACCAAGAACGAAATCGAGCGCGAACTGACCAAGGCGGGCATTGATGCCGATGTCAGCGCACGCCCCAAGCACATCTACAGCATCTACCGCAAGATGCAGCGCAAGGGCGTGGGTTTTGATCAGATCTATGATGTGCTGGCGCTGCGCGTGCTGGTGGACTCCGAGGCTCAGTGCTACGGCGCGCTGGGGGTGGTGCACAGCATCTGGCGGCCCATTTCAGGCGAGTTTGACGACTACATCGCCAACCCCAAGAACAACATGTACCGTAGCCTGCACACTTCGGTGCTCAGCCACCGCAGCGGGCGTCCCATGGAAATCCAGATCCGCACGCGCGATATGCATCGCGAGGCTGAGTTCGGCATCGCTGCCCACTGGCAGTACAAGGAGCAGAGTTCCGCCGACCAGTACATGACCAACAAGGTCAGCATGATGCGTCACTGGATGCGCCAGGTAATGGAGTGGCGCAACGAGGTGACCGACGCCGAGGAGTTTGTGGCGGGCATGAAGACCGACATGTTCAACGAGCATGTCTTCGTCTTTACGCCGCGCGGCGACATCATCGACTTGCCCAAGGGTTCCACCTGCATCGACTTTGCCTACGCGATTCACACCGAGCTTGGCCACCGCTGCCGCGGCGGCAGCGTCAACGGCAAGCTTGTGCCGCTGGATTATCAGTTGCAGAACAGCGATCAGGTTGAGATTATCTCAGCCAAGAAGGGGGGGCCAAGCCGCGACTGGCTCAACCCCAGCCTCGAGTACGTCGCCACGCAGCGGGCGCGCAGCAAGATTCGCGCCTGGCTGCGCAAGCAGAATCGCGACGAAAACATCACGCGTGGGCGGCAACTGCTTGAGCGCGAACTGCGCCGCCTCTCCTCCACCGTCTCCTTTGAAGAGCTAAGCAAGCTCTTCAATTTCGAGAAGGTGGATGACTTCATGGCCGCAATCGGCTATGGCGATGTCAATTCGCAGCAGATTGCGCAGAAGCTCATGGACCAGGAGCAGCGCGAGCGCGCCCGCCAATCCGCAATGATGGATGGCATCTGGACGACCAGCCCTTCGGCCACGCCGCGCGCCGAAGAAACGCGCGGCGACCATGACAGCCTGCGCGTGCAGGGGGTGGAGGGGCTTCTCACCAACCTGGGACGCTGCTGCAACCCCGTGCCGGGTGACCCCATTGTGGGCTACGTGACGCGCGGCCGCGGCGTCACCATCCATCGTATCAGTTGCCCCAACATGGTGGCCACGCTGCGCAAGGGCGCTGATGGTCGCCTCGTCGACGTGCAATGGACCTCCAAGCCGGAGAAGACCTACCCTGTCAAGGTGCAGGTGAGCGCGTACGACAGGCAGGGGCTTGTGCGCGACATTGCGGGGCTGGTGGCCGACGAGCACATCAACATGCGCAGCATTGAAGCGCTGACCGGGCAGAAGAACAACCTCGCCATCATCACGGCGCAGTTGGAGATCGAGGACGCCACGCAACTCATGCGCATCCTCACCAGGATGGACAGGCTTTCCAACGTCGTCGAGGCGCGGCGGCTGCTCTCATAACAACCAGATTTCTGTACGCAGAAAGTGCGGGAAAAGCGGTAACGGCGGAAACGGCAGGAAGCCCATTCTACGCGGATCGTCTTTGCACCCGCTCAGCGTATAGGTTGTTTCCTGCCTTTTCTGCCGTTTCCGCTCTTTCCGCTCTTTCTGCGTACAGAAATTTCGCACGTGGGCTCTGACATGTCACACCGCCTTGCCGCGCGACTGCGCGCGCTCGACCCCTATCTGCTGCTGTTGCTCCTGTTGAGCCTCCCCGCGCTGGCCCCGCTGCTCGCCCCCGGCCTCTACTTCTACAACGCCCACGACGGCCGCCACAGCGTCTTCTACCCCATGATGTTTGACGCGTCGCTACGCAGCGGCGCGCTCTGGCCGCGTTGGGCTATGCACCACCTGCAGGGCTACGGCTACCCCACCTTCATCATTGTGCCGCCGCTGGGCTTCTACACAGTCTCCCTGTTTGCGCTACTGGGCGCGGGTTTTACCGTTGCCGTCAAGTTCACGTGGATTACAGGGATTCTGGTCAGCGGCGTGGGCATGTACCGGTTGCTGCTGCACTGGAGCGATGCGCCGCCGCGCACACAGGGGCGCGCGGCCATCGATGGCACACGCCTGGCGGCGGCGGCCGGCGCGCTGCTCTATGTCTACGCGCCCTATCACCTGCTCGATGTCTACGTGCGCGGTGCGCTTAACGAGTCGCTGCTCTTCCTCTGGCTACCGTGGCTCTTTCTGGCCTTTGACAAATTGCTGCTGCAGGGCGGCGCACCGGGCTGGCGGCGGCTGGCGCGTGCCATGCTCCTGCTCGCCGCCACGTGGCTGACGCACAGTTTCGCCGTGCTGGCGGTGACGCCGCTGCTGGTGCTCTTCGTGCTCTTTCGGCTGATCTGGCTGTGGAGTCGCGATCGCAAGGGTGATGGTGGCGCCGGGCGCGCGCTGCTCCAGCGTGCAGGGCTGGCGGCCGCAGCGGGCGCAGGCGGGCTGCTGCTCTGCGCCGTCTTCCTCGCGCCCCTGCTGGCAGAGCAGCGGCTGCTGAGCCAGCAGGTCTACACAACCAACACCTATGACTTCCGCAACCACTTTGTGCAGTGGGGCCAGTACTTCAGCCCCTTCTGGAGTTACGGCTACTCGGATGATCCGCTGGGCGCCAACGACGGCATGGGTTTCCAGGTGGGCGCGCTTGCGCTGGTCCTGGCTACGGCGGGGCTCTTGGGCCTGCGGCGCGGCATGAACCGCAACCAGCGCGCGCTGATGATCTTCCTCGCCGCCGCCAGTCTGGGGGTAATGCTGGTCATGGCCCCCATCAGCAAACCGCTCTGGGAGGCGACTCCGACGCTGGCCGTCATTCAGTTCCCCTGGCGGCTGTTGCTGCTGGTTTCGTTTACAACCTGTGCGCTGGCGGGGCTGGCGCTGGTGCAGTTGCTGGCGCTGCGACCGCAGCTTTACGCCGGCGCGCATCCCCTGCACGAGGACGGCAGCGGGTTGCTGCTCTTTGCGCTGCTGGCGGTGGTGGGTACGGCATCCTATGCCGACCCTGCGCTCCAGCCGATTGAACCGTGGCGCGAGGATGGGCGCGCCATCTACCGCTTTGAGGCGGAGCACCCGGACATGATCACCGGCACGCAGTGGACGGAGGCGCTCTTCACGTCCTCACCCATGAGCGCGGACTACGCCAGCCCCGATTATGCCGAGGTGCACGGGCGCACCAATGCGCTGACGCGCCTGATGATTCAGTCGGGCGCGGGCCGCGTGCTGCGCCAGGATTCGGCAGGGAGCCGCTTTGGCGGCGTCGTGGCCATGCAAACGCCCGGCGTGGTGCGCGTCAATCTGCTCTACTTCCCCGGTTGGCATGCCACAATTGACGGCGCACCCGCACCCGTGCGCATTGCCGGCGCTGCGGGGCTGATGGAACTCGATGTGCCCGCGGGCGAACACACAATCGAACTGCGCATGGGCAGCACACCCGCGCGCACGCTGGGCACGGTCATTTCGTGGGCCATGCTGGCGATTGTGGCCGCGCTGCTGCTCTGGCCGGCGCGCAGAGCGTAAAGAGGGCGCTGCGTCGCTTCTACCCGCCGAGAAACTCGAGAAGCAACTGGCCGACGCGTTCAGGCTCCTCATGGTGCACCCAGTGCGTCGCATCTTCGATGAATTCGAGGCGCGCGTTGTCACAAAGCGCGGCGCTCTCCACCGCCGCCTCGCGCCCAACGAAGTTGTCCTTTGCGCCCCAGATGATGAGGGCGGGCGGTTTGATGCGCAGGTTGGGCAGGCGGGGCGCTTTGCCCAACGCGCGATACCAGTTGAGCATGGCAGTGATGGACCCCGGCTGCGACCACGCACTGCGCAGCACCACCATGTCGCCCACGCTAAAGGCGCATGCGCGCCCCGAGCCGCGCATGCTTTGCGCCAGCCTGCGCCAGTCGCCCGCGCGCAACAGGGCCTCGGGTAGTCTGGGTATTTGAAAGAACACGACGTAGCTGCTGCGCAGCCGCTGCCTCCAGCTCGAACGAAACTGGCGCATGCCGACCACCGGGTGGGGCGTATTCATGGCCACCAGGTGCGACACTCGTTCTGGATAGCGATTGGCCGCCCACCACGCAACAGCCGCTCCCCAGTCGTGCCCGACAACTGCCGCCCGCTCCACGCCTGCCGCATCCAGCAGGCCAACCACATCGTCGCTCAGCGCATTGAGGTTGTAGGCATCAACGCCTGCGGGCTTGTCGCTCAGGTTGTAGCCGCGCTGATCCACCGCCCATACCCGGTAGCCGGCGGATGCCAGCCGGTCGATCTGGCGGCTCCATGCGCGCCAGAACTCGGGGAAGCCGTGCAGCAGCAGGACAAGCGGCGCGCCCGCTGGGCCGGCCTCCACAACATGCAAGTGAATCCCGTTTGTCTCTACTGTGCGCTCGCTGAAGGGCACTGTAGGCACGCCAAGCACGTTAGGTATATGGCCGGACATAGGGTCGACTCACTTTCAGGATGCGTAAGTCGAACGAATCCGCTAAAGGCCGCATTTGCGCCGGTGCGCCGTAACGCGTATGTATGATAGAATTGCGCGACCCGGAAACCGCGCAGGCGCTTCCGCCTCGCATTTCGCCGTGGACGAGAGGCCAAGAGTATGACCACACAGGACATTCTGTTTGACCCCGAAGACGAGGTCCGCTCGCATTCGCGCAAGCGTATTGTGAGTGCGTGGCTGACGCACCTGGTCACCGCCTCGAGCGCCGTGTGGGGACTGCTGGCCATTCTTGCCATCACCAACGGCCTGTGGGTGCAGGCCTTCTGGTTCATGGCCGCGGCCGTGCTGATTGATTCCTTTGACGGCACGCTGGCGCGGCGCGTGGATGTGAAGAATGTGCTGCCGCAGATTGACGGCGCGCTGCTCGACAACATTGTCGATTATCTAAACTACGTCTTCGTACCCGCGTATTTTCTCTATATGGCCGACGTACTGCCGGCGCGCGCGGCCGTGGTGGGCGCTGTGCTGATCCTGCTTTCGTCCGCCTACCAGTTCAGCCAGGCCGACGCCAAAACCGAGGATCACTTCTTCAAGGGCTTCCCCTCCTACTGGAACGTCCTGGCGCTTTACGTATTTCTGCTGGACTGGAATCCGTGGCTCAATCTTGCCATCGTGGTCCTCTTTGCCGTGCTGGTCTTCGTACCCATCAAGTACATCTACCCGTCACGCAACACCTTCCAGCCGCTGCTGATGATGAGTTGGGGGCTGCTGTGGGGGGTATCATGCCTGCTGATGCTGGTGCAGTACCCCGATTATTCGCCCTGGGTGATGTACTTTTCGCTGTCGTACCTGGTCTATTATCACGCAGCCAGCCTGTGGGTAACGCTGCGCGGCACGCCTTCGTAGCACAAACAGCCAGATACGACGCAAAGGCGCAAAGCCGCAAAGAAAACGCGAAGAAGTTCAACAGCAAGGAATGACAAGAACAGCCCAGTTCATGTTTTTCCTCGTTGTTGTTTTTCTTTGCGTTTCCTTTGCGCCTTTGCGGCTTTGCGTCGAATCTATAGTTAGCCCCCGGCAATGCTGGGCACGATGATCACCTCGCAGCCTGCGCGCAAGGGTGTTTCCAGCGCAGCCCGATTACGTATGTCCTCGCCGTCGACGTAAATATTGACCCAGCGCCGCATTTGTCCCCCCGGCTCTGCAAGCCGCTCACCCATGCCGGGATAGCGCGCATCCAGCGCCTGCACCACGTCGCGCACAGTGGCGGCGCTGACGCGCTCATGCGCTGCTGCGCCGTAGAGGCGGCGGATTTGCGCCGGGATGCGCACGTGGACGAGCGTTGCTTCGTCATTCATGGCGCGCGCTCAGCCTGCCACCACGCGTGCGACGGCAACGGATTGTACGGGCGGCAGGTAGTCGGTGAGGCTCTGCCACGAGTCGCCCTCGTCGCGGCTGTAGAAGAGATGGCCGCCGGTGGTGCCCACGTAGACGCCGCAGGGGTCGCAAGGATCTGTGGCGAGGGCGTCGCGCAGGACATTGAGCCATGCGCCGTCCGGCAAGCCATTGGTGAGCGGCTGCCAGTGTGCGCCGTCATCACGCGTGCGCCAGACAGCCATCTGCCCATCGGGCATAAAGCGGCGTTCGTCGGCCACAAGCGGCACGGCATAGACCGTGGAGGGGTCCTGGGCGTGCAGCGCCGTGGGGAAACCAAAGCGCGAGGGCAGCCCGGCTGAGATGTCGGTCCACGTCTCGCCACGGTTGTCGCTGCGGTAGAAGCCCATGTGGTTCTGTTGAAAGAGAACTTCGGGGCGGGCCGGGTGGAGCACCATCTTGTGCACGCAGTGGCCGGTCTCGGGTTCCGGATCGGGCAAAAAGC
>CAYRVP010000162.1:0-9249 GCA_964427845.1 uncultured Caldilineaceae bacterium
TCTACTCGCTCGCGAAAATCAGCGCGAACACCATTTTTCAGTGGACTCATCAATTGTCAATTATCGTAGAACGTCATTCCTCCTCTTCACGGCCAAGCTCGCTGGCGCGCAGCACGGCGTCGTCGCCATAGCGTGCGCGCAGCCGTTCCAGCGCCGCAGCCAGGCGGGCCCGGCGCTCCTCCTCAGCCGCGTCGGGCACATCAAAGAGCGACTCCTGCAGCAGGCCGGCCACCAGGCCGCTCACTCCCATTCCAATCAATCGCACCGGTTTACCGTCCCACGCCCGTTCAAAGAGTGGCGCCACCGCCTGGAAGAGGACATGATGCTCGTTGGTCGGCGTCTCAAGGTGCGCTTGGCGGGTAATTGTCTCGAAGTTTGACCAACGCAGTTTCAACCGCACCGTCGTCGCGACCACTTGCTTGCCACGGAGAACGAGTGCCACCTCACGTGCCTGGCCGTAGAGCGTGCTGCGCAACTGGTCGGCGTCGGCCACGTCGCGCACAAAGGTCGTCTCCTGGCTCACGGACTTGCGCTCGCGCTGCGTCACAATGGGGCTATCGTCTCGCCCGCGCGCCATGCGGTAGAGTTCGGCCCCATGCTTGCCGAACTCGCTGATCAGGCGCGCCTCGGGCCAGGTGGTGAGCTGCCCAATCGTGTGAAGACCCAGCGCGGCCAGTCGCTCGGCCGTGCGCGGGCCCACACCCCACAATTCGCCGCAGGGCAGCGGCGCGAGGAAGGCCACCTCCGCACCCGGCGCTACGACGGTAATGGCATTGGGTGGGCTGCTGCCGCGTGCCGCCGCCTTGCCCACGTTGTTGGCGACTTTGGCCACGAGCTTGTTTGTGGCCACCCCCAGCGAGCAGGGCAGGCCTAAGTCGGTGCGAATGGTTGCCTGCAAGCGGCGCGCAATCGCTTCAGACGCGCCCGCCACATCACCGGCCAGCTCGGTCACATCCAGATAGGCTTCGTCAATGGAAAGCTGCTCGACCAGCGGCGTGAGCGCGTGCAGGCGTGCCATCACCTTGCGCGATACCTCTCCATAGGCGCCGTGGCGACCGGGCACCACAATCAGGCCGGGGCAGAGGCGCAGGGCGCGCGCCATGGGCATGGCCGAGCGCACGCCGTGCTGCCGCGCCGCATAGGAGCAGGAGGCGACCACGCCACGCTCCTCGGGGCGGCCACCCACGGCGAAGGCCTTGCCGCGCAACGCGGGGCTATGCTGCTCCTCCACGGCGCAGAAGAAGGCGTCGAGATCAAGGTGGAGAATCGCGCGGGTGGCGAGCATGGGAACACATGACTGATCATTGAAGATTGATCATAGGTTGACTGGTGGACTGGTGGACTGGTGGACTGGTGGACTGGTGGACTGGTGGACTGGTGGACTGGGGAATCTGACACGGGTGACGCAGGCGGTGAATTCAACAAATCAACCAGTCCACCAGTCAACTAGTCAACTAGTCAACTAGTCAACCCATGATCAATCTTCGATGATCAATGATTCTAGTACCCCAACGCCTTATCCACAGCGTTCGGGATCGGTTCCCCGCGCGCGGCGGCGTTGAGCAGCACCGCAAGTTGGTCGAGGCGATCCACTTCCGCCTCGGAAAGCCAGCCGGCGCGGTGTGGGCTCATGACGACATTGTCGAGTTCGTGAAAAGGAAAGCGCGAGGGAGCCTTGTTGGTGCGCTCCTCGAGTGTTTGCGGATACTCATACCACACGTCAATCCCCGCCGCGCGCAACGGGCCATCGCGGAGGGCAGCGTAGAGCGCCTCTTCGTCCAGGGTGGGGCCGCGGCCCACGTTCACGATCAGCGCGCCCGGACGTAGCTCGGCAAGTTCGCTAGCGCCCACCAGCCCGGTGGTGTCGGGCGTCTCGGGAAGCACCATGATCAGCGCGTCAGTGCGGGGCAGGAGCGTGGGGAGGTCGGCGATGGCATGCACCTCGGCGCCCTCCGCGTCGCGCTCGCCGCCGGCTGCGGGCGGTGTGCGCTTCACGCCGATGACCTCCATGCCCAGGCCGCGGCACCCACGCGCAATCCGCCGCCCAATTTGGCCGTAACCCAAAATGAGCGCCGTCTTGCGGTCGAGCATCGTCGCTGCGGTGACGATGTAGCGCGAGGTCCAGTCCCCGGCACGCAGGTCGCGGTACATGGGCACAATCAGCTTGGCTGCGGCCATGAGCAGCGCAATCGCCATCTCCGCCGTGGGCACCACGTTGTAGTGCAGATTGTGCAGCGAGACCTCGGGGCGAGCCTGAAGCATGCGCTGCGTCTCGGCGGGCACACCGGTGAATGGGACAATCAGTGCGTGCAAGCTGGTGCACACAGCGAGTTGCTCGGCATTGGGAAAGCCGCCCACGAGCACGCCGATGCTCTCAGGCTCCAGAAGATCGGGGCCTTCAGTCACGTGGACTGCGGCGTCAAGTTGGGCCAGCAGCGGCTGCGTGCCGATGCTGGAGTGAATGTTAAGCAGGTGGACGTGCAGGCTCATGCGAGGCAGTTTCGTTTCGTGGATGCGTGCGGCTGAGTGAAAAAACCGCCGTGGTCGCGCGCAGGTTTTTCAACTTGCGTGGCTGAATGCGCTGCCCGCCGGCAAGGTAAAGCTCCTGGTCAATTGTCAGCCCGATCGTAACACAAAAGTGCGCAAAATCGGTGATTGTAAACGGTTGGCGGCGAGGCGACTCGTACCACTGTTGCGGCAGGTCGGCGGCGAGCGGCATACGCCCCGTGAAGAGCAGATCGAGGCGGCAGCGCCACGAGCCCCAGTTGGGGAAGGAGACAATTGCCTGCCTGCCCACGCGCAGCATCTCGCCCAGGATGTAGGCCGGATTATCAAGAAAGGGCAGCGTCTGTGCGAGGATGACGATGTCGAAGGAGTCGTCGGGGTAGTCGGCCAGCCCCTCACCCAGGTCCCCCTGGCGCACGCTCAGACCGCGCCGCACACAGGCGAGGACGCCCATCTCGGATAGTTCGATGCCGCGCCCGCGCACCTGCTTTTGCAGCTTGAGCGACTCGAGCAGCGCGCCGTCACCGCAGCCCAGGTCAAGCACGCCTGCCTGGGGTGGCACGAGATCGGCAATGGCCTGCAGATCGGGCCGCAGAAGCGGCACTTCGGGGACGGCCTGCGCAATGGCTGTCATGCGGGGTCACTTTCCAGCAGGGCAGGCGTTGCAGGGGCCGGCTCGGGCGGCAGCACATGCGCCTCGCGCGCAATGCGGTCCAGAAAGCTTCCCAGCAGGTTGGTCATCGTCTCCACTTCAAGCAGGAACGCGTCATGGCCCCAGGTGCTTTGCAGGTCGAGGTACGTCACGTCTGCGCCTACGGCATGCAGCGCTGTCACCAGCCGTTTGCTGTGATAGGAAGGGTAGAGCCAGTCACTGGTGAATGAGATGACCAGGTACTTGAGATCGACAGACTTGACGAACGCGGCTGCGAGCGAGCCGGTCGCCTGGCTGAGGTCGAAGTAGTCCATGGCCTTGGTGATATAGAGATAGGAGTTGGCGTCGAAGCGGCGTGTGAATTTGTCACCGTTGTATTTTAGATAACTCTCTATCTCGAATTCGGTTTGAAACTCGTAACCATACTGCTCGAGATTGCGCAGCCGCCGCCCAAACTTCTGATGCATGCTCTCTTCGCTCAGATAGGTGATGTGTCCCACCATGCGCGCCACCGCCAGCCCGGCATCAGGACGGCGGCCGCCCGCATAGTAGTCGCCGTTCTGCCAACTGGGGTCTGCGTAGATGGCCTGGCGCCCTACCTCGCTGAAGGCAATCAGCATGGGGCTGTGCTGCGCCGTGGTCGCTACCGGGATGGCAGCAAAGAGGCGCGTGGGGTGATGCGCCGCCCACTCGAGCACCTGCATGCCCCCCATGGAGCCCCCCGCCACGCACAGCAGCCGCTCAATGCCAAGGCTGTCGATGAGTTTGATCTGCGCCCTCACCATGTCGCCCACGGTGACGACCGGAAAGTGCAGCGCAAAGGGCGAACCTGTGGCCGGGTTGATGCTGCTCGGCCCCGTGCTGCCGTAACAGGAGCCAAGCACGTTTGTGCAAATGACGAAGTAGCGGTCTGTATCAAACGCCTTGCCGGGGCCAATGCACTCGTCCCACCAGCCGGGCTGCTCGTCCTGCGGGCTGTGGAAGCCTGCTGCGTGCGCGCCACCACTGAGCGCGTGGCTGATGAGGATGGCATTGGTGCGCGCCGCATTGAGCGTGCCGTATGTCTCGTAGGCAATCGTTACAGGGCGCAGGCTCGCACCACTCTCGAGTGCGAAGGGTTCATCCTTGGCAAAGGTGAAGAATTGCGCCTTGACCAGCCCCACAGAGCCACCGGTCGGGCTGGTCGTTGCGCCTGTGCTGTCCATGCGTGCTCATTTCCAGAATACCAGGGCGAAGCGGGGCCCCCGCAAGCGGAAGCCTCGCTTCGTCCTGGCTACACCGGCTACGCCGACACCGCCAACGCCTGGTCCAAATCCCAGAGAATGTCCTCGATGTCCTCGAGGCCGATACTCAAGCGCACGAAGTCGGGCGTCACACCGGCCGTATCCATCTCATCCTCGGAGAGCTGGCTGTGCGTGGTTGTGGCCGGGTGGATGGCGAGGCTCTTGGCATCGCCCACATTGGCCACGTGGCTAAACAACTTGAGGTTATTGATGAAGGCCTCGCCGGCGGCGCGCCCGCCCTTGATGCCAAAGCCAAGAATCGCGCCCGCACCCTTGGGCAGGTACTTCTTCGCCCGTTCGTGGTCGGGGTGGCTGGCCAGGCCGGGATACGCGACCCAGTTTACGTCGGCGTGCGCCTCGAGGAACTCGGCCACTGCCTGCGCGTTCTGTACGTGGCGATCCATGCGCAGGCTCAACGTCTCCACACCCAGCAGCGTGGCCCAGGCATTGAAGGGCGACTGGCTCGCGCCGATATCGCGCAGCGTTTGCACGCGCGCTTTGAGGATGAAGGCCAGCGCACCCAGGTCCACATAGCGCAGGCCGTGGTAACTGTCGTCCGGCTCGGTGAAGTTGGGGAAGCGGCCGCTGCCGTAGTCAAACTTGCCGCTGTCCACGATCACGCCGCCGATAGAGGTGCCGTGGCCACCCAGGAACTTGGTGGTGCTGTGCACAACAATGTGCGCGCCATGCTCAAAGGGGCGGCAGAGATAGGGCGTGGCAAAGGTGTTGTCAATCATCACCGGGATATTGTACGCCTGCGAAATCGCGGCCACTTCCTCGAAGGGAAAGACGGTGATATCGGGATTGCCCAGCGTCTCGCCGTAAATGATCTTTGTATTGGGGCGAATGGCCTGCTCAAATGCGCCAGGATCCTTCGGATCGACGAAGGTGACGTCAATGCCCAGGCGCGGGAATGTGTAATTGAACTGATTGAAGGTGCCCCCGTAGAGACGGCTGGAGGAGACGATGTGGTCGCCCGCTCCGCACAGCGCGAAGATGGCCATTGTCTGCGCAGCGTGGCCGCTGCTGGCCGCGAGCGCGCCCACGCCCCCCTCGAGGCTGGCGATGCGCTGCTCGAGCACATCGGTGGTGGGGTTCATGATGCGCGTGTAAATGTTGCCAAACTCCTTGAGCGCAAAGAGGTTGGCGGCGTGCTCGGTGTCGCGGAACTGGTCGCTGGTTGTCTGATAAATAGGTACGGCGCGGCTCCCGGTTGCGGCGTCAGGCGTTTGCCCGGCGTGAAGCTGGCGTGTGCTGAAGCCGTAGTCGCGTTCGTTTTCTGCCATGTGTGTGTGTTGCCTCCTGAATGCACCGCGCAAGATGTCTCACAATGCGGCTCGTGGTCGATACAGTCCCTGCTTGTGCTGCAAAATACAAAACCCCTTCATCTACAAGATGAGGGGCGTGGCACAAGGGTGGCGCACTGCCATCGACCGGTAACAAAACATCCCCAGATCAACGGGGATGAGGGCTGCGCGACGAAGGCATCCTCTCATCTTCCAGATTCCTCTGCCGGATTTGGCACCCTTACCGCAGCGGGGGGCTTCATCGCCACACCACTGCCGGGTTGCCGAGGCTTCATCGGGCCGGTCCCTCCGCCTCTCTGGATAAGAGTCCTGCTATTCAGTTGTGGGCGGGATGATACAGTATGCGCGCGCCAGTGTCAAATGAGATACAACGCCCAACGGCAATCTGATTCGATATCAAAGCATCGCATTATCGGCAGTTCTCACCTCGCGTACTTAGCGCGATTTCGTAGCGGCGGCTGAAGCCGCCGCTGGTCTGGCACGCGACGCAATTGGTAGGTACGGCGGCTGAAGCCGCCGCTACGAAATGGACGCGCATTTACGAGACGCTCCACTGAACCCGCCGCTACCGCCTAGGCAAAGTGGAAATCGGCGTAGTCGCACACGGGCTGGTAGCCAATCTTCTCGTAGACGTGGTTGGAGGCGGGGTAGTCCAGATCGGTGAAGAGCGCACAATAGGCCCAGCCTGCGTCGAGCATCAATTGGCTCACGGCGGCGGTGCAGGCGGCGGCATAGCCCCTGCCGCGCAGCGCCGGCGGCGTGTAGACTGGTCCCAGCGTGACGCCATGGGGCATGGGGCGGCTCTTGGCGACGAGACAAACGGGCGCGCCGTCATCCTCCCAGAAGTAGATTTCTCCGGCCCCGAGTTTGCGCTCGATTGACTCGGGGCTGGGGCGGCCGGGGTCATCGCCCATCACCTCGTCCCAGAAGTCCTGGGAAAACGCCATTGCTGTGGCCGCATCGGCGAGCCCTGCCTTGCGCAGCGCACCTGAGGCCGTCGGCGGCGCAATGACTGCGCGCAGTTCAAACACGCGCAGACGCGTACCCAGCCGCGCTTGCCCACCCGTCTGCTGCGCCCACGCATGAGCAAAGTGCTCCGGCCATGGCACGCGCCCGTTGACGCCGTTGAGATCGACCGCGTGCGACCGTGCATCCTGCAGCAGGCGCGCGATAATCGCATCGCCGTCCGCCGTCGCGGAGCCCTCCACGTGCACAACCAGGTGATGGGGCGGCGTGCGCAAGGCCGCGGCGACAAGCGCACCGTCTGCGTGGATTGTGGCAAAGTATGCGTCGGCCGCGCTGCGCTCCGGGTGCAGCAGCAAACCCAGCGGCACACCCAGAATCAGGTTGTTGGCTGTCTCTGCGGCCTCCAGCGCCTCGAGCGCCTCGGCCAGAAATGCCTCGGCATCGGCATGCCGGCGCACGTCGAGGCTCATGCGTGACCCGCCGCTTGCTGTTCGCGTACATAGACGATTAGGTCAACATCACCGGGCGAACGCCCCAGCGCCGTGAGTACTGCGGCAGCCTCGGCGCGGTGCTGCGTGCCGTGGTTGACAACATGCAACAATACCTGCCAGAGAGGCGCGGCCAACGTTTTCCCGGATGTCGTGCGATAGGCCATTTTCGCCTCAAGCTGCGCATTGCTCAACTGCCCAACATAAGCGCGCATGGTCTCCTGCTCCGGCATCCAGCGGGTGTACAACGCCTTGACGCTGGGGAACTCGTCGGCAGAAGGCATGGCCAGCGGCGAGAAGCCCTCTTCGCAGCGCTTGCGCCAAATCCACTCGGCGCCGTACGCATGGGTGAGGATGTGGCGCAGGCTGGGCAGCCCCGGCAGCAGCGGCGCGCAGAATTGCGCGTCGTCAATACCCGTCGCGGCGTCGAGGATGCGTGCGTTGGCCCAGCGGTTGTAAGCGTACAATTCGATGATTTCGCTCTGGCGCATGGGTTCTCCTTGCCTGCGTAGCGGCGGCAAAAGCCGCCGTTCTCGAGGACGCGGTGCGATCCATTCCAACGGCGGCTGAAGCCGCCGCTACAAACATTCACCTGCGCAATTGGGCCGCGTGGAGAATGGCTATCACGCTCATCGCATCGCGGATTTCGCTGCTGCGCACCATTTCGAGCGCATCGGCAAAGGCGAATTGTGCGACCTCAATCTCCTCCGTCGCGTCGGCGGGCAGTGTCGCCGGCTGCAGGCCGCGCCCGATGAAGAGATGGCAGGTTTCCTCGCAAATGCTCTTGGATGAGTAGAAGGTGCTCACCCACTCGAGGCTTTGCGCGGTGTAGCCGATCTCCTCCTGCAGTTCGCGCAGCGCGCCCGCCTCGGCAGCCTCGCCAGGGTGCAGCCCGCCCGTGGGAATCTCCCAGCGGTGCGCCTCACCGAAGACATACCGGAATTGGCGTACGAGCAGTACATGTTCTGCATCCACAAAGGGGAGCACGCCTGCCGCATGGCCTATGGCCACCACGCCGTAAAGCGTGGTATCGCCGTTGGGCAGCGCGGCCACATCTTCGCGCACGCGTATCCATTTGTTTGCGTAGATGGGGCGGGTGGAGAGGGTCTTCCAAGGATGTGGGGTCATGGACTCCTTTGTACAAGACGATGGCCTGCGAGGCAAATGCGTCTGCAGGCCATTATCTTCGAATCACACACAATTCTTGCAGCACAGCCTACGCCCCGCCTGCCCTGCGCGCGCGTTGGAGCAGCGTACGCAGCAGCCGCTCTTCGTCGGCCGTCATCTGCGCCAGGGGTGTGTTGCCATTGGCGAGGATCGCCTGCCCCAGGCGGCTGTTGGCAAGCATGCGCAGGTCCTCGTTCATGGGGTCACCCACCCGGTGGTCATCCACCAAGTAGCCGTCGCGCATCATCAGAATGCGCTGCGTGGCCTGCGCCACGCGCCTGTCGTGTGTGACGACCGCGATGGTTGTACTCTGCGTGCGGTTGAGATCGCCCAACAGCGTCATAATCTCCTCGCCACTCTGGCTGTCGAGCGAGCCCGTGGGTTCATCGGCAAGCAGCAGCGCGGGGCGATTGGCCAGGGCACGTGCCACGGCCACTCGTTGCCGCTGCCCGCCCGAAAGCTGGCTTGGCAGGTGACCGGAGCGGCCGGCCAGCCCCACCAGGTCGAGCAATTCGCGCGCCCATTTGCTGCGCACTGCTGCATTCGCCTCCTGGCCGATCATGGGCACTTCCACATTTTCCTGCGCGGTGAGCGTGGGCAGCAAGTTGTGCAATTGGAAGACGAAGCCAATCGTGCGCGCGCGGAAGCGGTCCACATTCTTGAGGTGTGCCAGGTTTTCGCCTGCCACCCACACCTCACCAGCGGTCGGTTGATCGAGGGCGCCCAGCAGGTTGAGGAGCGTGCTCTTGCCGCAGCCACTTGGCCCCATAATGGCAAGAAACTCTCCCGGCTGCACCGTCAGGCTGAACTCCTTGAGCGCGTGCACCGCCGTCTCGCCTGAGCCGTAGCGCTTGCTCAACCCCACGGCGCGGATGAGCGGT
>CAYRVP010000163.1:0-9204 GCA_964427845.1 uncultured Caldilineaceae bacterium
GCCCTTGCTTTTCTTTGCGAACCTTTGCGTCTTTGCGCCTCTGCGTCGCAGCTAGATTCTAGTTGCTGGGCGGCGGGATGATAAGCACTTGCCCCGTGCGGATGGAGTCGGCGCTGCGCAGGTTATTGGCACGCACAATTTCCGCCACAGTCACACCATACTGCTTGGCAATCCCGGAAATGGACTCTCCGGCTGCCACCGTGTGCTTGGTCGAGAGCGCTTCCAGCGCCTGTGCGACGGTCATCCCCGGCAGGACGAGCACCTGGCCCGGCTTGACGAGGCTGGCGTTGGCAATGTTGTTTGCGCGCTGGATTTCACCTAGGGCGATGTCGTACATCTGGGCAATTTGCGTCAGCGTTTGCCCGGCCTTTACGGCATGTGTTGCCTGTTGCTGGGGATCCACGTTGGCCGTCGATGCCTGCGCGCCCTCGTCGGCCGTGCCGTCGGCGCTTGCCGTGGGATTGTAGCCTGGGATGATGAGCGACATGCCGGCCCGCAATGCGTTGGCGTCGGGCAGTTTGTTGGCCGTCACGATGTCGGTCCACGGTACGCCAAACTGCGCAGCAATCTGCGTTAGGCTCTCGCCCGACTGCACCGTGTGGTAGAAGGGTTCGGGCGTGGGCGTCGGTTCGGCCGGCTTGACGGGCACCTGCAGCAACTGGCCGATTTGGATCAGGTCGGCATTCAGCTTATTGAGCGCCCGCAAATCTTCAGTCGTGGTGTCGAATTCGAGCGCGATCGAGAGCAGCGTGTCGCCCGAAGCCACTTCATACTCGATTACGGTGATCGCATTCGGGTCGGGCGTGCCCGACGCCGTGTCGGTGGTGATGGCGCTCACCTCAACCTCGGGCTCACCCCCGCCACTTACTACGGGCATAGCGTCTTCGGCTGCGGGCTGCGTGGTGCCGATTGTCGTGTCGCTCATGGGTACGGCAGCATCGCCCACAGTGGAGACTTCGCCTTCCACAAGGGGGCGATCGCGCGTGCAACTTGCCAGCAGTGCACCCAGCACGAGGCCAAGCACAAGCAGCACGACGATTCTGGAGAGTCTGTTTTCGGGCGAAAAGGCAGATGCGCCGATGCTGTGGCTGCGAGGCACAGGGCAGACGCGTGGCGCGCGCTGGGGATGGTTCGGTCGCTTCGTCATGGGGCGGCGTCTTTCGTTGCAATGGGGCGGTGGCTATGCCGGCGGCTATGTGCTGTGGTGACGGTGAACCTGGCGCTGCGGTGCAATGTAGGCTGCGCGCACGTACCGCGCGCGACCGCTGCGCGCATCATATCACAGCGCCAACGCGGGTGCAAATGGAATGACGAAATCCCCGTCGCGGACTGAAGAATTCCGGGAATGCAGCAACGTCGGAAACAACATCATACTCCATGTTGTTTCCGCAATTTTGGTGTGCAGGCGTTGCTTCACCTCGGAAGGGGCGATGTTTCGGCTAGCGCAGGAAGGGCAGGGCGCTGGCGACTGCCAGCGCCACGAAGATCCAGACTGCCAGCACACCCATGGGATTGAAGCCGATGAAGAGCATGGCGATCAAGCTACCCGCCAGCACGCCGAGGATGATGCCTGCCAGCGCGAACCAGCGCATGTTGCGGCTGCGTCGTCGCTTGACTGCACCGCGCACCGCCTGCGCCAGCAGCGAGCCCGCGGCGCTGCCCGCCAGGAACGCGATGATCCAGCTAAAGAAGCCGGAAACGGCCAGAAAGAAGCCGATGATCGGGGTTGCAATCGTCACCACGCCGAAGGCGACGCCCAGGGCCACCAGGTTGTCGGCGCTGCTGCCGTTGTAGTACACGTCTTGTTGCTGACGCACGCACTCCTTGCAGCGATAGCCAACCGGCGTTTGCACGGCGCACTGCAAGCAGATGGGTTTGTCGCATTTGTTGCAGCGCAGGTAGGTTTCGACGCCGGGATGGTTGGCGCAGTACATCACAGGCGGCTGCGCCTGGGCGCTCTCGACAGGGGGCGGGGGTATTGTCTCAGTGGTCATGGCTCAAATTGAATCCGTATGTGTGAAGAGGTCGGTTCTTGCCCGATTTGTGCAGACTACACAGTCCACTGCAACTTCTCCATCAGCGATTTGTAGAAATAGCTGCGCTCGCGCATGCGCACAAAGCGTGCGACATGCGGGCTGGTCACCACAATCAACTCGTCACCGTCCTCGATCTCGACCACCACCTGACCATCCACGGTGACCATGGGACGATGATCGGTATAGGCACGCAAGCGCACCTCGGCCCCTTCGGAAAGCACCACGGCGCGGTCCATGCTCAGGTGCGGCGCAATCGGGATGACGAGGATGTTGCGCAATTCGGGTGGCAGGATGGGGCCGCTCACCGCCAGCGCATAGCCGGTGCTGCCCGTTGCGGTCGAGACAATGAGACCATCACATGTGTACTTTGTCAGGTAGCCGCCATCCAGTTGCGCCGAAATGCGCACGACGCGTGCCAGATCGCCGCGGCTGAGCACCACATCGTTGAGCGCCTCGTGCTCGCAGAGCAGGCGGCGCTCGCCATCGGGCAAGTCGCGCTCCACACGCATGTGGAGCATGAGCCGCTCCTCGAGCCAATAGTTGCCTGCGAGCATCTGTTCCAGCGGCTCGATCCAGCTTTCGGGCGGCACCTCTGCGAGAAAGCCCAGCCGCCCCATCTTCACACCGAGCATGGGGACCTCAAAGGGTGCACCCATGCGTGCTGCGCGCAGCAGCGTGCCGTCGCCACCCAGCGTCACCACGAGGTCAGCCGCGGGGATACGCGCGAGCACCGCCTCGGCATCCCACGCCGATTCGTGCCAAATGACGGGCACGCCGTGGCTCTGCAGAAACTCGCCGATCTCCTGCGCCAGGATGAGTGATTCGGGCTTCTTGGGATGATGCAGAATGCCGACTTGCGCAAAGGCAGGCGGAGCGGCTGCCGGAGCGACCACCGGCGCGGCGGTGATTGGCGCTGCGCTACTTTGAGTTTGAGCCATGACGTTTCACTTTGGGATATCCAGTGCAGCGCACACGACTGCGCGCCGGGTGCGATCATAGGTGATGGAGCGTGCGGGCGTCAACCTGACGGGGGCGAAGGCGACACAATTGCGCACCTGCACAAGTTGACGCTCTGCTTCGCCGCACGCGCACGCGTGTGCTAAGATAAGCGCACTATGCGCGTCCTTGTGATCTCCGACATACATGCCAACGTGGTGGCGCTCGACACGGTGCTGGCCGATGCCGACGGGCGCTATGATGCAATCTGGTGCCTGGGCGACCTGGTAGGATATGGCCCGCGCCCCAACGAGTGTATCCAGATTGTACGCGAGCGAGCCGCCGTCTGCGTCATCGGCAACCATGACTGGGCCGCACTGGCGCGCCCCGGCGTCAATGTCGATGACTTCAACCCGCACGCACGCCAGGCCGTTCTCTGGACGCAGGAGCAGTTGACTGACGCGAGCCGCAGCTTCCTCGACAGCCTGGCCGACGAACCGCAGCGCCCCGTGGCCGGCGAATCGCTTCTCCTCACCCATGCCAGCCCGCGCGAACCGGTTTGGGAGTACATTCTGACTCCCTCGATTGCGCTGCAGAACTTTGCTGCCTTTGACGAGCAACTGTGCCTGGTGGGCCACACACACAAGCCCGCCATTTTTCAGTGGAAGTTGCAGCCTGAGCCGCAGCCGGTGGCAGTAGGTGCACCCGAGGATGGTCGGCCAGACGCAGACGCACCGCCAGCCGACGATGCGCCCCGCGGCACGGCGCCCGCCGACGTGGCGCGGCGCAGTGCCTCAGTCGCCTATCTGCAACCGCAACCCGGCGTGACGGTGAATCTGCGGCCTTCCGCTGCCCAGCGGCTGATTGTGAACCCCGGCAGCGTGGGGCAACCCCGCGACAACGACGCCCGCGCCGCCTATGCCATTCTTGACCTTGAGCACCACACCTGGCGCGCCGAGCGCGTAGCCTACCCCGTTGAACTCACGCAGAGCCAAATGCGCACAGCCAATCTCCCCCGCCGCCTCATCGACCGGCTCTCATTCGGCTGGTAGAGCCAATCTGCGCACGGTCGCTAGGGTCGGCCTCTCCCATCCTCGTCGTTCTCCAGGTCGCTGCGGCGCTTCTCCAGGCGGCTGTAGACCTCGAGCCAGTCGGGGAACTCTTGCGCGCGCTGCTTGGCCGCCTGACGCTCCTCATCGACGCGCGATTGGTCCAGCCGCCGGCGGATTGTCTCCATGACGCCCGCGGGGTCGCGCACGTTGAGGAAGGTGAATTCGCCATCCTGCGCGGCGGTTTGCACGAAGACGTTGCCGAAGTTGAGCAAATAGTGCAGCGGCGAGGGGACTTCGAGGCGCAAGTCCACAATCTGGCGCATGCCCGCCGTACGCTGCTTGTTCTCCAGCCCCAGCGGCTTGCGCTCAATGTCAATCAACTGGTCCTTGTCCAGAATGTAGACGTCGTTGGCCCAGTCCGCGATATTCCACCAGAGGAGCGCGGCCGCTGCCAGCGCAAAGAAGATGGAGACGGCAACCAACGCGCCGCCCATGTTGCGCAGGTAGAAGAAGAGCCCCAGCGAAGAGCCCGCAATCAGCCCCAGCAGCGGCAGAATGGCCACACGCACAAGCACGATCCAGTGTTTGTGCCACACTTGACGCTCGTCCGCCATGGGCAAGGGCGGCGCGTCGGACAAAGACGTGGGCGCGGCGGGGATGACGGGCGCGGCGCCCGGGAGGGCCGCCTGCACGCTGCCCGTGACTGGATTGCGGCGCAGGGCGTTGTTGAGATGGGCAAGCCACGCAAAGCCGGCGGGCGCGGCCGCGCCGGCTGTGAGCGGGTTCAGCGCGAGGCCAAGCACGCGGCTTGGCAACACCACGACGCCGCCAAAACGACTTTCGAGCACGTTGTAGATTAGCTTCTTGCCCGTGGCCTGATAGTGGCGGCGGCGCGCATCGCGCTCGTTCTCAATCTCCTTGGTGACCTTCGCGAAGTCCGCCACCCGATCAAAGCGGATGTTACCACCCGGCCCGGGTGTCTGCACCTCAAGGTCCGCAAAGCCAAAGTAGAAGCCCCAGGCATCCTGCTTGAAATTGACATCCTGGATTTTCTCGAGGGGTGCAGCCTGCAGCTTCTGGCTGAGGAGCACGACCTTTTCCTGGCGCACAACCCGCAGGTTGGTCACGATCAGGTAATCATTCGTATAGTCAACAACCCCCCAGAACCACGCCGCAAGCGTCATCAGCGCCAGCGCAGCCACGCCAGTCCATGCCAGGACGCTGGTTACCTCCCACCCAATCACCAGCACCAGCAGCCAGCCAAAGAGGACCGTAATCAGCGCAGCGGGTGCAATGCGAGACAAGGCCACAATCCAGTGTCGGCGCACCTCAATGCGGATCTTTTCGTTGTCCGCCAGCCAGGCATAGCGCCGCTGCGGGACCTCATCTGCCACGGGCTTCGTCTGGTGGTTCAGTCGCAGTTGCGTTGCCATCTCCGTCCGGCCCGCTTGCTCGAGGAAGGCTTTGAAGTCCTGCCAGTGCAGACGCAGCCACGCCGAGTTTGGCCCCGACTCCAGCGTGCTGGCAGCGGGCGTTTGCGTGCGCAGTGCTTCTTCATTGAAGAAGCCGGGCCCCTCCATTTGCACATCCGGCAGGGCCACGCCGGCTTCGCTCACGGTGTGTACAGTCGCATGGCCGCCGGGCAGCAGCACCCAGAGGCTTTCTGCTACATCGCCTTGCTGCGTCATCAGGTGGCTGGCGGGCAGGTAGTAGTGGCTCACAAAGCCCAGCAGGCGCGTGCGCTCGGCAGGCAACCACGCGCCGAAAATGCCCGTATTCTCCAGCGTGGTGGCGCGCAGGGTGCGCAGGCGCGTGCCTTCCACCTCGGGCATGATGCCGGTGGCGGTGACAAAGGTCTGCCGGGGCACAACCAGCAACCGCACAACGCTCACCGCCACGGCGCTGTGGTCAAGATCATAGGGCAGGCGACTGGCCGTGACAGGGCGCGTGCCGTAGCCCATGTCGCCGCCGTTGCCCATCCACAGCGCGTGCGGGTTGCTTCTGTCCACAAAATCAAGGCGCACCTGGCCCTGGTCAATCAGGAAGATGCGGTCGGCGGTCTCGCCTGCGCTGTAAATCGTGTCGCCTGCGATGAAGGTGCGCACTTCGGCGGCGTCGGCCACATAGGAGATGGCGACATTGTCGGCCCCGGCCAACAGGGGCATGGTGCGCATGCGGTCAATGCGCGCCGCGGGCAGCATGCTGGCGCGCAGATCGGGGAATCTGTAGAGCAGGCGGTTGATCTGCGCCGCCTCAATGACGATGAGTTCGCTTTCGACGGCGGTGCGCGCCGAACTGCTGTGCGGTTTGCCGTTGACGAGGTCAAACAGCCCCAGCAGCGTAGGCGGGCCTGCCTTGCGCAGCAGGAATTCGTCTGCCACGGCGGGGCGCTGCGACGCATCGCGGCCGTCATCGCTTGCGGCCCCGGGTCGCGCGCGCAGTTCGTCCACCTGCCCGCTCACAACCAGGTAGATACGGTCAACCTTTTCATCCTGGCTGTAGATGCGCTGGCCGCGGTCCAGCGTGCGGCGCTCGATGCCATGGAGGAAGTAGCCCAGTTCGTCGGCGCTGGTGATAGGCTGAAGATAGGCGAGGTGGCGGAGCATTTCGGCCAGCAGCGCCTGATTGGCGGCGTTGGCATGCTGTTGCGCGCCGTTGGTTAGGCGCGCGCTGGGGTCGTGGAAGTCAGGCTGTGGGGAAGCGGGTGGCGGGTCAAACATGCAGGCTTCCTTCAATCAGTGCACGCGGCGTTGCGGGATGCGAATCTGCCAGCACATTATGCGGTGCGTCCATAATACCACTGGTGAATGCTTCGTCGGCGCGCGTGGTGCGGTGGTGCTGGCGGCGAGTTGCTTTTCGACGAGTTGGAGGTCGCGTTGCAGGATATCCGCCGGGTCGCGTTGTTGTGCAATTGCGATGTTGCTCGTGTCGATGGCGGAGAAGAATTTGGTGAGTGCCTCCGTGACTCCGTATTCATCGCTGCGGATTCTGGGCTTGTGCTTAAGACAATGAGGATTCGGAGCTTACCGGAGGCGGATCGGCTTGAGGAGCCGTAGATCATGGGTTGACCGCACGCAGCACATTAGCAGACTGCGCTGTAGCGATATGGGGTGCTGCCGAGACGGTGGTCGATTGCGCGTAGCTTGAGTTCTTGGTGCAGGAGCGCGGCTGTGGCGTCGTCGCTGATCGCGGGGTGGAGCCCCTTGGCGCGTATCGGCGGTTCGTTCTTCTTGCTCCTGGTAGTGTACTGTATGCCGCCCGCGTAGACCTCTGAGACGAGAATGATGTTGCGGATTGTGTCGGCTCGCCCCGACTCGGCGCGCGGCACTGGAGCAGCGGCCCAACAGCCAGTCCAAATCACAGGATCAGGAGTGCTGCGGGCACAAATCGTAGAAGCCACCACCGCCCCGGCAACGGCCTCATCATCTCGACGCCAAACTGGAAAAGGCAAGCAAAAGATGCCGCCAAAAGAAAGACCTGCAGGAAGATCAGGAGGTCGATGGCGGGTGCGGCGAGATAACGCGACTGGAGAGGCACGAAGACGTCTGCCCACTCATGCAGCCCATGCAGGATGCCAAAGGCCGCCAGCCACTTCAGTGTGCGCGCCAACGTCAACCGGCTGTGGCGCCAGGATTGCAGCGCAATCACCAGCCCCAACGAGAAGAACACCTGCCCTTAGACGAACAGGACGATCACGTAGTTTGATTCAAAGAGTGGTTGGAGCATGTGTTCGGCTTCGCCGCTGATGCAACCAATCGACGTAGCTTCGTCAGCCAAACCGCGTTTGCTCGACATTTGCGACCAGACGATTGGTCACCGAAGTATACCACCCGTGGTTCGAGCGCAATGTACCACGCCCTCTTTTTGAGTGACGTTAGGTTGGATGGTGCACACTGTATTTGGCAAGAGCGCATTACCGTCGATATGCATGGCTAACGACGGCGCCAGCTCAAGATTGCGGTCAGAGAAGTGGTGAATCAAGCACCTCGCCTGGCGGGTCAAGGAGGCGGCAATTGCGTTGGCGGGAAATATCGCATGGGCCTGGTGGCGCAATGCGACAACACTTTCCAGATTCACCAGTCAGAGTTCGACGCGTTGTGGGTATGGATTGGTGGCCAGCATGCCATCTGCCAGGAGGCAACGATCACCGAATTAGGCACATCCCCCTCACCGGACAGCGTTTGGTGCAGATAGCTGCTCAACAAATGCTCTCTCCCTCCCGCTGTCTTCGCTTTCGCCTCCTTCTCCGTAGTCCACGCGCCGTGCTGTCGTCCAGACACTGGCTGCATTAGGCAGTATTGCCTACTCGCTGTCCGCCCTTTGGCGCGCTCGGAGCGACAAAAAGTGGAGTATGCTGGCATGGACCGAGCCGGACGATCGGTTTGTGGCAATACGACGACACTAAACCGATGCCGCGGTGAAAACCGCATTTTCAACGCAAGGGCGCAAGGTGCGCGAAGACGCAAGGAAAAGCAAAACCAGGAACACCATCATGCTCTTTGATTGTCGTCCAGAGGCGCCGGACGGAAAATCACGGCCATTTCCTGCTTTTGTTTTTCCTTGCGTCCTCGCGCACCTTGCGCCCTTGCGTAGAAAAATGTGAAGCCCATAACGGTTTCAGTTTAGAGTGGAAAGGAGACCTTGCATGCCTATTACCATTACAACCGATCCGGTATGCGGGATGATCCTGGAGCCGGAGACGGCTGCCGCGATGTTTGCCTATGCAGGCTGGACATATCTTTTCTGCTGCCAGGAGTGCCTGAAGATCTTCAAAAAGGCACCCAACGACTGCGTAGTTTACCTGGCGCACAGCCAGAGCGGCTGCCTGGGCTATGTCTGCGAAAAGCAGCGCACCGCCTGGCGCCCAACACACAGGGAGGTTTTGCGATGATGGGATGGGACTTTAACCAGATGATACCTTGGAACTGGGGCTGGGGAACGGGCGGAATGATGCTGGGCGGGCTCGGCATGCTCGCATTTTGGGGATTGCTCATCGTGCTGGTGGTGTGGGGCGCACGCGCCCTGGGATCGGGCGCTGGCCGCTTCGTGCCGCCCAACGGCTCCACCAGCGGCGCGGCGCCGACGCCTGTGGAAATTGTGCAGGCGCGCTATGCCCGGGGGGAGATCAGCCGCGCCGATGTCGAGACAGTAATGCGCCATAAGGTTATCCCTCTTCTGGC
>CAYRVP010000164.1:0-9197 GCA_964427845.1 uncultured Caldilineaceae bacterium
GGGAATCCTCGACAAAGGCGTGGGCGGTGCTGGTGTAGCCGGCCGCGCTGTGGGCTCGCGCAAGCCGTTCAAGGCTCAGGCGCGGGTTGGCCCCCGTGCTGCTGATGACCAGGTGCTTGATCTGGTTCAGGCTGCGGCGTGCGTAGGGCGAACTGCTGTGGGGCAGGCGTGAAATCACGTCGGTAAAGAGCGGCACCGGCAGGTTCAACGCCGGTTCGGGAGGTTCGGAGCGGCGCATACCGTTGCCGCCGGTCACCTGCTGTGAACCGCTCCTGGCCGCCTCAATCGTCAGCCAGCGCGTGAGAACGGGCGACGCCTGCTCCTTGAACCACGTAACACCCTCGTGAACCAGGTCCATCTCAAGGGTGTAGTTGCCCGGCTCATCGGGCGTGGCAATGCGCGCGGCGAGCGTAATCACCTGGCCCGGCGGCACGTCCTGAGGGATGTCTGTGCGCAGGTCGCGGTCGGCAGCCACGTCAATCAACTTGCGGTTGCGGTAGTAGCGATAGCCCAATCGGAAAGGGTTGCCGCCGCTCCAGCGCCAGGTGAGCGCGCCCGTGTTGCGCAGCGTAATCGGCACAGAGATGACCTGGCCCACGGTCATCTTGGGTGGGAAGGCGTCGTCAACCCATTCAATGCGATAGCGTGGCCGGACGGGGTCTTCCTTGCGTTTGCGCGTGTTCTTGCGCTTGCCTTTGTTGGCGGCCGCAGGGCTCGAGGTGTCTGTCGCGACGTTTGTCTTCTCATTTGCGGCAGCAGTGGCGATTGCGCCTGAGCCTGAGGCGCGGCCGCTCTGCGCGACAGCTGCCATTGGCGCGTCCGCTTCCTCGTCAACCGGTTCGTCGCGCCGCCAGCGGTAATCCGCCTGCAGGGCCGTGGCAAAGTCCTCGATGACGCCCAGCTTGCCCTCGATAAACCACTTGTCTACACGCGGCCAGCGGTAGAGTGCCGCGCAACGCACGCGCTGCGGGCTGCCGCCAATCTCCTGTGCGTGGTTCCACGCCTCCACCTCGGCGTAGGCGCGTTGCACCCAGCCTTCGTTGCGGTCGGCCCAGGGTTGTGTTTGGTCAATCTCGGTAATGTAGCCGGGGAGGTGCTTCATGGCCGCGGGCACGGCCGCCATGAAGTCGGTGAAGACGCGAAATTCCTCGTGGTAGCCTTGAAAGGGCGGCGGCAAGCGCTGGCTGCTCGAGAGCAGCGCGGGGTCCGGCCCGTGGGTAGAGGCGTGGAGTGCGTAGCCATCGCAGTTGTCGGGACCCAACTGCTCGAGAATGTGGCGGAAGTAGAGAATCCAGTCGCCGTTGGGGTTGCCGGGGTAGATAGTCTGTGTATTCCAGGGGCAGATGGCGCCCACGAGCACGCGGTCGCGCTCGTGGCCCGGCAGCCTGTGGATGGCCTCGCGGCAGAGACGGTAGCAGCGTGCGTACATCTCCGGCGTAATCACCTCGCCCGGGCTCACAATTGCGCCGCGCGTGGTGCGAATTTCGGTGGAGTGGTCGGGCAGCACGTTGAAGCGCACGGCCAGGCCGCGCCGCATGGGGTCGGCAATTTCGGGCGGACCGGTGCGGTTGCTTTGGTGGCGCGACCAGTCGATGACAATGCCGGGGCGCTCCACGGCATAGTTCATCTCGTTGCCAATCAGCCAGATGTGACAGCCCTGGCTTGTGTCCACAAAATTGGCCACGCGACGGGCAAAGAGTTCGTACATGCTGCTGTGCGGCAGCGTGCCTTCGGGTTCGTAGCCGTGATTGATGCGGCAGATCACGCCCAGGCCGTCGTTGGCGAAGGTGGTGAAGTCGAGGCCCGAGGTGTCCTCGGGGTCGTGGCCCACGGCTTCGGTGAAGACAATCCAGCCGGGCTTCGCGGCCTGGAGCATGAGCTCCTCGCCGCCGGGCTCGTGGACACCGAAGATGAAGTCGGATTCGTGTGTTGAACCGGGTTGCAGGTCGGGCATATCTGTAGGCAGCCGAAGGGCGATGAATAGACCGTGAATAAAGCAGGGCTGGGCGGTTGGAGACGTACAGTCTCAGGGGCGCGCCAACAAGCGCAGCCGGCCATGCGCCGCAGCCGCAGGATGTGCGCGATTATAGCATAGGGGGCCAAGAAGCCTTGCTTCCGCGGGGGAAAGCGAGGTTTCTGGTGGATTTAGCTGTGCACGTGGCCGGGGCGTTTCCATGTTGATGATCGGCGGCGCCCACTTGCCCGCGTTTGTTACTGCAGGGCCATCACCTGTACAGAGTGGTGGTAGGGCCCCACGCACACGAAAAGCAAAACCAAAAAAGAGCCCCGCTTCTGCACGAAGCGGGGTTTTGTTGAAGCACTGGCGATGCATGGCTCAGGGCCGTTTGACGCCGGGCATTTCGGGGCCAATACCGGGCGCAAAGTCGTGCGGGGCCGGCTCGGGGCTGACCGTATCGGAAGGCCCAACATCCCGCAGCACGTAGGAGGGCATGTGCACGTCATCGGGGCGCATGTAGGGCAGGGGGTCACTGAAGCCGCCCCAACCGTCTGTGCGCACAAGCGGCACGATGCGGATGGCAAAATGCAGATGCGGGCCGCCGCTGAAGCCGGTGTTGCCTGATGTGCCGAAGACCGCGCCCTTCTCCAGCGCCTGTCCCTTGCTCACGCTGATCGTGTCCATATGTGCGTAGAGCGACTCGCCCCAGGGATGGACGAGCCTGACGTAGTTGCCAAAGCCGCCCGGGTCGCCAAAGACGGCGTCGGCCACGACGCCTGCATCCACTGCGGCAAGCGGCGTGCCCAGGGGTGTAAGGAAGTCGATGCCATTATGCCCCTTGAGCGAGACGCCGTCGTAGGTGAATCGGTTGTAGATTTGCGGGTTTTCACCCCACAACTGCGAGATACCGAAATCGCCAATGAAGGGCGCATGCAGGTAGAGCTTCTTGTCGGGATTGGGAATATCGGTCGTAGGCAACTGCGCCGGTGGCCCAATCAGCAGTGTGCCGTCAAGCAGCTTTTCGGCAACCCAGCCGATGACTTCGCCGCGCGCGAGCGTAATGCCGCCCACGCGCCACCAGCGTACGCCGTCCGCCTCGGACGGTCCCTCCACAATGTTGAGGGTGCAGCGCGAGTCGAAGTAGCCCATCAGGTCATCTGCGGGTTTGCCCAGCATGCCGGCTGTCTTGCGCACGTTGACGGCCGTGCGCGCCAGCACAAGGTCGCCCACCTTGAAGTTGAAGGACGCGGCGGGCGGTGTCACGGTGGCCGGCGCCTTGTCGAGCAGCTTGATGCCGTTTGGCGCCTGATCGCCCGCCCAGCCCGTGCGCTGCACGCCGGCCACAGGCATTTCGATTTGCCACCAGCGCATGCCGTCGAGTGTTTTCGGCCCGCCGCGCACAATACCCAGCAGGTTAGGCGGCAGTTCGGCGATGACGTCATCGTCGGTTTTGCCTAGCGTGCCCGGCGTCTTGCGGAAGCGCACGAAGTTGGCCGTGATGATGCGGTCGCCCACAACAAAGGGCGCGGGGCCGGGCGGCTCCTCGCCGCCGGGCGCTTCCGGCCCACCCGGGTCTTCGGGTTCGTCATCCGTTTCAGATGCGACTGTTGCAAGCAGGCGGATGCCGTTGGGCGCGCTTTCGGCCATCCAGCCGGCCAACGCAGGGCCGCCGTCCTCGCTGCTGCGCAGGTACCACCAGGCCAGGTTGTCCACGCGCGCCGGGCCATCCACCACCTCAAACTCGGTGTCCGCAGGGACCTCGGCAATCACGTCGTCGGCTGGTTTATTGGCTAGCCCTGGCGCTTTGCGCATGCGCACATAGTCGAGCGTGCGCGCCCGGCCGCCTATTTTGAGGGGGTCATTATTGATGGGTGGCGTCACGGGCGGTGTCACGGGTGGCGTGACAGGCGGCGACACCACGTTGGTGTCTACCCGCTCGAGCAGCGTCAGCCCCTGTGGGCTTTCCTGCGCCAGCCAGCCCTTCTGCATGGTGCCGTCGAGTGTGGGCGCTTCCACCGTCCACCAGTAGACACCCTCGGCCAGCGTGGCCGCGCCGTTGATTACCTTGGCCAGGGCGCGCGCCGGCGTCTGCGCAATCACCTTGCCGGCAGGCGTTGCGCGCAGGTTGAGCCAATCCTTGGTGCGCACCTGGCTGCCCACGCTGACGGCCAGCGGTGGCGCAGGCGTGCGCGTCCATTTGTAGGCTTCTTTCATGGCTTCGCGGAAGTCGTCGATGACCCCCTGCTTGCCTTCAATGTACCACTTGTCGATGTGCGGCCAGCGATAAAGAATGCAGCAGTGAATTTGCTGGTTGCCCGTTTGCCGGTTCCACCAGTTGATTTCGCCATAGGCGCGTTGCACCCAGGCGATGTTCCGGTCAAGCCACGCTTCATCCTGGTCGGTCTCGGTGAGATAGGCGGGCAGGTGGCGCATATTGGCGGGCACCGCACGCATGAAGTCCTGATAAGCGCGGAAGTGGTAGAAGCGATTCTGGAAGGGTTCGGCCATCTTGTCCTCGTTCGTCACGAGGTTGGCATCCTGGCCGTGGGTATAGGTGTGGAGCGTGAAGCCGTCGCAACGGTCGGGGCCGATTGCCACGAGTACGTCCTTGAAGTACTTGATCCAGTCTCCGTTTTCGTTGCCCGGGTAACGCGTCTGGTTATTCCAGGGGGCAACTGCCCCCACCAGCACCTTGTCTGTGCCGTGCCCCTGCACAAGTTGAATGCCGTCGCGGCAGAGGGTGTAACAGCGCGCGTACATCTCGGGCGTGATGATTTCGCCGCCCCCATCCGAAAGCATGGCCGCGTCGGCGCTTACTGCGTCCACGTTGGGGGGCAACGGCTTCGGGGCTGCGCTCTCTGGTTCGTTGATCACGTTGAAGCGTGAGGGCTGGCCGTGGCTCAGCGGATCGGTGGGGTCCACAGGCGTGTGGTTGGCGTTTGGCCGCGGGATGCGCTTGAGCCAGTTGAACCAGCCGCCGGAGCCACTGCCGGGTGAGGTTTCAGGCGGTGTTGTTGTAGGCGGCGCAGGCTGCGTAGGCGTCAGTGGGCTGGTGGGCTGGGCGGGCTTTTCAAAGGAGACCGACGAGGCCGGTGGGCGCTCGATGGCAAAGTTCATCTCGTTGCCGATGATCCAGATCTTGCAGCCGGGGCTGTTGGCCGCGAAATTGGCGCAGCGGGCGGCAAAGTCCGCATAGTATGCCTCACCGGGGATGGTGCCCACCGGGTTGTAGCCGTTGTTGAGACGCACAATCACGCCGAGCCCCTTGTCGCTCCAGGGACGGTAGTCGCGGCCTCCCATGTCGGCTGGGTTCGCGCCGATTCCCTCTGTAAAGACAATCCAGCCGGGGCGGTCCAACCCAATCATGTGGGCTTCGCCTCCTGGCTCGTGGATGCCGAAGATGAATTCGCTGTCCAGAAGATGGCGCGCCATATCAATCTCCTCGTAGCCTTATTCGATGCGTGCTGCAATGATGGCCGACGGCACGATGAAAGGGGGATGGTGGATTTGCGATCGGAATGCTGAGATGGATTGAACAGAACCGGCCGCGCAGTTGCAGATGGCGGACCGGCGCACTGCCCGGCGGACGCGCCCAGAGGACGCGCGCCGCCGCCGCCATTGTAGCACGGCGGCGGCGCGCTGTCTATCTGGAAACAAACGAGGCGCCCGTGGATGGATGCCCCCTTGATGTGTAGATTCGACGATCAGGCGCAATCTACGAACCGCGCCGGTCTGCGCCCGACTCAGCGGTGGGCGCAACCCCTTGCGGAAACACGATCGCACGGCCCACCGCAACGGGCTGATAGGCCGCAGGGAATGCCGCACGCAACGCCTCGATTGCATCGACGCCGCTGTCGTGGGGCGACAGGGCCACCAGCTCAGGGTTGCGTTCGGCCAGGAAGGCGATTGGAGACTGAAGGTCGCCGGCGTTCGCCGCTCCATAATGCAGCCCGCCCGCCACCCCAATCACCGGCGCGCCCGTTATCGCCTCGGCCCGACGAACCATAGCCTCCATGCCGGGGTGGCCGCAGCCCGTGATGAGCACCGTGCCGTGACCGGGGACTTTAACAACCAGTGCCTGTTCGGGGCGCATGCCGCCGACAAGCGTAATCGGAAACAACTCGTGATAGGCGATGAGGCCGCTCGTCGCAATGCCTGTGCCCAACACCACCGGCGCATCGCTGACGGCCGGCGCGCCGCCGGGGTAGTGCATGGCCACAGGCGTCCATATGGGCGTACCGGCCAGGCCAGGCTGGCTACCGAGAGTGCCGAATGTGCCGCGCACCCACGCCGAGAACCCACCGACGTGGTCGGGATGGGAGTGGCTGATCACATAGGCGTCAGCGTCGGCAAGGCTCTTGTCCAGCGCAGCCAGGTTGCGTGCAAGTGGCGAAGCGCCCGACTCGTCGGGATTGCCGAGATCGAGCAGAACCGTTGTGTCATCGGTCTCCACGAGATAGGAGACACCGCGCGCCGTGGCAAAGTCACCTGCGGCTGCGGCTTCGACAATTGGAAGGATGCGCAGACTCTGCGTCTCGCCCAAATCAGCGAGCAGTTGTGCAGGCGCGCCCTGCGCCTGGCCCACGAGACGTGCGCCATGCCAGGAGCGCGCGAACGCCACACCAACGATTATGAGGAGGATGGCAGGAGGGATGAGCAATCCGACGAGCAGTGTTCTGGTACGCATGTTGTTCGCCTTCGCTGATTCGTGGATGTCGTCGCTATGTCGTACGGTCGGCGTGCTGTTTGCGGCCGTTGAGGACAACGCGTGCCTGCGGGAAGAGCCACCTCTCTGTTTCAAGTCGCTCTCATGGCACTCGCTGCATTGTGGCCTTTTTCGCCATCTCTTGCGCCTTACCTTTGATACGTTTGCGGCGCGCAAATGAAAAAGCGGCGACCTCAGGGTCGCCGCCATGATGCACATCTGTAGACTTCGACTCGGCTGCTGCTCTACCAGAAACCGTCGTCTTCGTTGAAGCCGAATTCCTCACAGACCGAGGCCACATGCGCCACGATTTCGTCATGGCAAACGCCGTTGCTGGCCACGAGACCATTGTGGCCACGCACGTCGCGCTTGTTGTAGCGCAATGGATTGCCCCAACAATCGGTCATGCGCCCGCCTGCCGCCTCGATGATGGCGTGCGGCGCGCACAGGTCCCACTCCTTGCAGCCGGGGCTGGGATGCACATAGAGGTCGGCCAGGCGGCGCGCCACCAGCCCCACCTTTAGTCCCACGCTGCCCGAAGTACGCTCAGTGTTGATGCGCATGACCTTGCGCATCCTGTCGACAATCTGCTGGCGGTGGCTGCGGCTGCTGACAAGCACCATGTGGTTGATCTGATCCACGCCGCTGACGGTCAGCGGCACACGCTCGCCATCCTCAAGCAAATAGGCGCCCAGCCCCTGCGCCCCCGCATAGAGCAGGCCGGTAGCCGGCTGCATAACAACGCCCAGCACAGGCTTGCCGCCAATTGCCAAGCCCACCATGATCGAGAATTCGCCGTTGCGGGCAATAAACTCCTTGGTGCCGTCAAGCGGGTCGATAATCCAGACGCGTTCCTGCTTGAGGCGGCTCAGGTCATCCTTTGACTCCTCGGAAAGGACGCCGTCATCGGGATAGCGCGACTGGAGCCGCGCCAGGATGTGCAGGTTGGCCGAACGATCGGCCTCTGTCACCGGCTCGTCGTCGGTCTTGTAGCGCACTTCCGAAGAGCCGATATAGAAGGTGTTGACAATGGTTGCCGCCTCGCGCGCAATACGTTCGGCAAAGGCAAGTTCTTCCAGCAATGCAAGCGAAACAGGCTCCACGCCGTGCTCGCCATGGGTGGGCGGCGGCGCATAGCTGGTTGCTTCCACGTCGTTCGTCGATTCTGCAGAAAGGGACATCGGGTAATACCTCACATCCGGGGCAGCGCGCCCTCGCCAAGGCAGCGTTCTGCCACGGGCCTGGTCAAAAGTCGCCCGATTGTAGCATACTTGTCCGGTGTGCGGAAACGGCGAAGTGGCGAAGTCACGGCCTGCCGCTGGCCGCGCCTGCCGCACAGCGGAAGCCGAGCCACGGGGCACGCGTGGACTTGGGGAGAAGTTGAGAAGCGCTCGCCTGGAAGGCGGCAGCCTGGTCGCGAAACGAGCCGCCTTTGACAATGGCCTGGTCAAGCGCATCCGATGGAGGCGTCGAGGTCCACTCGGCGGCGTTGCCGGCCATGTCTGCGGCGCCCAGCGGGCTGTCGCCCTGAGGGGAGCGCGAGCCTGCGACCGCCGTGCCGGTGAAGCCATTTTCGGCGCCGCCAACTACGAAGGCTGGCTCCCATGCTTCACCCCAGGGGAAGCGATAGGTGCGGTTGGTAGCCGGTGCAAAGCTTGCGGCAACTTCCCACTCGGAGGCGCTGGGCAGACGCATGGTGCGTACGCTGCAGTACTGCTGGGCCTGCTCCCACGAGACGCTGGTAACGGGGTGCTGCGCCATTGTCGAATCATGCAGCGGGTCTCGGACAGCCGGTGGGACCCATGTACAGAGGCCGGCACCGACGCACGTTCGGTAGGCGCCCATTGTGACCTCGCTTCGGTCAATCACGAACGCGTCGACCGCCACCCGCATGAGGGCGCCGGGCGCGCCGCTTACCATGTAGGCGCCGGCAGGCACGGCGATCACGTCGCCATAATCGGCGGCGCGTGTGCGCCAAAACCAGAGCAGCGCCAGCGCCGCCAGCAGCAGCGCGGCGACAGTTACGCGCACCCAGGCGCGACTTGCCGCCGCTGCCTCCTGGATCACTTCAGTCGTGACGGCGTCGGCTGTCCCCTGCCAGAATGCACTGGCAATGAGGTTGAGCGCCGTTTGCGCGCGCAACGCCGTCAGCGGCGACGCGAGATCGCTGCGCAAGTCGATGTCGAGCGCCGTGACCCAATAGGCATCGAGCGAATCGTCGACCAGCAAGGCGCGCAGCCCGTTAGGCGTCAGCGTCCCCTCCATAATGGCCTCGTGGACCAGCAAGGCCACACGGCTGGGGTCGGTTTGATGGCGCAGCGCCGTAAAGACGCCGTGGCCACGCGCCAGGGCCGCGCGCGCGAGCAAGGTGCGCTGCGCCTCGTCGAGTGCGTAGCCCGCCTCGAGCACGAGCAGCCCGTCACGCAGGAGAGCGTCGGGCGGGAGCGTTCTCGTGCGATACCAGGTCTCCACGCCATCGGCCAGCGCGCGGCGCACAGCGTCAGCGCGGGCGCGCGCGCCCGCGCCGCGAAAGAC
>CAYRVP010000165.1:0-8373 GCA_964427845.1 uncultured Caldilineaceae bacterium
CCGCAAGGGGATCCTGTACGCGTGGCGTTGATTTCGTCATAAGCCTCAGTCAGTAAAACAGGCAATATTCTGTGTGCCTGCCGCAGTGCACAGCATCGATCACTCCTTGCTGTCGCTGCACCCCTGCACCTCGAGCCGCATCTCAGTCGTCGCCATGCAGCAACCGCAGGTAGCTTTCGTAGCGCGGCACCGAGATTGCGCCGGCTTCGACCGCCGCGCGCACGGCGCAGTCGGGTTCGTGATCATGCGTGCAGGCGGGGTAGCGGCAATCGTGCAGGAACGGAACCATCTCCACAAAGGCAAACTGGAGGTTGGCCGGGTCCATATCGTAAAGGCCCAGTTCACGGATGCCGGGGGTGTCGGCCACGTACGTTTCGGACGCGCCGTCGTCACCTGCGACAAGATCGTCCAGTGGTGGTAGCGGCAGCAAGTGCGACGCCCGCGTTGTGTGCTTGCCCTTGCCCATGAACGCACGCAATTCGCCCGTGTTTAGTTCCAGCGACGGGTGGAGTGCGTTAAGCAGGCTGCTCTTGCCCACGCCACTGGGGCCGGTGAAGACGGTGATGCGCCCGGCCAGCAGGTGGCGCAGCGCATCAAGCCCCAGGCCGTCGTTGGCGCTGGCGTAGATGACCGGATAGCCGATGCGCTCGTACTCGTCAAAGATGGTGCGCGCGACCTCAAGGCCCGTGAGATCAACCTTGTTGACACAGAGCACGGCGGGCAGTTCGTTCGCCTCGGCCACAACCAGGAAGCGGTCGATCATGCGCAGGTGCGGCTCGGGCTGGGCGGCGGAAAAGACCACGAGCACCTGGTCGGGATTGGCCAGAATCACAAGTTCCGAGGCAACCGGCGCCGAGGGGTCCTGGCGCGAGAGTACGCTCCGGCGCTCATCGATGTGCTCGATGAGCCCCCCCTTCTCACCGATGGGCGATACCCAGACGCGATCGCCCACAGCGACGAGCGTGCCCCAGGTGCGCTCCTGCCGCAGCCGCCCGCGCACTTCGCAGAGGCGCTCCCGGTGGCCTTCCGGCTCATGGGTGCGCACGTCGTAGTGGTGGCCGCGGGCGCGCATGACAACGCCGGGCAGCAGGTGCTCGGCCAGCCGCTTGGGCCGCGCCTTGTGCCCCATGCGCCGCTCGTCCACTTCCAGATCGTCGTACGACCGGTTTTTCTGCCGGTTGGCCAAAGGCGCCGCCCCCAACTACCTCAGCGCGAAGGCGCAGAGAACGCTATGATACGCGAAGAAAGGCAAGTTAGTGCACCCATTTTAGCCCATTTGCACCAAATTGACCGCCTGACAACAGGAGGCCGCCCCGAGCGCAATGCAGATGGGCGGCAGCGCGACGGCAATCTCGACGCCGAACATGGCGAGCAATGTCTGCAGTTCGGCCAAAGGCAGCCCCATGACACACGCAAAGCAGCCCTCTATCGAGGCGACGGGGCGAAAGGCAGGGTGCTGAATCGCATACGCGCCCGCCTTGTCAAAAGGATCGCCCGTAGCAATATAGTCATCAATCTCGTCATTGGTATAAAGGCGCATCGTCACCACTGTGTCGTGCACCAGTGTATGCTGGAGGCCGCTGCCGCTCTCAAGCACACTGACCGCCGAGAGCACATGGTGCTCGCGCCCACGCAGCGCGGTGAGCATGGTGCGGGCTTCGGCGGCGCTCACGGGTTTGCCAATGAGCACCTCGTCCAGCGCCACCACCGTGTCAGCGGCAACCACGAGCGCGGGCGCTTCCTGCAAGCGCGCAACGGCACGTGCCTTGGCCACTGCCAGCCTGTGCGCCAACGCCGCCGGCGGCTCGTTGGGCAGTGGCGTCTCGTCAACGTCGGCGGCACACACGGTGAAGTTGAGCCCCAGCGCCTTGAGAAATGCCTGGCGGCGTGGACTGGTGGATGCGAGTATGATGGAGTGGTTCGGCACGTGCTGCTCCTGAATCACACGAACGGACCATGCGGGCGTCACATCGTACAATGTAGTGCGCTACCCGACCGATTGTAGCGGAGATGTGCGTCCGTGCGAAGATGCAGCGCGCCAAAATGAGTGGAGCGCATTGCCAATAGCCCAGGGAAGAGAGTCTGCATGACGGCTGAACCATTGAATTCCATGCGCGCCCGCAGCGCGCTGCACGTGGGGCCCGTTCGCATGGCCGTGATTGGCGCGGGCGGCATGGCGCGCCATCATCTGCGCATGTTGTTGGCAGCGCCCGAGAGCGTGCGCCGCCAGGTGCGGATTGTCGCGCTCTGTGAGCCATTGCTCGAACAATATGCACTGGCCGCGGCGCACTTCGCCGAAGCAGGGCTGCCTGCCCCGCCCCACGTGCCGAATTTGCCAGCCCTGCTGCGCGACTTTGCGGGCGCGCTCGATGCCGTCTTCATCATTACGCCGCATGTGCTGCATCACGATCAAGCCGCCGCCTGCCTCGAGGCGGGGCTGGACGTACTGCTTGAGAAACCCATGGTGATGAATGCCGCCGAGGCGCGCAGCCTCATCGCCATGCAACGGCGCACGCAGCGTCTGTTGGTGGTGGCCTTCAACGGCAGCCTTTCGCCGCAGATTCGCAAGGCCGCTGCCCTCATCCAATCCAGGGCACTGGGCGAACTGGTTTCCATCAGCGCCACCGTTTGGCAAAGCTGGCGGCAGAACACACACGGCACATGGCGGCAGGACGCGCGCTTCAGCGGCGGTGGCTTTCTCTTCGATACGGGCGCGCACATGCTTAATACCGTCTGCGACGTAGCGTCGGGCCCGATTTTGGAGGTTGCGGCACGGCTGGAGCCCTGGGGCGCACCCGTGGACATTGCCGGCGCCGTGTTGGGGCGCATGCAGTCGGGTGCGCTCGTCACCATGCATGCATCGGGGCAAACTGCCCCCGTCGGCGGCCTGACGATTGGCTCGGAGGTGCGCGCCTTTTGCACACAGGGACATCTCCTCACCGGCGTATGGGGCGAGCGGCTGTTGGTGCAGCGCCCCGGCGAGACAAGCCTGCGCCCGCTTTCCGTAGCCAAACGCGTGGGTGTGTGGGAGCAATTCGTGCGCGTGCGGCGGGGACGCATGCAGAATCCCAGCCCGCCCGAGGCCGGCCTGCGCATGGCGCTGCTGTGGGACGCCATCCAGCGTTCCAGCGCGCGCGGCGGCGCATGGGTGGATGTGAAACAGTGGGAGCCGGCAAGCACGCATTCAGGCTACTGAAAGCGTCATTGCGCACATGGCCCTGATGTGCCAAGAGCGCTTGCGTGTTACAATCGCGGGATGATGCCGCCCGTCCAAGCACACACGGCTGATGCCGCCACCATTGCCCACAACCTCGCTGCGGTGCGTGCGCGCATGGCCGCCGCCGCTGCACGCGCCGGACGCAACCCCGATGAGGTCACGCTGGTGGCGGTAAGCAAGACCCACCCGCTGGCTGCCATCTCTGCGGCGCTGGCCGCGGGGCAGCACGATTTTGGCGAGAATCGCCTGGAAGAGCTGTGGGAGAAGGCGCAGGCTGCGCGCGCAGCTGGGCTTGGCGGGCTGCGCTGGCACCTGATCGGCCCCATCCAAAGCCGCAAGAGCAGCCAGGCGATTGGCCCCTTTGGCCCCTTTGCGCTCATCCACGCGGTGGACCGCACCAGGATTGCCCAGCGCCTGAGCCGCGACGCAATCGCCGCTTCCTGCGTATTGTCTATACTGCTGGAGGTGAACGTCAGCGGCGAAGTCAGCAAGCACGGCTTTGCACCTGCTGAGCTGCGTCGCGACTTTGCCGCTCTCGCTGCACTGCCGGGCTTGCGCATTGAGGGGCTGATGACCATGGCGCCACTTGTCGATGAGCCGGAGGCGGCGCGCCCCGTCTTCCACGCATTGCGGCTGCTGCGCGACGAAATGGCGCACGCACACGGGCTGCCGCTGACTCACCTCTCCATGGGCATGAGCGGCGACTTTGAAGTGGCCATCGAGGAAGGCGCGACCCTCGTGCGTGTGGGCAGCGCCATTTTTGGAGCGCGTGGCTGATGGACGAGAAACCGGCCCGTAGCAGAGCAACAGAGGGGAAAGCAGCCATGCAGGACAACGGAAAGGATGTCGCGTCGGCGCAGGAGCACGCAGCGCACACGGAGGCCGCAACGCTGGCGTCGCTGCTGGCAGGCCGCAAGATCGCCTTCATCGGCAGCGGTGTGATGGGCGAGGCGATGATCAAGGGGCTTCTGGCGCAGAAGTTGACTACCCCCGACTTGATTGCCACCAGCGACCCCTGGCTCGAGCGCCTCGACTACATCCGCAGCACCTATGGCGTGCTGGCCACAGCCGACAATGTCGAAGCCGTGCGCGATGCCGAGGTAGTCATCCTGAGCATCAAGCCGCAATCGCTGCCCAAGGCCGGTGAGGAACTGCACAACCGCATCCCCAAGGAAGCGCTCGTGCTCAGCATCATCGCGGGCGCGCGCATCAACACATTGCGCACCAAGCTCTTTCACGACCGGCTGGTGCGCGCCATGCCCAATACCCCGGCGCAGGTGGGCAAGGGCATGACTGTATGGATGGCCACGCCCGAGGCGCCGGACACACAGCTACGCCAGACCGCTGCCATTCTCGAGGCCTTTGGCGAGCAGCTTCAAGTCTACGAGGAGAGCTACCTCGACATGGCCACAGGCCTCAGCGGGTCGGGGCCTGGTTTCATCATGCTCATGGTCGAGGCGATGATCGATGCAGGCGTGCACATGGGCTTTTCGCGCCGCGAGGCCGCGCAACTCGTGCTGCAAACCTTTGCGGGCAGCATCGAGTTAATGCGCGCAACGGGCGCCCATTCGGCCGAGTTGCGCAACCAGGTGACAAGCCCCGGCGGCACCACCGCGGCCGGCCTCTACGAACTCGAAAAGGATGCGCTGCGCGCAACGTTGAGCCGGGCCATCTTCGCTGCCTACCGCCGCAGCCAGGAACTCGGCGCACTGAGTGAACAGAAAGAAAGCAAATGAACTCCCTGATTGACCTTCTCTCCTTCGTGCTGCAAATCTACAGCTACATCCTGCTGGCACGCGCGCTGGTGTCGTGGATTCCCAACCTTGACCCCGGCAATCCCGGCGTGCAGATTCTCTACCGGCTGACGGAGCCTGTGCTCGAGCCCATACGCAAGCTGATTCCGCCGCTGGGCGGCGTAATGGACATCTCGATCATGGTCGCGTTCTTCGCGCTCATCCTTCTGGAGCAACTGCTGCGCTCGATGTAACGTAACGTCGACTAGCGATTGTGCAGGGGGCGTCCACAGCGGGCGCCCCCTTGTATTTGACGACCATTCTCACGCAATGACCCCAAAATCTGTGCTATACTCCTCTCGAGGAGGTCCGCGCTGCCAATTGCGCACGGCATCGATTTGGAGGAACAACAGATGGCGGACGGCGAAGCACCCGACTCACCGATTTATGAAGAGATCGAAGCCAAGTTTCGCGTCACGGATGTCGCGCAGGCGGAAGCGCTGCGCGCCATGTCCACCATCGCCGAGCGCTACCCGCTGGGTCCCATCAGCAACGTTGTCAATGTTGACACCTACTATGACGCCCCCGATTTGCGCCTCCTGCGCAAAGGACAGACGTTGCGCGTGCGCAGCGCAGGCGACGTTGTGCTGATGACCGCCAAGAGCATTGGGCTGCACACACCAAAAGGGCTGCATACGCGCAGCGAGATCGAGCGCCCCGCACCCAATGTGGCTCCCGATGCGCCTCACCTGCGCGCCCGCGACCTGCCCGAAGAACTGCTTTCCGGGGTTGGCGATTTCCTGGATGACGACACACGCCTGCGGCCGCTGGTGCGCTTGCACCAGGCACGCGCCAAACGAACGGTCTACGCTGTAGATGATTCCGGCGCGCCCCTGGCCGAGTTCAGCCTCGACGATGTGGTTGTGCTGCGCGACATGGGCGCGCACGCCAGGCAGGACGAGACGCCTGAGCGCTGGCGTCCCGTCTCTCGCTTCACGACCCTTGAGGTGGAGCTTGCGCCCGGCGCCGAGCGCGACAAACTACGTGAGATTGCGCTTTGGCTGCGTGCGTGGCCGGGCCTTGCCGCGGATGACTTGAACAAACTCCAACAGGCGCTGCTCGCGTTGCGCGACGAAGCGACCGGTGCGGATGACGCCGAGCCTGATCACCGCCAGCACATGGCCGAGCTTTGCCGCCGCGTCTGGGACGAGCAGTTGCTCGTCATGCTCGTCAACGAAGCCGGCGTGCGCTACTCCACCGATATTGAGTATGTGCACGACATGCGCGTGGCCACACGCCGGGCGCGGGCGGCGGGCAGGCTTTACGCTGGCTATTTTGACCCCCGCAGCAAGAAGATCGAGCGCTTCATGCGCCTGCTGCGCACCACCGGGCGGCTTCTGGGCGCTGTGCGCGACCTGGACGTTGCGTTACAGAAGTTCGAGAGCTTTGCGGGTGAGGATGGTTCGGAGAAACCAGGCGCGCAGGCTCTTGTGGAAAAGTGGGAGCGCAATCGAGAACAAGCGCACGCAAAGCTGGTGGAGTGGCTTGACAGCAAGGAGTACCGCCGCTTCGTGACCAGTTTTCTGCGCTTCTGCGCCACGCCGGGGGCCAGTGTCGCACGCTTCGCACGCATACCCGGTGAGCCACCGACACCGCACCAGGCGCGCCACGTGCTCCCCAGCCTCATCCTGAGCCGCTACGAAGCAATACGCGCCTTCGAGGTGCTCTTCGAACATGCCGCGGCAACCGGCGAGCAAGTCCCGATTGCGACGCTCCACGCCCTGCGCATTGAGTGCAAGTACATGCGCTACCACCTGGAGTTCAGCGCCGCACTGCTGGGCCCCGAATCAGCCGGGCTGATTGGCAGCCTCAAAGGCCTGCAAGAGCATCTGGGTGACCTGAATGACGCCTCGGTGAGCAGCGTGCTGGTGGCAAACGCCGCTGTGGAAGCCGAGGGCGACGAAATTGCCGACTATGCCGCGCTGCAATCGGCCACGCAGGACGCGCTGCGCCACAGCCTGCCCGCCGATCTCGACGCGTTCCTCTCTCCCGAGACGCGTCGCTCACTCGCCCTCGCGCTGGCGCATATATAACGCCAAGGCGCAACCATACGATTGAACCAATGAATTCTCTCGCAAGCCCAAGCCCCTACCCGTCGCGCGAGCGCTTTGAGGAGATTGTCGGCGAAGCGCTCGACAGCATCCCCGACGAACTGTGGGCCGTTATCGAAAACGTTGCCATTCTGGTGGAGGAGTGGCCCAATCGCGACCAGCTGGAGAGTGTAGGGCTGCGTTACCCCTCGCAGTTGCTGGGGCTTTACGAGGGCGTGCCGCTTACCGAGCGATCCCACACCTATGGACTGGTGGCGCCCGACCGCATCTCCATCTTTCGGCGTCCTATCTACCGCGCCTGCCCGCCCAACGAAGAGACCATTCGCGCGCAAATCCGGCGCACCGTGCTGCATGAGGTTGCCCACCACTTTGGCATCAGCGACGACCGGCTCCACGAGCTGGGCACCTATTGAGGCGCATATGACTCTACACATGTCCGCCCCACCCCGCCATTTGTCCCGCCTGCTTATTTTGATTACGTTGCTGCTGATGCTGCAAACGGCGGCGTGTGCGCCCCCCGCCTTTCCGGAGCTGCCGGGCATTCCCGACGATTTGCGCGCAGTTCCCCAGGCGCTTGAAGGGCTGCGCCTGCCCAACCTCAGCGGCATCGCCATGCCCGGCCTCGATGCGCTGGGTGTGCTCACGGCGCCACCCGGCGCGATTGTCTTCGCCGGGCCGACAGCGCCGCAACTGGCTGCCGGCGAGCGCCTCCCCGGCAGCGACATCACCTACGTTGGCGTCGATGGCGAGGATGCGCTCTTTACAATCGCAGGTTTGCGCAGCCTGCGGCGCATGGGCGATTCGGTGGACTTTGAAGGTGCATGGCCGGGATTGCCCGGCAGCGTTTACGAGGCGCGCCTGCGCATTTACGCCTTCACGGACGAGGGAGTTTGGCTGGCGGGCGTGCAGCAACTGCTCATTCCCGAGCTTGCGCCCGTTGCCGGCCCCGTGCCGGCGGGCGCGGCGACGCTGACTTTCCCCTTCGTCGATGGTGTGCAGGCCGACGGCAGCGACACGATCAGCGGCACAACCCTTGGCTACCTGGGAAGGTATGAGCGCGGCGCGCAGCTGGCGGGCGTTCCCGAAGGCGAATACCCCTACCGCACGGTGGGTGATTCAGTTGTCTGGCGGGGGCAGTTGCGCCCCGAGGTGGGCGCCCGCTACGACGTGCGCATCATTGCCTACGGACGCGACAGCCTGCGCGTGGGCGGCACCGTGGCGGTAACGCTGGGGCAGGAATAGCAGAGTCAAGGGTTTAAGGGTTTAAGGGTTTAAGGGTTTAAGGGTTTAAGGGTTTAAGGGTTTAAGGGTT
>CAYRVP010000165.1:8473-9120 GCA_964427845.1 uncultured Caldilineaceae bacterium
TAAGGGCTTAAGGGTTTAAGGGTTTAAGGGTTTAAGGGTTCAAGAGTTCAAGAGTTCAAGGGCGGCGTGCAAATGGACGCCGCCCTTGAACTCTTGAACCTTTGAACTCTTGAACCCTTAAACCCGTTGTCGCTTACTTCAGCGCGTCGCACAGTTGTTGCTCGGCTTCACTGTCCAGCGTGGTCTGGTAGAGGGCGCCCTCAAAGGGCTGCAGCAGGGCGCGCATCGCCCCGATGTCACCCGTGCCCAGCAGGAAGAGCGCCGAACCGCCTGGCTTCAATTCGTTGCGCACGTCCTCCACAAACGTCTTGACGATGCTGCGGCCCGACGTAGCAGCCACGGCCGCGCGTGCCCTACGCTAAATCGAGAGACCCTGGGCGGCCAGCGCCGCGCGCGCCGCAGCCAGGGTGGGCTGCGCGTCGGTGCCGCCCGCTCCTTGCGCTGATAATGAGCCGCACGCCGCTGCCAGGTGAAGCGTCTGCTGCAGCGGCCAACCGTTGAGGAAGCCGTAGACAAAGCCAGCGTCAAACGAATCTCCCGCGCCGGTCGTGTCGACGACACGCACGGGTACCGCCGCTGCCCCCGCTTCCTCCTGACCCGCACGCCCCCGCGCCCCATCGGCGCACCTTTTAATCGTGACGCCGGGC